>CAIMWS010000155.1 GCA_903845125.1 uncultured Verrucomicrobiota bacterium
ACGCCCGCCCGGGGCCGGTCATCCAGCACCGCCGCCGGCCGGCCTTGGCCCACCACCGGGGAACCCACCGCGGTCCAAGCCTGCAGATCGTCGGAGGATTCCACCTGGAACCGCCGGCCCAGGCCGGCGAAGAAGCCCAACCGCACCGGCCCCTCGGCGGTGAGGGAGGCCGTGAGGACCAGCACGGAGGAGGTGTTGGTGGGGCCGGTCCCGGCTACGAACTCCCGCCAGCTGGGCTGGCCATCCCCATCCGGATCGGCCAGTTCGGCGGCGGCCGGATCGCCGGTCAAACCGCTGGCATCCAACCAGGCCTGCGGCGTGCCGTGCGGCGCCAGCGCTGGGACGATTTGGATGTGGGTCTGGGCCTGGGCCGCCAGGGCCAGGCAAAAGGCGGCCAATCCCGCCCAACCGAAGAATGACTTTTTCATGCTGTTTTCCCTTTTTATGCCTGCAAACCGGCAGTGCCGCTGCCAGCATTCCCCAAGGTCCGCAAACGTGCTCGCTCCGCCACCGGTGCCTCCGACCCTCCGGCAGGTTTTGGGCTGGGCCGCCGCTGCGGCGCTTTTCTTGCTACCCTGCCACACGCCAGGATTCCCTGTGACGATCCAGCGATGGCATACCCCGCGAGTTTTAGATCTCCGCTCAAGGGACTTGCTCGCTCCTGTTGCCAACCGTTGTTCCTACCAGCTTATTCGGGAGCCAAAACCGGCCGAAAACCCAAATAGTTGGACTTGAATCCAGGGTAGAAACCATCCCGGAATGCCGACCGGCAACTTCGGCCTGGGTATGGCCACCCTCCCCCGCGGGCCACCGTACCTGATCCAAACGAGGGCGCAGGGTCGGTCACACTGCCACCACGGTAAGCCCCATCCCAGTCCAGACACCATTCTCCGACATTCCCATGCATGTCATACAACCCCCAGGCATTCGGCCTTTTCCCCCCCACTGGATGGGTTGTGTTTCCACCCAGGTGGTCATACCACGCATATTGGGCCAGACCGGAATAATCGGAATCATCCCCATGGGAAAACCTGTTCGTCGTACCCGCCCGGCAGGCATATTCCCACTCCGCCTCCGTGGGCAGCCGGTATAAGTATCCCGCCGGCAGCCGGCCCGCCTGGCGCTCTTGCACGGTCAGGCCCGCGCAATAATCCTTCGCCTCGCTCCAGCTGACGGACTCCACCGGCCGATCCAAATCCCCGCTGCAATAGCTGGGATTGGCACCGAGAACCGCCAGGTATTCCCGCTGCGTGACCTCGAATTTGCTCATCCAAAAGCCGCGAGTCAGAGTGACACTGGTTAGCGGACCTTCGTTGCTGAACCGCTCCGGTTCGGCATCCGGGCTGCCCATCACAAAGGTGCCCGACGGAATCCATGCCAAACCGGGCAGCACCGCGCTGCTGACGGCTGAGTCAGGGCTGACCACATTCCCCGCCACCGCCCGAACCCGGAAGAAAAACCGCCCTCCTCCGGATGGCAGATTAGTCACACTGAACCTGGTGGCATTGCCCACGTCCTGGTTTTCCAGGAAAAATGCACTGAAATCGGCATTGGTTGATACGTCCAAGCGGTATCCTTGGGCGCCCGCCAACCGCAACCAGTTGGCCGTGAAACCCGCCCAGGTCACCTGCGTGGCAGGCTGGACCGCTGGGGCGGCCACGGCATCATAACCGATCCGTACAACCTGGGAAGGGCTGCTGAAAACATGGCTGTTATACGCAATAACCCGGTAATAGTAAGGACGCTGGGCGCTGGCATTAGTGGCCGCCCATTGAACGGCGCACTGGTTGGTGGCGCCCGCGTCGAAGGAGGTGGTGGGCTGGCCGTCGTTTTCAGTGAAAGTGCCGTCGGCAGACAATTCAACCACGTAGCCTTCCGCGTTGGCCACGGTTTGCCAGGAAGCGTTGAACCGGCCGGGAAACTCAACCTGCTGCGCTGGCTTGGCAAGGGGCGCAACCAGGCTTGGGAAGCGCTGGCAGCTGCTTTTAGCCAGATCCCAGAAAAACACGGAGAACTCAGGGCAGCCTGCAATCGGAAATTCAACCAAAGCTGTATCCCCTAAACCGGGGGCAGAGGGCAATGTCAACGTGAATGTATACACATTCTCCAAGCCATAAAAAAGTAAATTATAGCCATAAGTGGAAGTCATTCGAATCCGTGCCAGGCCATGGACCACATGCTTGGCATCCCATTCGCATTGCTGCTCGGGAACGGGCTGCCAGTATGTGAAATATCCAAACAACCAGAAACTTCGCCGCGCTACCTTCAGCTTCCTATCGTTCGCGAGCCCGTTGGTTTGAACAAATATTTCAACTGTGTATTGAAGGTTTTCCCATTCCAGCAGCGATGGATCCTCAACAGAAAAATCGACCGTTTGTTGATCCTGGCTGGACACCAGCAAGGGCGAGCCTGACTGGCCTTCGACGGCAATTGGCCAACCAAGGCCGTCCTCCGATTTCATAGGCGCCACGCCATAGCCACCAGGCTTCACGTTGCTGAAACAATATCTGCCATCCTGCCCGGTCAGGGTGGCCGCCTTAAAACCGGGCCGGTTGTTCTGCAGGTTGTTGGTATCGACCGGGAAGTTCGTGTCATACAGGTAAACCGCCACCCCGGCCACGGGCAGGCGGCTGTCCTTGAACAGCACCGTCCCTGAGATGGTGCCACCCACCGCGGTTTGCTGAACTTCAGGCTCCGGCCGCGCGTAAGCCAGCGCGACCCGGAATCCCAACCAGGCGTCCCGGTAATCCACCCCGTTGCGCGCATCCCGCGCCCCCGCCCGGCAGAACGCCAGCGGTGCCGCGCCACTGCCCCCACGCACCACCCGGAAAAGCCCGGCAGTGGCCCCCATGGGATCCAACACCCTCGCGCCGGGGTAATCCCCGTAGATATCCATTCCCCACTCGGCAACGTTGCCCGCCAGGTCATAGATGCCCCAGGCATTGGGCCGCAGCAAGCCGACCGGATGGGTCAGGCCCTGGCAATTGTCCGCCTGCCAGGAATATTCATCGGCCTCCGCTTCGGCAAAACTGAACCGGTCCGGGCTGCCGGCCCGCGCCGCGTACTCCCATTCCGCCTCAGTCGGAAGCCGGTAGCGCCAGGTGGGCGGAATCCGGCCCGCCGCCTGCTCCTGCTGAGTCAATCTGGCGCAATAGGCGGCGGCTTCCGCCCAACTCACGGTTTCCACCGGCCGGTTGGTGTCGCCAGTGAAAGTGGCGGGGTTGGTCCCCATCAGGGACCAGTATTCCCCCTGGGTGACCTCTTTCCGCCCCAAAAAGAAGCCCTGCGTGAGCCGGACCTCCGTTTGGGGGCCTTCGCTGGCAATATAATCGGGGTCGGAAAGGGGGCTGCCCATCCGGAACACGCCTGGCGGCAGCCAGACCATGTTCCGGGGTGCAACCGGACGTTCCGGCCCCTTGGCAACCGCCCGGTAATAGCGCTGCCCGCCGACGCTGGCGTTGGTATCGTTGAAAGACCAGGTGCTATTGGTGAGCACCACCGAACCCATGCTGGTCCAATTCCGGCTGCCATCGAAAGCCTCCACCCGCTGCAACTCCTGGGTGGAACCCAACTCGCCCATGAGGGTGACCTGAGCGCCCCGCCCAATACCCAGCATGGAAATGGCCATGGCCGGCGGATCGATGCCCACGGCGGGCGGCTTGCCATAGCCGGCGCCACCGGATAGGACTTGAATCCCGGAGACAGCGCCATCCCGCACCACCGCCACGGCGGAAGCACCGGCCCCACCGCCGCCACCCAGCACAATGCCCGGCGGCAGGGTGTAGCCCTGGCCACCATCAGTGACCACAATGCTGGTGACGACTCCGTGAGCACCCAGGCTCGCGATGGCCCTGGCTGCCCGCTGGGCATGCAAGGCACAAGGACCCGCCAGGGCTAACAAAGCCAGGACCAAGGCCCGATTCCAAACCGGATAATATTTCAAGTTCATAAGTTCGTCTCTGGTTAAGTCCAGCATTTTTTGCTGCCACTACCGACGGCGGGAGCCTGCCAACGCCGCCCCTTAGCTGGGGCTGGCAAGTGGGCAATTCAGCAACCATCAGGGAAAGCTGGTCGGGCTGAGCACCACCCGGAAGCCCATGGTTTCCGGCAAAAACCGGTCGGTAGTCGTTTCCCAGGCACGGGCCGCTGACCGGCAATCGACACCAGGACTTAGGAAACTTCCGCCGCGTGATGTGGGCAGCACAGGCGCCCCCCAGCCGGCAGGGCCGACCACCGGAGTGCCTGGATAGAAAAGCGGCTCGATGCCGAGGCACCATTCTGCCACATTGCCGTGCATGCCGTAAAAGCCCCAAGCATTGGGAGGTAAAGGGAAGGGATTGATCCGATACAGCTGGAACCACACCGGCACCGGCTGACCCGGAGCCGCCCCCACGTTGGCGGTATTGTAAGGCTTTTCGCCATTAAAAATGGCTTGATAGGCGCCCAGGCTGTCGCCAAAGGCGGTGGCCGTCGTGCTGCCGGCCCGGCAGGCATATTCCCACTCAATTTCAGTAGGCAGCCGGTATTGCCACCCGGCAGGCAACCGGCCAAAAGCGCGCTCCCGTCTGGTCAAGGTGTCACAATATTGCCTGGCCTGGCTCCAATCCAAGGACTCCACCGGGTAGCTCATGTCGCCATTGGTTTTGAATTTGGACGGGTTGTTCGTCATCACCGCCGAATATTCGCCCTGGGTCACTTCAAATTTGCCCATCCAAAAGCCCTGAGGCAGGGTGACCCGGGTAGGCGGCCCCTCCACCAGCGGATTGCGACCAATTTCGGTGGCGGGGCTCCCCAACCAGAAGGTTCCTGGACAAACCCAAACCAGGCCGCCATCTTCCGGGCTGGCGTAAGTGTTTTTCAATTCGCCGGTGGACCAATCCCAGGAGAAAACATTGTCGGCCGGGCAACCGCTGACCGGCAGGATCAGCAAGCGCTCGTGCAGCACCCCGTGGTAGGATAGGCGCAGGAGGAAGCTGTTATCCAAAGTGTAAAAAGCACAGCTCCACCCATAATCCGCCGACAGGTTGAACTTTTCCAACGCCCACCCCCGGGTATCCCGAGCCGGTTCGTTCGTGCTGACTGCAGCCTTCAGCACCTCCACCGAAGCCCCGAAAAAAGGAAAACAGACGGCCCATTGCCGCCGGCTATGCTCCACCATGATGGCGTTGTGGTCGATATTGGTGGGGACATTGACCAACCAAATCTGGACCTTGAATTGGCCGCCCTCAAACAGGGAGACATCCTGCGCAACGAAGTTTACCTCCCGGATGCCGTTGGTCAGCGCCAGTTCTGGTGGATCGGAGCGGCCATCGTGGTCGATCCTCCAAGTCCCGGCCGGAGTGGTTTTTATGGGCACCACCGCATAGTTGCCGGGCTTGACATTGGGGAAAAAGTAATTGCCGTCGAGCCCGGTGGCTGAGGCCGCCACCATCGCCGGCCGGTGGTTCGGGACGCTGTTGGTATCCACCGTGTAGTTCGTGTTCACCAGGTAAACCGCCACCCCGGCAGCCGGCAAGCCACTGTCTTTGAGCGAAATCGTTCCGGAGATTGTGCCCCCCACCGCCACCGGATCGACCATCGGTTCGGCTCGCGCATAAGCCAGCGCCACCCGGAAACCCAGCCAGGCGTCCCGGTAAGCCACACCGCGCCGCGCCGCCCTGGCCGCCGGCCGGCAAAACGCCAGCGGCGCCGCGCCGCTGCCACCCCGCACCACGCGGGCGGCCCCAGCCGACGCTCCCGCCGGATTGAGCGTGCTCCCGCCCGGGTAATCACCATACAGATCCGCACACCACTCCGCCACGTTGCCCGCGAGGTCGTAGAGGCCCCAGGCATTGGGCCGCAACAAACCAACCGGACGCGTGATTTCCTGGCCATTCCCCCCCTGCCAGGCATGCTCGCCGGCCACCGCATCACTGAACGCGAACCGGTTCGTGCTGCCGGCCCGTGCCGCATACTCCCACTCCGCCTCCGTAGGCAAACGGTAGCTCCAGGTGGCTGGAATCCTCCCCGCCGCTTGTTCCCGCTGGGTCAAACTGGCACAGTAAGCCTCCGCTTCCGCCCAGGTAACCGTCTCCACCGGCCGATGGTTGTCACCCGCAAACGTGGAGGTATTGGTCCCCATGACCGCCGTATATTCCCCCTGGGTCACTTCGTGGCGGCCCAGGAAAAATCCCTGGGTCAAGCGAACTTGGGTTTGCGGCCCTTCATCGGCAACATAGTCAGGATCGGATAGCGGGCTGCCCATCAGAAAGGATCCCGGCGGCAGCCAAACCATATCCTCCGGGGTGGCCGGCCGCTCCACCCCTCGCGTCACCACTTGATACCGGCGCTGCCTGCCGGGGCTGGCGTTGGTGTCATAGAAGGACCAAACCCCGTTCGTCAACAACCTCGAACCCAGGTTGGTCCAGGCTTGGGTGGAATCGTCCGCATTAATCACTTGCACCTCCTGGACGGAGCCTGGCTCACCCTGCAGCGTGACCTGCGGCACCAGGCACAGGCCCAGCGTGGCCACCACCGCCGCCGGGGGATCGATCCCCACCGCTGGGGAATTGGTGTAGCCGCTGCCACCGGCCAAGAGCCGGATGCCCACCACCGAACCATTGGCCACGCTGGCTTGGGCACTCGCGCCGGAGCCTCCACCACCCCCAATCGTAACCAGGGGAGGCATGACATAGCCCGTTCCGCCTTCAATCACGGTGATGTTCGTGACCACTCCGCCGGCCACAGCTGCCACCGCCGCCGCCATCGGCTGGGCAGCGGAGAGCCCATCAACCCCGAGCCTTAAAACGGCCACTGCCCAAGCCATTGCCATTAATTTTCGTTTCATATGTATTGGCCCCGATCTGTTTTTATCGCTACCATACTAATCAGTAAATACGCGCTGGCCTCATCTTCCCTCCCAGATGATATGATCGGTGCGGCCGGCAGGCGTGCGCAGCACCAGTTCGTGAGTCTCCATATCCCACTCGTAATGAATATCCACCGGCGTCTTGTCCAGCGGCCAAAATATGGTCCAATAATATTCTCTTTGGCTGAGTGCATCCTTTTGGACGATGGCGTAGGAAAGACAATTATCCCAGGTCCAAACGCCCCAGCAAACGCCATAGGGGCAGTCGCCCTTGAATATATCCTGCCGGGTCACCTCATCGGAACCCGATTTGCTCAATACGTTATACCACACGCCGCTTTCGGTGTATTCGACCCAGAGCGGAAAGCATAATATCCAAATACGGCGCAGGCAGGTGATTTCAGTAACCTTTTTTTGGACCGACATGATCTCGTTGGTAAAGGCGCTCTGCAGGAAATTCCGGTTGCGCCAGCGGATCTGGCGGATGGAAATCTCCGAATTTTGAGGCGCCTGGGTATCGGCCGGGGCCAGCCAGAGCTGGGTCTGGCCATCGTAGATGTCACCCTTGCTGTTGAGGATGATTTGATTGAAATCCCGGGCCAGAACCGCCGCCACCGCACCGGCGTTGGTGGGTGCGGACAGCATGGCCAGGGTTTCCGTTGGCAACTGGCCGCGCAGATACTGCTCCGGGGCGTTGGTGGAGGATCTGATGCGCGCGGCCAGGGCCAGGGCCTTGTTGGTGTAAAAATGATCCGCTTGGAACCAATAGGCAATGGTGTGGATGTATACATGGAAAGGGTCCCGCATGCTTTCCCACAATAGAGGATCCTCGGTGGTGAAATTCACGGTCCGCGTTTCATTGCTCAAAATTCGCACTGGAGAATTGGATTGGTCCTCCGGAAGGATCGGCCAATTGCCCACCGCATCGGCTTTCTGTGCCGCCACGACGTAATGGCCTGGTTTCACGCTGCCGAGCCAATAGCGCCCGTCCTGCCCGGTGACGGTGGAGGCCACGATGGCTGACCGGTTGTTTTGGAGGGTGCCGGCATCGACCGGATGGTTCGTGTCCACCAAATAGACCATCACCCCGGACACCGGCAAATCGGTGCCTTTTATCCGCACCGATCCGGAGATGGCCCCGCCCACGGGGGTTTGATCCACCAGCGGTTCGGGCCGTACATAGGCGAGCGCCACACGGAAGCCCACCCACACGTCCCGAACATCTGCTCCCTGGCGAACATCCCGCGCCGCCGCCCGGCCAAAGGCCTGCGGGGCCACCCCGCTCCCACCCCGCACCACCCGGGCCTGGCCCGCTGAGGCCCCCAGGGGATCCGCCACCACCCCGCCGGAGTAATCCCCGTAAACACCGCCACACCATTCGGCGACATTCCCTGCAAGGTCAAAGATGCCCCAGGCATTGGGCCGCAACTGGCCCACGGGGTGGGTGGCCTGCCGGCTGTTGCCAGCCTGCCAGGCACTCCCATCGACCTCCGCCTCGGCAAAGCTGTAACGGTTCGTGCCGCCCGCCCGGGCGGCATATTCCCACTCCGCCTCGGTGGGCAGCCGGTAGCGCCACGTGGCCGGAATCCGCCCCGCCGCTTGTTCCCGCTGGGTCAGCCTGGCACAATAAGTTGCCGCTTCGGCCCAGGTTACCGTTTCCACCGGCCGGTTGCTGTCACCGGTGAAGGTGGAAGGATTGGCCCCCATAACTCCGGCATATTCCCCCTGGGTTACTTCGCAGCGGCCCAGGAAAAAGCCCTGGGTCAACCGGACCTCGGTTGGCGGGCCCTCATTGGCAACAAAATCGAGGTCGGAAAGCGGGCTGCCCATCACAAACGTGCCGGGTGGCAGCCAGACCATTCCGGCCGCCGTGGCTGGCCGCTCATGACCCCGGGCCACGGCGCGGTAGTAACGATGGCTGGACGAAATGGCGTTGGTATCATAAAAAAACCAGGAGCTATTGGCAACCACCACGGAGCCGAGGCTGAGCCAGGCCGGGTTGCCCTGCAGCGTGTCGGCCATCTGCACCTCCTGGGTGGACCCCATTTCAGCGTAGAGCGTGATTTGGGGAACCAGGCGGACATCCAGAGTGGAAACCGGGATGTCCGGCGGATCGATGGCTACGGAAGGGGCGTTGGTGTAGCCCGCTCCGCCAGAAACCAACTGGATTTCCACCACCACCCCATTGAGTATGCTGGCCCGCGCACTCGCGCCGGAGCCGCCCCCGCCGCCCATCGTCACACCCGGGGAGACGGTATAACCGGCTCCTCCGTCAGTGACAGTGATCCTGGTGACCACTCCGTTGGCGCTCAATTCGGCGATAGCCAAAGAGGATTTCTGGGCGAAAAGGGATTCCGTGCTCATCAGGCCAAACATCAGGCTGGCCACGGTTAGAATGGTTAATGGTTTCATTATTTTGTTGGGTAAGCAGTTTCCAAATCGCGTGACCAAGCCAAGCAAGGGAAAGCTGTCGGCAGAGAGCCGTTGCCAGGACACCTCAACGCACCTTCCATATGATGTAATCGGTCCGCCCAGTGGGAGAACGCAGCACCAATTCCTGGGTTTCCAAGTCCCACTCGTATTGGATGGTGGCCGGCGTGAGCGACAGCGGCCAATAGGCCGCCCACACACTCAGGGTTGTTTCCGTGGCTGAAGCGTCTTTCTGACGGAGGTTAAAAGCCAGGCAGTTATCCTCCCAATAGACGCCTAATTTCGTAAACCCATAACGCCGTTCCACTTTTATTGAATAAGGCTCCACCTCTGAGTTATAGGCGTAAACACGGTCGTTCCCAGCCCAGAAAGGAAACACCAACCACCAAGCCCGGAAGTTCAGATCCACCGAGTCCAGGCGCTTTGTGGCTTTCCATTCCAGATGGTGAAAGGCACGATAAATAAGCTGCCGGTTCAGCCACCGGACCTGGCGGGTCGTCAGCCCGGGGGAGTTCAAGAGGTCGATTTCGACTTTGGTCAACGCCACATCGGCGAAACGAACCGGCTCGTAAATGCATTCGGGCCCAAGGATGAGCTTGTTGAAATCCCGCGCCAGCGCCGCCGCGCACGTCGCCGCATTGGTGGAGGCCAGCAAATCCAAGGTCTCCCCAGCCACCTGGCCTTTCAGATAGACATCCACTGCCCGCCTTGGATTCAACAGCCGGAAAGCCACTTCTGCGAGGTGTTCGGCATCGAATTGCTGCGGCTGCATCAAATAGGAGATGGGATATATTTCGGAGACGAAGCCGCCACCAGTCTCCCACAATCCCGAATCTTCCAGCACGAAATTGACCGTGCGGGGCTCATGGGCCAGGCTGAGGTGTGGAGAATCGGAATGTTCATCGAAGAAAAACCGGCCCTCCAAGGCGGGATTGTAATTGATGGGTGCCAGCAGATAATTGCCCGCCTTGAGCCCGCTGAATGAATATTTCCCATCCTGTCCGGTCAGGGAAGTCGCCAAAAAACCCTGCCGGTCACTCCACCAGGAGTTGGAGCCAGACAGATAGTTCGTATCCACCAGGTAAACCGCCACACCGGGCACCGGCAAACCGGTGTCCTTAAGGGTGACGCAACCGCTGATGGTGCTGCCTGCCTCGGCCGGATCAACAGCCGTCTCTGCCCGGGCAAGGGCCAGGACCACTCGGAACCCGACCCAGGCGTCCCGATAATCCACCCCGCTTCGCGCGTCCCGGGCCGCCGCCCGGCAGAAGGCCCGCGGGGCCACCCCACTCCCGCCCCGCACCACCCGCGCCTGGCCCTGGGTGGCGCCCAGCGGATCCACCACCGCCGCGCCGGGGTAATGCCCGTAGGCATCCGCGCACCATTCCGCCACATTGCCCGCCAGATCGTAAAGGCCCCAGGCGTTGGGCCGCTGCACTCCCGTGAGGTGCGCCACCCCCCAGCTATTCCCAGCCAGCCAGGCATTTTCAGAGATTTCCTCTTCGCGGAATCCAAACCGGTTCGTGCCGCCGGCCCGGGCCGCATATTCCCACTCCGCCTCCGTAGGCAGCCGGTAGCGCCAGGTGGCCGGAATCCGCCCCGCCGCCTGCTCCCGCTGCGTGAGCCGGGCGCAATAATTTGTGGCCTCCCGCCAGCTCACCGTCTCCACCGGCCGGTTACTGTCCCCGACGCAGGTCGAAGGATTGCTCCGCATCAAAGCGGCATATTCCCCCTGGCTGACCTCTTTCCGACCGAGGAAGAAACCCTGAGTAAGCCGGACCTCGGTCTGCGGCCCCTCATTGGCAATATAGTCCGGATCGGCCAGCGGACTGCCCATCGTGAAGGTTCCCGGCGGCAGCCAGACCATCCCCTCCGGCGTGGCCGGCCGCGCCCCGCCCTGTGCCACCGCGCGGTAAAACCGCTGGCCGCCGGGGCTGGCATTGGGGTCCTGGAAACTCCACAATCCGTTGGTCAGCACGGTCGATTTCACCGTGGCCCACGCCTGGCCGCCCCCCAGGCTTTCCACTGCCTGCACCTCCTGCGTGGAGCCGATCTCCCCCGCCAGCGTGAGCGCCGCCCCCCGGCCCAGGCCCAGAACCGTCACCAACGCCGCCGGAGGATCGATGCCCACAGAGGGGGCGTTGGTGTAGCCGGCACCACCGGATAGGATCTGGATGGCGGCCACGGAGCCATTGAGCACGCTGGCCCGGGCGGTGGCATTGGAGCCGCCCCCTCCACCAATAACAATGGCCGGGGCAGTCAGGTAGCCCGCGCCGCCGCTGGTGACGGTGATGTAGGTCACCACCCCGTTGGCATCCACGGCGGCCCCAGCCGCCGCCGTCCGCTGGGCGTGCAGAGCTTGAAGATGGCCCAAACCCAAGGCGGCCAATCCCGCCCACATTAAGCATGACTTCTGTTTCATTTTTATGGCTTCCCCGTCCCGTGCCTTCAAACCTCCCGTGCTGCGCCAGCCTACCCCAATGCCCTTGCACCCGCCACCACCCGCTCTGCTACCGGTGCCTCCGACCCTCCGCCAGGTTTTGGGCTACACCGCCGCTGCGGCGCTTTTCTTTTTACCCTGCCACCCAACGCTCCCGGCCCTGCTCTGCGCCCCCGATCCCGCCCCTGAAAACACCGGTGCTGATGAAAAAACCGGCACTGCTGATCCACTACTAAATTTTGTTTTTAGCAGGTGCAAGAAAAACAAAAAACTTTCGCGACGGCAAAAACGCGATTTTGCCGTCGCAGAATAGCTTGAACATAATCGCCACATATACTATGCTGATATATGAAGTGTAGTTCCGCGCTCCGGAACAGGCACCCTCACCCTGGCCCTCTCCCCGCCAGCGGGGCGAGGGGATCCGCCGTGGGCGATTTCCAAGCCAGGCCCAGTCCGCGCCAGACCCGCCGCCATCCGGGATTTGCACACCGCCTGGGCAGACGCATGGTCTGGGTCCGCCTCCGGGCGTTGGCGGCTACCCGCGGTGGGCAGTCGAAACATCACGCTGCAGGTACAAACCTGGTCCGCCAGCCGCCAACGTAGCGAGGAGGTTTTGCGGTGGCGGGGCAGTCCGCGGCCGGCCGGTAATACATCCGAAAGTCGGGTGGCGGCGGGCGACGGAAGGAGCGTCTTACCGGCCGCAAGCATCCCAACTGTCCGAGGTTGGAAACGAACTGGGGATGGGATTCCATGGCCGGCGGATGGGACGGGCCAAAGCCCGGCCTCCTCGCGAACGCTACCGGGCAGCCCGCCGCCTGGGGGAGCGGCGAACCGGCAGCTTTGGAAAAATGGGGCAGCCCCTTAAAGCAGGCGCAACTGGTCGCCGGACGGCTTCACATTGAGGGTTTTGAAGCTGAGCTCGGTGGCCACCCGGCCCTGCGGGGTCCGGTTGATGTAGCCCTCCATGATCAGGTACGGTTCGTAAACCTCCTCGATGGTGTCCGGCTCCTCGCCCACCGCCACCGCCAGGGAGGAGACTCCCACCGGGCCGCCGCCGAACTTCACCACGATCGCCTCCAGGATGCGCTTGTCCATTTCGTCCAGGCCGCTCTGATCAATCTCCAGCATGGCCAGCGCGAGATCGGCGATCTTGTGGGTGATCCGTCCGTCCGCCCGCACCTGGGCGTAATCACGGACACGCCGGAGCAGGTTGTTGGCGATGCGCGGCGTGCCCCGGCTGCGGCGGGCGATCTCGAAGGCGCCGTGCTCATCGATCTCCAGGCTGAGCAGCCGCGCCGAGCGCAGCACAATCTGCTGCAGCTGCTCCGCGGGATAATAGTCCACCCGTTCCCGCACCGGGAACCGGGTGAGCAGGGGCGCGGTGAGCAGGCCGCTGCGGGTGGTGGCCCCCACCAGGGTGAACCGGGGCAGGTTCAGCCGCACGCTGCGGGCGTTGGGGCCCTGGTCGATCAGGATGTCCAGCTTGAAATCCTCCATCGCCGGATAGAGGTATTCCTCGATGGTTTTCTGGAGCCGGTGGATCTCGTCGATAAACAGCACGTCCCCGGCCTCCAGGTTGGTGAGCAACCCGGCCAGGTCGCCCGCTTTTTCCACCGTCGGGCCGCTGGTGCATTTGAGGTTGGCGCCCATGGCCTTGGCCAGGATGTTCGCCAGCGTCGTTTTGCCCAGCCCCGGCGGCCCCGAAAGCAGGATGTGGTCCAGCGCCTCCCCGCGCTGCCGGGCCGCCTCCACGGAAATCTCCAGCCGTTCCTTCACTTTGGCCTGACCGACAAAGTCAGCAAAGAGCGACGGCCGCAGGGTGACCTCCAGGGCGGCGTCCGGCTTCGTCAATACGTCCGTGACCAGTCGTTCAGGCATCAATCAAATAATTTACCCGGGTTCAGGATCTGGCGGGGATCCAGCGCCTGCCGCAGCTCCCGCATCACGCGGATCTGGTGGTCGCCGAGCGCTTTGGGCAGAAACGATTTCTTGGCCAGGCCCACCCCGTGCTCCCCGGTGAGGGTGCCGCCGAGCCGCAGCGCCTCCGCGAAGATCTCGTGCAGCGCTTTTTCCACCCGCGCCATCTCCTCCAGGTTGCGCTCGTCGGTGAGGAAGGTGGGGTGCAGGTTGCCATCCCCCATGTGGCCGAAGGTGCCCACCCGCAGGTTGTATTTACTGGCCACCGCCTGGATGCACCGGATCATCCGGCCCAGTTCGCTCCGCGGCACGGTGGCATCCTCCAGGATTGTCGTGGGGCTCACCCGGGCCAGGGCGGAGAAGGCGGTGCGCCGCGCGCTGGCCAACTGGGCCGCCTCGGCGTCATCCTTGGCCACGCTGATCCGCTGGCAGCCGAACTGCCGGCAGATCTCGACGATCCGCCCAGACTCCTCCTCCACCACGGCGGGGTGGCCATCGGTCTCGATCAGCAGCAGCGCCTCGCAATCCAGCGGGAGCCCGATGTGGGCGTAGGCTTCCACGGAGTGGATCGTGGTGCGGTCCAGGAATTCCAGCGTGCAGGGGATGATCTGGGCGGCAATGATCGCGGAGATGCACTCGGCCGCCTGGTCCATCTGGGCGAAGGTCGCCAGCATCGTCCGCTTGGCGGCGGGCTTGGGGATGAGCCGCAGCAGGGCCTGGGTGATGATCCCGAGCGTGCCCTCCGACCCCACGAACAGATCCTTGAGGGTGAACCCGGCCACATCCTTCACGCACTTGTTGCCCAGCCACATCACCTCGCCCTGGGGCAGCACCACCTCCATGCCCATCACGTAATTGCGCGTCACCCCGTATTTCAGGCCGCGCAGCCCGCCGGAATTCTCCGCCACGTTGCCGCCGATGGTGGAGATTTTCATCGAGCCGGGATCGGGCGGGTAAAACAGGCCCGCCGCCGTCGTGGCATCCGCCACCGCTTGCGTGGTGGCGCCCGCCTCCACCAGGATGGTGAGATTGCGGGTGTCCAACTCCACCACCCGGTCCATTTTCACCGTGCAGAGCACCACGCTCCCTGCCACCGGGATGCTCCCACCGCTCAGGCCAGTGCCCGAGCCCCGGGTGACCACCGGCGTGCGGGCCTGGTTGGCCCATTTCACCACCGCCGACACCTGCTCCGTGGTGCGCGGAAACACCACCGCCTCCGGCATCTGCTTGAGCGCAGCCGTGCCGTCAAAGGAATACGGGATCAAGTCCGCCTGGGCAGTCAATACCGCCTCGGGCGCGGTCAGTTGCCGCAATTCAGCCAGCGCTTTTTCAGTCAGGGCCATAGTATCTTTCCTTCAGCGGTTTAAAATGGGCCAACCGCCTCCCCCGGTCAAGCGCGCCGAAATCCAGGCGCGTTCCTTTGCCCGCCCTGGGCGGCTGGTAACTTCTGGCACATCAGTGAACTGGCAATCCAGGCGGCGCCTGTACACCGCCCGGGAAGGCGAGGAGCTGGAGATCGATTTATTGCTCGTGAATGGCGCCGTGGCGATCGTGGTGGAAATGCAGGCTGCCTTCAAAGTGGGGAATGTGAACGACCGGGTGGAGGATTGGGGGCGGTTCCGGGAGTTTTTCCCCAAATACCGGGAGCCCACCTGGTACGGGGCGGTGGCGGCGGGGCGGTGACGGCGTTCGAGTAGGGGGGAGGAAAGCAACCGTCAGGCGCGCCGGAAGGGTTGGTTTGGGCGGAGATCCTCCGCGGAGACGGTGGCGATCGCCCATCCGCCGAATTTCAAACCGTGGAAATATTGAATTGGGGGTGCACAGCCCGGCGGGGGGATGATTGTATGGGGGCAGGAAACAGTCCCCCTGGTTCCTCGCGCTGGCGCCCAACGGGGCGCGGGATTAATGGAGCACCAAATGCAGGCCTGAAATCAATCCGAACACCGCGAAGGCAATCCCCACCACCGAAAGGCAAATGCCGAGGCCGAGCAGTTTTTTGCCACGGATCAAAGCGGCGATGCCGATCGTGGAAATGGCGATATAGAAGCACATTTCCGCCAGCTCGTATTGTTCGTGCACGGCGGTAAGCTTGGCGGCCAGAGACTCCAGGTGCTCGGCCTTGGTTCGCGTTTCCTCCATTTCTTTTTTATAGCGATCCATCCGCTGGCTGCGGTCCGCGATGACTTTTTCCCAATATTTCTTTTTGGCGTCATCCACTTGGGGATCCTCCAGCTCGGTCCGGCCAATATCCGCCCGGTCCTCCGCGAGGCTGTGTTTCACGCTCTTGGCCTGGTACCAGGACCACAGATCATTGCCCCGGACCTGGCACAGGGAAATGGCCAGGCTGGTGCTTTTGTTTTTCAAGCCGACCAGCGCCGACAAGGTGGCGATGATGGTGACGGCGATGGCGATAACCATCTGAAAACGATCCAGGGCGCCCTCGTGGCCGTTATCTTTGTGAACCGGATGATGATGTTGATGCATTCCACTCATAAACGATTGTGATTACCCTCCCTTGGGCGAAACCGCCACCTCCAGCCAATCCCAGCCAACCGAGTTTCCCGCCCGCCGGACCTGGCGGCGGCAACGGGAGTGAGAATGACCGGCTTAATAATTTCCATTAACAGTGCTTTTCCTAGCATGCCGCCCCCAAAGATGCCACAGAAATTACGCCGGTTGCCCCATGGTAAAAAAATCGCCGGCCAACTTAACTTAACAGTAGCAGGCTGGGTATACAGCTCATCGGACAGGGACCTGGCGGAGCGGCAGGGTATGGGCAGTAGGCGCAACCCGGAGCAAAGAGCTTAGAGCTTAGAGCCGAGAGCTTAGGTCCGAAGCCGGAGGAAGACGGAGGTCCGAGGTCGGCTTGGAGCCGGGAGCTTAGGGCCGAGAGCTGGGAGTAAAGGCAAAAAACGAGGGTGGGGGCCGGGTTGGAGAGCGCATTCGGCAGGCCATTCGGGCGGATGACGGAGGCGATCGCCAATTCGTTGAATTTCAAACCGCGGAAGTATTGAATTTGGGGTGGACAGCCCGGCGGGGGGATTGTTGTATGGGGGCATGAAACAGTCCTCCTTGTTCCTCGCGCTGGCGCTGGCGCCCCTCCTGGCCGCCCAAGCGACGGAAGCTCCCCGATCCCTGTTCAAAGCCGGCTTTGCCGAAGGGGATATCACACCCGCGGCCGGCATGGAAATACCCGGCGGTTACGGCAAGGCATTCCACCAGAAATTCAGCGACCCGTGCAAAGTGCGGGCGGCGGTGTTTGACGACGGCCAAAAGCAGGTGGCCTTCGTGGGCGTGGACGCGCTCATGGTGCCCCGGGCCCTGGTGGAGCGGGCGCGGCAGGAAATCCATGCCCGGTGCGGGATCGCGCCGGAAGCGGTGCTGGTCGGCGCCTCGCATTCGCATTCGTCCGGCCCGGTGGGGATGGTCCAGCCGGGAGAGTATGACGGCGCCACGGACCTGGTCCGCAAGCTGGCCTACCAGGATTCATCCTGCGCGGACGCCGCCTACCTCGACCTGGTGCGGACGCGGATGGTGGAGGCGGTGGAGCGGGCCAGCGCCACCCGCACCGAGGCCCGCTGCGCGGTCGGCGCAGGCCAGGAAGACCAGGCGGCTTATAACCGGCGATTCCGGATGAAAAACGGGCTCACCTTCACCCACCCCGGCAAGGGCAATCCGGACATCCAGGAGGTTGCCGGCCCCATCGATCCGCAGGTGGGGGTGGTCGGCGTCTGGGATACCCAGGACAAACTCCTCGGCTGCCTCGTAAACTACGCCTGCCACGCCACGACGGGCACCTCCGGCAGCTCGGCCAACTGGATTTACCACCTGGAAAAAGTCGTGCGGGGAGCGTTCCACCCCGGGGTGGTGGTGGTGTTCCTGCAGGGATTCGCCGGGGATGTCACCCAGGTGGACAACCTGGATCCGAACAACTACCGCTACGGCAAAGGCTCGGGCCAATTCGTCGGCGGCCGGGTGGGGGCGGAGGTGGTGAAGGTGCTTGCCAGCCTGGAGCCGGGAGCCATCGGCCCCGTGGACGCCAAAGCCCGGGTGCTGGAACTGCCCCGGCGGGTGCCGGATCCGGAGCGGGTGAAACGCTGCCGGGAAATCGTCCTCAAGAAGTTGGAGGAGGCCGGCCATACGGAGTGGACTTTCGCCAAGGAAATCGTGCTTTTGGACGCCGCTTTGGCGAAACAGCCCGTGATGCCAGCGGAAGTGCAGGCCATCCAGGTGGGCCCGGCCGTCTTCCTCACCAATCCGGGGGAGGTGTTTTGCCAGTTCGGCCTGGACCTGAAAAGGCAGTGCGGATTCGCCTTCACCTTCCCGGTGGAACTGGCCAACGGGTGCATCGGCTACATCCCCACGGAGGAAGCCCTGGGGGAACACGGGGGCGGCTATGAGACGCGCCTGACCAGCTACAGCAACCTGACCCCGGAGGCCGGCCGCCGGCTGAACGAAGCCGCCCTGGAACTGGCCCGCCAGTTGAAGCCGGGGGCCGTTCCCCGGCCGCCCAAGGCGCCGCCGTTTTCAGCTCCCTGGTCGTATGGGAACGTGCCGCCGGAGCTGAAGTAGCGGCCCGCGGATCCCGGAACCCGGATGGAAAGCCGCCAATTCAGGCCCCAATCCGCATCGGTTCCGGGCCGCCACCTTGAAAATACGCCCCTCAAACTTCAGGGCGGGTTTGGGGGCTGCGCCAGGCATTCCCGGATGGCCTGGAACAGGGCCTTGATGGGATAAGGTTTCTGCAGGTATTTGATATTCCCGGCGGGGGCGGAAAAGTCGCCCCCGGACATTTCGGGGTTATAACCGCTGGAAAGGATGACCTTCAAACCCGGTCTTTCCGCCCTCAGCTTCCCAGCCAATTCAACCCCGGTCATGCCTTCAGACATCACCATGTCGGAAACCAATAAATCGATTTCCCGGGCGTGCTGCCGCCACAACTCCAAGGCTTCCGGGCCATTGGCAGCTTCATAGACCCGGTAACCGTGGTTCCGCAGACTTTTTGCCTGCACCCGGCGCACGCTGGCCTCGTCCTCCACCACCAGCAGGGTTTCATGGCCCTTGGCCGGCAAGGTGTCACGCGGTTGCGCAGATTTGGCCATTTCCCGCTGGGAGGCGGGAAAAAACACCTGGAACGTGGCGCCGCAGCCCGGTGTGCTTTCCACCTCGATCCACCCCTTATGCTGCGCCATAATACCGTAAACGGTGGCCAATCCCATGCCCGTCCCTTTGCCAACGTCCTTGGTGGTGAAAAACGGCTCAAAGATCCGGGCCATGGTGGTTTTATCCATGCCACAGCCAGAGTCCTCCACGCAGATACGCACAAAGGTGCCCGGAGTGACTCCTTCCCGGCCGTGCGCCCGTTCCGCATCCACATTTACCGCCTCCAGGCTGATGGCCAGCGTGCCGCCTTTGGGCATCGCATCGCGGGCATTCACCGCCAGGTTCATCAACACCTGTTCCACCATTCCCACATCGGCTTCCACCAGCGGCAGTTCTCCCCTTGAGGCATACTCCAGATGGATGTGCTCCCCAATCAACCGCCCGAGCATTTTCAGCAGATTGGCCGCGACTTCGCCCAGATCGATCACCTTTTTCTCCAGCACCGACTTGCGGCTGAAAATCAGCAACTGCCGCGTCAAAGTAGCCGCCCGGTCAATTTCCACCTGGAGTTCCTTGATCGACTCCATGACTTCCGGGTCCAAATCATCGCGCATCTCCAGCATGCCCAGATTCATCATTACCGCTGCCATAATATTGTTGAAGTCGTGGGCCACCCCGCCCGCCAACTGGCCGATGGCCTCCAACTTCTGGCTTTGACGCAATTGAGCTTCCAAGGCCTTGCGCTCGGTGATGTCCGAGAAGGCAATGACGGCCCCGTGGATTTGCCCGTCTTCAAAAAGGGGAAAGGACGAATATTCGATGGGAAAAGAAATCCCGTCTTTCCGCCAAAACACCTCGTTTTCAATGCGCGATCCCTCCCCGGTCAACATGGCGTGGTAGGTGGGGCACGCTTCCGCCGGATAGGGTGAGCCATCGGGATGGCTGTGGTGAATGAGATCGTGGATGTTCCGGCCAATACATTCTTCGGAGGAGTAACCCAGGATCTTCATGCCCGCCCGGTTAATGAAAGTGCAAGTTCCATCCCGGTTGATGCCGTAGATACCTTGATCGGTGGACTGGAGCAGTTGGGCGATCTGAGCCTGGCTTTTATGCAGCGCCTCCTCGGCCCGCTTGCCCTCCGTGATATCCTTGGCAAAAATCGAAACGCCAAACACCTCGTCTCCTTGCCGGAGGGTGCTGAAGCTCAACCGGAGCAACCGCCCGCCGGAATAGGTTTGGTAGTCAACCAGGAAGGGGCCATCCACCAGGGCGCGCCGGTAAAACCCGCGCCAAAGCTGGACATACTCCGCCGTGGGCAGCATATCCTCGGGCAGCATGCCAGGCACGATCCGGATGTGGCGTTGGTGGAGATAGTAGTCATGCAGGCTCTGGTTGAAGGCCTGCAGGCGAAAGTCTTTATCAACCGACCAGATCAAATCGGCGGTGCTGTCGATGATGGCGGCCAGGGTGGCCTGCGAAATGCGGAGCGTCTCCTCGGCGCGTTTGCGCCCGGTGATATCCAGGCAGATGCCGGACATGCGGGTGCACCGGCCGTCGCCACCCCGGATCGTGTCCCCCAAGGCGCTGATCCAGCGCAGACCGCCCCCGGGAAGCAACACGCGGTATTCGCTGGCCAGTGGGGTGCCGTCCCGGACTGCTTGACCGACGCGGTCCGCCGCGAGCTGGCGGTCCTCCGGGTGGATCACCTGCCGCCAGGCGTCAAAACCGGCCTCGGCCCGGTCCGGGTCCAGGCCAAAGAGAACAAACAAGGCGCGCGACCATTCAATTTTTCCGGTGGCCAGGTCCCAATCCCACATGCCCGCGCCAGCGGAGCGTTGGGCCATTTCGAGCTGCTCATTTTTGTGCCACAACTCCTGCTCGGACCGCTTGCGCTCGGTGATGTCAATCGCGGTGACCACCAGGCGGATCACTGAGCCTGCCTGGTTCAAAACCGGGTGCATGCGGTGGTGGAGCCAGCGTCCCTGGCGCTCATCCTCAAAGATGGCCGGCTGCCCGGTTTGCAGCACTTTCTCCACGATGGCCCGCCGCCGGGCCGCCACTTCCGGAGGCACCAGGCTAAAAATGTTGGCGCCGATGCAGTCCGAGGTGCGTTTGCCCAGGCGCTGCGCGAAGGTCTCATTGGCGGCCAGCACCTGGCCGCCGGGATCAAAGAGGCAGACCGATTCGTTGATCGCGTTAAACCAGGACTGCAGGTTCTGCTCATTGTTCCGCAGCGCCATCTCGGCCCGCTTCCAATCCGACACCACGGCCGCCAGGATCAATCCCGTCAGGGCTATCACTGCCAGGTATAATTGCAGGGCGGAGACTTGCTCCCGCGGGGACAAACCGATGGCGGAAGCGTGATCCAACCCACCCATGGTGAACCAAGAGGCGATCAGGGCTACAACCAGGTTGACGACGGTGGTCAGGCAGATCCCAAACCGCAAGGCGGCCCAGAGGACAAAAGGCACCAACAGGTATTTCAGGGAAAAATCCGGGTGCCATGCACCCTGGAAGACATAGGAGGCGCAAAGGCACAAGCCCGCCAGAAGCGCCAGGGCTTCACTGATTTGAGCTGATGGAATCGGGGCTCCAGCGGGCCGGGAAAGCCAACTGAGCACCAGCGGAGCCAGCAGCATTACGCCTATGACGTCGCCGCTCCACCAAAGCAGCCACACGTGCCCGAAGGAATCCCCGCCGAGCATGCGGGTAACCACTGTGGCCCCGACACCAGCGCTCAAAGCGGTGCTGAAAAGGGCGGAAAAAAAGAGCAAACCCACCACCTCCCGCCGGGAGGATATGCCCGGCTGTGGAGCCACGAAGCGGCGCGTCAGCCAGGCACCCGCGAGAGCCTCCAGGCAATTGCCACAAAAGAAGAAAAAACTGATCCTGGGCTGCTGCCCATTCAGCAGGTCAAAGCCGAGGTTGGCCAGCAGGGCGGTGAGCACCAACCAAGGCCACTGGCGGGGCTCGTGCAAAAGAAGCGTGGCCACGAACAATCCGCTGGGTAGCCAGAAAGAAACGAATTGGTCGTGGCGCGAAACGACATGACCTATCGAGGCGAGTCCGAAATAGGCCACACCAAACAACAAGGAACTCACCCAGAGGGAGTTCCGTAGCAATGGAGTCTCGGTATGGTGGTCCGATGCTTTCATTCCTGGCCCCTAGCCTCATTATCCACAATCCTATTGTGGCACGCTGTCATATTATCGGCCCTCCACCGGCGAATCCAGCCGAATTTATGGGCCTGGCGGGCCCGGGGGATTGGGGCCGCCAAGGTGGTGCAACCGGACTGCACCGACACAGGGAAAGGCCCTTTTCGTCCGCGCCTTCCCACTTATTGGAACCGGAATTGAGGATGTTTTAAACGTGCCACTCTCAAAAAACGCGGCCTTTGATGTTTCCGAAAAACCTGCTCCCACGAGAATCAGGGTATTTTTTTCAGGCGGGAAATGTCCCATCTTAACTTGATGCGTCAGGTCAGGACTGAGCGTTGGGACTTTTTAACGCCGATTTTGAACAAATAACGAAGCCACTGGTAATCAGTGAGTTAAGAGGTTTATCGGTAAAGGGGGTTCCCCCCCCCGTTACCGTGCTACCCGTAAAACGGTTTAGCAAACTTGTTGCATATTTCATTCCACTGCAACCACTTGGAACTCCTGCTATCCTTGTTTCCATTCATTCAACAAAACCGGTCGGCGATTCCTTTAGTTTATTACCTCAATGCACAGGTGTGGTGAGTTCCTATAAAAAACGGTTTTTTTCATATAACCTTGGGGTGGATGACGATCGATTAGAAATACTTTTTAACAATCACTTTGGACTTGTATTTTTGATCCAAATACAGTAGGCATAATATTGAATCGGTAAATATTAATGTAACAAAACAATCAACAAATACATATTTAGCGTAGCTTCGGCTGCTGGACTTTCCGAAAACCGCCAGTTCTCTAAATCAAAGAACCAACCGAACACGCACCCACCCGGGTGCGGCTTGGCGTGCTTCTTTGATGGGATGCCTGGCGGCACCTCGGAAAGGGTGCGTTAAGTATACACCTTTTTTGTTGTACTGTGGTTGAAGCAAGGCTGAAGAAAGGAAATACAATAAGCATCAATAATGTACTGGCAATTCTGATATTATTAGAGTTTTTTTCCATAGGACAGGCTCGACAACCGTCATTTATGACTAATGGACTCGTGGCGTATTATCCGTTCAATGGCAATGCGAGTGATGAGAACGGGAATGGGAATAATGGGACAGCGCAAGGTGCGACACTGACTGTTGATAGACATTGAACTGCAATATCGGCCATTCTTTTTGATGGCATCGATTACATCCAATCTCAACGATACGTGAACCAAGGTTACAAATGATAAGCGATCATAATAATCCAAAATCGTTATCTGCAAAAGCGAGATCAAGAAGAGTAAGATTCTTCGCATCTCTCATCGAATCACTCTACAAAACCGGATTGCTTAAAGGCAAAATAAGAATCCTAGACATTGGCGGCACATTTCAATTTTGGCAAATGAATGCCTGCCACATGCCAATAGATATTATCGAGATCATCGAAATAGTAAATATACTTACTATTGATGCTGAATTAAAGACCATAGCTGGTATCGCTATGAAAAGCTATTCGGGAAATGCCCTTGATGTCTCATCAATTCATTCATCCCATTACGATATAGTACACAGTAACTCATTATTGGAACATGTTGGTGATCTTTCCGCACAAAAGGCGTTTGCGAGCAATGTTTGCCAATTAGGAACCTACCACTTCATCCAAACTCCTTGTCGAAGCTTCCCTATAGAACCTCATTTTTATATTCCTTTCTTTGCATTTCTCCCGTTATCGATCAAAACATTTCTTCACTACAACTTTTCACTTGGATTTATGAACAAGGAGAAATGCTGGCTTCAGGCACGTATCAATTGTGAAAACACCAGATTGCTAACACATAAAGAGTTGTTACACATCTTTCCCAATAGCAAATGCATACCAGAAAGACTGTTTATGTTATGCAAGTCATGGATTATTACAAACATGACAAATTAACACACCCACTTTAGTCTTGGAGTCTTCGAGCAACCTTGAGAATTGGACACAAGTCGGCAGTCCCTTTCCAGTCAACAGGGTAACCATCACCCAAACTTTTGACGTGGTATCCACCGGCAGGTATTTTCGAATCAGAGAAGTGCAGTAACCCCATACAATAACCACCAACCCCAACGGTTCCATGAACCGTTGGGACCCTTGCGACGGATATAGGTTCTTATCTTGGGATAACTTTTTCCGTATTATCTTCATGACTGGACCGGGTAACCGGTGTGTGCGGGAAGCCAAGAGGTGTCGGCGATTTGTCGGCGGATGTCGGCGGGATTAGGTGAAATCCTTATAAACTCCCAAGGATGATACGATTTGTAACCTATTGATTAAGAGTAGGATATATGGCGGAAAGGGGGGGATTCGAACCCCCGTTACAGTGTTACCCGTAAAACGGTTTAGCAAACCGTCGCCTTCAGCCACTCGGCCACCTTTCCAAACCATTCGCATTGAGGGTTTTGAGTCAGTTTTACACTCCCGACAGACCGGACAGCGTGACGCTTGCGGGACACCTTGGAAAGGTCCGCAAACCAACACACCAAATCCAGTCCGCCAAAATCACCCAAACGGCCCCAATGGCCCACTATCTATAAACGACCCCACAAAAGCGGTCAAGCCAGCTTTGTTGTTGATTTGGGAATAATTTCCCGCCGGAGTTTTGGACGCTGGCGGGACTGGTGGGAATCGGCCGGATCGCGGACCAGGAGCCGGGCCGGCCATGCTCCCCGGGGTCCCCCGCTTGCGCTCAATGCCAGGGCGAGGTGCAACAGCAATCCCTGCGCTTGAGGCAAACCGGGGTCCGAATAACGTCCTGGCTCCGCGCGGTATCCAGGCCAGTCGCCGGCTGGATGAATTCGGGAAACACCCGCTGGGCCAACGCGCCGCTCGCCACGTTTCACAGGCGCAGCCAGCTTGAAGGCAGGTTTCTGTCTTACACCCCTGGAATTTTTGGCCATGCTTTTTTAACTGACAGAGCGAGGCCCAGGCTTTACACGATGGGAGTGGATGAAATTGTGAGGCAATTGCTGGCGGTGGCGGCCGTGTTTTTCATCGGCCTGTCCAAAGCCGGATTTGGCGGTGGGCTGGGCATGCTCACCACCCCGCTGTGCGCCATGGCGTTTGACGCCAAGGTAGCCATTGGGATCATCCTGCCGCTGTTGAGCGCCGGGGATATTTTCTCGCTTTATCATTACTGGGGCAAATGGGACCGGCGGAACCTGACCTTTCTGCTGCCGGGGGTGGTGGTGGGAGTGCTGGTGGGCGTGCAGCTGGTGGGCATGTTCAATACCCGGCAGATGAATTTTTGCATCGGCCTGCTGGCGGTCTTGTTCGTGGTGTTCCAGTTTTCCAAGGAGGTCATTTTCCGGGCGGAAGGGGCCTTCGCCCCGAACCATTTGTTGGGAGTCCCCTGCGGGGTGGGCACGGGGATCACCTCCAGCATGGCCCACGGGGCGGGCCCCATCGTGAGCATGTTCCTGATTCCGCAGCGGCTGCACAAGGAAATCTACGTGGGCACCAACGTGTTGATTTTCACCTGGGTCAACTGGATCAAAATGCCGTTCTTCTTCGCCAAGGGAATCATCAACCGCCATACCCTGGAACTGAGCCTGTGGTATCTGCCGCTGATCCCGGTGGGGGTCTGGCTTGGGGTGTGGCTGAACCGGAAATTTTCCGAGGGCGCCTTCATCAAGGTGGTTTACGTCTTCACCCTGCTGGCGGGCCTGGAGCTGATGCTGCACACGCACCTCACGCACTGGCTACGGGGGCATTTTTAACCGCGGCGGCCATGAGCGAGGGTGAACGTTTCCAGCGCCTGGAACGGCAGATCGGCGGCGATAAGTTGCGCCGGCTGCGTGAATCCCTGGTCACGGTGGCGGGTTTGGGGGCCGTGGGCAGCTACGCGGTGGAGGGTTTGGCGCGGGCCGGGGTGGGGCGGCTGCGGCTGGTGGATTTCGACATTGTCAAACCGAGCAACATCAACCGCCAGCTCTACGCGCTCGATTCCACGGTGGGCCAGCCCAAGGCGGAACTGGCCGGGCAGCGGGTGCGGGATATCAACCCCGCCTGCGCCGTGGAGACGCTGCGCTGCTTCATCCATCGCGAGACCATGGCGGCGGTGCTGGACGGCCCACCGGATCTGCTGATCGATGCCATCGATTCGCTGGTGCCCAAAGTGGAGCTGCTCGCCGCCGCCAGCCAAAGGGGCATCCCGATCATTTCCAGCATGGGCGCGGCGCGCCGCCAGGATGCCACCTTGATCCGGACGGGGCCGCTGGCCCAGGTGCAGACCTGCCCCCTGGCGCGGGTGGTCCGCAAGCGGCTGCGCCGGCTGGGGGTGGCGGTGGATTTCACCTGCGTCTATTCGCTGGAACGGCCGGCGGCCCTGCCCCGCAACGAAGGCGAACCCGAGCCGGATTTCCTGGAGCGCGGCCGGCGGCGCCAGCCACTGGGCAGCCTGCCGACGATCACCGGCATCTATGGTTTGATGGCGGCCCATGAGGCCCTGCACCGGCTGCTGGGCGGGCTTTAAGGACCCGGCGGCAAAGGACCCACAGGTTCTGTTGGCGACCGGCGGCCAGGCGCACCCGTGATCCCGGCAGGCCGGGACGGATCGGCACTGGCCCGGCGAACACACTCCGGCGCGGCGGCGCCAAAGGCCCGGACCCGGCTGAGTGGCACGGAGCAGGCAGGGATCCGGTTTTAACAGCACCGAAGAAAACGAAGAAAACAAAAGAAGCGAAAGCCCATGGACAACGAAAAAATCCAGGCGCGGATGGCCGCTTTGGGCATCCGTGAGGATGAGCTGGAGGAGAAGTTCACCCACTCCGGCGGACCCGGCGGCCAGAACGTGAATAAAACCTCCACGGCGGTGGTCTTGATCCACCAGCCCAGCGGCACGCAGGTGCGGTGCGAGAGCGAACGGTCCCAGTCTGCCAACCGGCTGCTCGCGCGGGAACTGCTGCTCGACAAGATCGAGCAAACGCGGCTCCAGGCCCGCGCCGCCGAGCGCGCGCTGATCGAGAAGAAACGGCGCCAAAAACGGAAGCGCCCCCGCGGGATCCAGGAGCGCATCCTGCAGGACAAAGCCCGCCAAAGTTCCAAGAAGCGGCTGCGGCGCCGGGCTTCCGACGATCACTGACGCGGTTGCCTGGTCCGGATCTGGCCGGCGCACGGGCCGCAGACTGCACCGGTGCCGGATCGCCCAGCAGGCTCACTCCGTGGTGGATGTTTGCCCAGGTTGGGCAAAAAGGCCGGTAATCGATGCCAACTTTCTTGATGCGCAGGCCCCTCGGCCGTTCGGAGATGCCCAGGTTGTGGGCGGCTTTGGCCGTATTGCCGGCGCAGTTTTTCAGCTCCTCGCAAGCATCTCAAACTCCAGCGCGGCCAACGCGGCCGCCCGTCGGAAGCAGGAATAGGGCGTCACGGGCGGCATTGTCCTGCGGGCTCACGGGACATTTCCGCCGTGGCCGGGCCGGCGAGGATCTGGGGATCCCGGCGAGCTATTTGAAGAATTCGCGGACAGAGCGCACCCATTCGTCGGCCATCAATTGGTGGCCGGCGTAGGTCGGATGCACGCCATCCCAGATCCAGCGCTCCGCCGGGGCCCGCTGGCAGGCGTCGTCGAACACCTTCTGGAAGCGCACCAGGGCGGCCTGGTGTTTCCGGGCGAGCCGCTCCACGGCCTGCTGCCGCTGGCGCATGGCTTCCCGCCAGGGCTCGTAGTTATCCTTTTTCCCGCCCGTGGGCAGGGTGAACGGCTCGCAGAGCACCAACTTGAGCTTGGGGTTCGCCGTCCTGGCGCCCGTGAGCAATTGGTCGTAGGTCCGCTCAAACATGGCGGGGGACACATTGCGGCCAAGGTCGTTCACGCCGATGAGCACGCTGAGCAAGTCCGGCTGGAGGTCCAGCGTGTCCACCTGCCATCGCCGCTCCAGGTCCAGCACGGTGTTCCCGCTGATGCCGCGGTTGATGAATACCAGGTTCGATGGGGCGAAATCGGCGCCAAACTTGGCACCGATGATGAACACATACCCGTGGCCCAGGATGTGGTTCGGGTCCGGGCTGCGCCCGCGGTTGCCATCGGTGATCGAATCCCCTTGGAACAGGACCCGGGTGTTCAGGCCGAAGGCAGGGATGGCTTCCGCGGTGTCCGCCGGGGCGGGAGCAGCCTGCAGTGCCAGCGTGCAAGCCAGGAAAAGGCCGGTGCCAACAGTTTTCAAGTTCATGGCACCGATCATAAAGAGGAGGCCCAACGTATGCAGCAGGAATTTTTCGCGCAGGTTAAGCCGTGCATACGCAGCCGGGATGAAGGCTGGGATCGCCTCCATGACTCCAACCATCTGAAAACCGGCATCGCCGCCTGACCCGCCTGGTTACTTGGACGGCACACCGCACCCGCAGCTCCCGTTGACTCACGGGAAAAAGACACCGGAGAACTCTGAGTAAGCAGGGTCGATGAACTCCAGTTCTCATGTTCTTTTTTGTTCTAAAGATTTGGCGTCCGGAAGCGAGCTAAATCGAGCAGGGGGCGAGCTGCGAGC
>CAIMWS010000156.1 GCA_903845125.1 uncultured Verrucomicrobiota bacterium
ACTGGCGGCCGCTGGTCAGTTATTTCCGCCTCCGTTTAGGGGAAGCCACGGAATTAAGATGGGAATGGGCCGCGGCCTTGGTCCTGGCCATCGCCGTCTATGCGGGAACCCGGGCGAACGTGCCCCCCTTTTCCAGCTTGAATTGGACATCATGCTGCCCGGCCGGGACGGGCTGAGCATCCTGCGGAATCTGCGGGACCGGAAAAGGAGCGTGCCCGTGATTCTGCTGACCGCGCGGGGCGAGTTGAATGAGCGGCTGGAAGGATTAAACCTCGGTGCCGACGACTATATCGCCAAGCCGTTTTTTATCGAGGAACTGGTGGCACGGTTGCAGGCCGTGGTGCGGCGGTCCACGGGCACCCCGCAAAGCCTGCTGGTGGTCGAAGACCTCACCGTGAACCTGCTGACCCGCGAGGTGATGCGGGGCGGGCAGCGGATTGAATTGACCGCCCGCGAGTTTGCCTTGCTGGAGCAACTGGCACGCTCCCCCGGCCGTGTCTTCACGCGCGTCCAGATCTGCGAGCAAGTCTGGAATTACGATTTCGACCCCGGCACCAATTTGGTGGACGTCCATGTGCAGCGGCTGCGGAAGAAAATTGACGGCGCTTCGCCGGTCAAGCTGATTGAAACCATCCGCGGGGTAGGCTACTGCATTCTTGATCTCCGGGGTGGTCCTGGTGGCGTTTGGCGCCAACGCCTGGTATTTGAACCGGCGGTGATGGGGAATTTGCTCAATACGGCCACCTGCGTGTTGGTATCGTAGCCGGTGATCAGCTCCCAGTGCGGGTAATCGCATCCCCCGGCCTTCAAATCCCGGCGCAGCTCCAGCAAGGCGTTGGTGCCGCACACTTCCTGCAGAGCCAGGACATCGGCCTGGCAGGCGGCGATCATTTCCCGGACCCTGGCTTTGGACTCCTCGGATTTGCGCGAATCATCGGCGGCGGCTTCGGCTGGATAACGCTCCACATTATAGGTGGCCAGGGTGAACCGTGGCGCCGCTCCGGGTGGCGCGGCACCCAGGCAGACGATCCAAGGCATGCATAATGCCAGCCATGCCAGCCGTTCCCACCGGCCTTTTCGGTTTGTTGCAGATATTGGCCTGTTCATCGCGATGCTCCGTTTTCCCCTCCTTTATTGGAACGCCCGGGGTTAAAGTCAAACGCCGATCCGTTGCATTTGGTTCCTGGCCTTGACCCGGCGCGCCAGGCAGCGGCAGCGGGCCACAGGTTCCATCGCTTGGTGCCCGGGCCACCGGCCCAAACCCGGAAGGCAAATTAAACAACTGTAATTTGAAACCGGGCCTGCGGTTCATGTTCATAGGGTCTGATGTTATTGGAACGACGCAATGGGCGCCGCTCAAAAAGAAAAGAGAAAACATCAACGAAAACAAAAGTTATGAAGAATCTGACCAAAGCGATCGTGGCCTCACTGCTGCTGTGCGGTTCAACCCTCATCCTCCCGGCCCAGTCCCCCACTGCGGTGTGCCCGCTGGGCAACGAACCGGGTTACGGAAGAACCCTGACTCCTGAACAACGCGTCGAACACCGGGCCGCCATGCAGAAGCTCGTGGCGGATCTGCAGGCCAAGGCCAAGAGCGGAGGCCTTACGGCTGAAGAGGAAGCCCTGCTGGCCCAGATCGAGCAACGCGGCGGCATGTGCCTCACCGGCACCCCGCGGGGCTGTGGAATGGGCCAGGGCCGCTGCGCTGGTAACGGAGCGGGCCAGGGAATGGGCATGGGCATGCGCCGGGGACTGCGGGACGGGACCGGCCCACGTAGTGCGGACGGCACCTGCCTGAACCCCGGCACGCCGGCCAGTGCCGCTCCCCAGGCGCCCAAGACCGCCCCCAAGAAAACCCAGTCGAGCCGCCAGTAAAATGCCTGGCTGATTAAATTAAACTGGCGCCGGGTTTGTTCCGGCGCCAGTTTGTTGCTGATGTTATCGGCTTGATCTCGCCAATAATCCTATGAACCAACCTGTCAACCGGCGCTTGAAATTTCGTTTCCGGGCACTCACTTCGGTGCTCATCACCTCGGCCTTCGTGGTTTTACTCGTAAGCGGGATCATCCTGTTTGCGGCCCCGCCTGGACGGGTGGCCAACTGGACCAATTGGGCGCTCCTGGGGCTCCGTAAATCCGAGTGGGCCGGGCTGCATATTACTTTCAGCGCCCTGTTCCTGCTGGCGACCATTCTGCACCTCGTTTTCAACTGGCGGCCGCTGGTCAGTTATTTCCGCCTCCGTTTAGGGGAAGCCACGGAATTAAGATGGGAATGGGCCGCGGCCTTGGTCCTGGCCATCGCCGTCTATGCGGGAACCCGGGCGAACGTGCCCCCCTTTTCCAGCTTGA
>CAIMWS010000157.1 GCA_903845125.1 uncultured Verrucomicrobiota bacterium
ACTGCGGATCACCCTTGAAATAAGAGGGATTGTTCCCCAGCACCGCTTCATACTCCGCCTGCGTGGTCTCACACCGGCTCATCCAAAAGCCCTTGGTTATCGTCACCACCGTCGGCGGACTTTCCGAGTAAGAACTGTATACTACACCCGTGGGGATCCCCATCGTGAACGTGCCCGCCGGTATCCATACCAGGCCGGGAAAATTAGCGCAAATGACCGCTGAATTGGCGCTGGTCAACCCCTCCGCCACCGCCCGAACCCGGTAGTAGTAACCTCCAAACGCCAGGCTGGCCAGGCTGAAGGACGTGTTGATGCCCATATCCGCATCCTGCAGGATATAACTGACAAATTGGGGATCCGCTGATACATCCAGCCGGTATCCCAAGGCCCCGGCCAAGGGAGCCCAGTTGGCCGTGAAACCGGTGAAAGTCACCCCGCTGGCTGGCAGCACCTTCGGAGCCGCCACGCCGTCCAAGCCCACCCGCACCACGGCGGAATAGGGGCTTAACACATGGTCCCCGTAGGCGATGACCCGATAAAAATAGGGAAACCGGTTCCCGATGGCCTCCGGCAAATCAAACGCCCACCCGGTGGCGGCACCCGTGTCGATGGACAGCGTGGGCCGCCCATTGTTTTCCGTAAAACTCCCCTGCGTGGACACCTCCACTACATACCCAAACGCCCCAGGTAATGCCTGCCACTGGGCCGTGAACCGGCCCGGGAACTCCAGTTGAGTGGCCGCATTGGCCACCGGCGCGGCCAGGCCCGCGCTGAGCCACGAACCGCGCCCGCCCACCACGTCCCACGCAAATATGGCCTTCGTCGGGTATTTCTCCATCGGCAGGGATATCAACGTGCCCACTGGTGCCGCCCCCCCGGCCGGCAGCAAGACCACCGAATAGACGTTTTCCCGGCCGGCTGCGTTCAAGAACCAATATGCCCCAGCGGGTTCCTGCAGCTGGATCCACCCCAGGCCATGAACGGTATTGGTGTGATTCCAGGTGCAGCTATTGCTGATGGCGCCAAACCATTCGTGGTGGCCAAACCAGTCACTAAAATACCGCCGATGCACTGCCAACTGGCAGCCGTTGGTGTAACGGGTGGCATCGTAGTAAATCGTGATGGTGAGGGGGGCGGCATCCCCCTCAAACAGCGAAAGATCCTCGGCGGTGAAATTCACCGTGTTCGTCCCGGCCACCAGCACCACCTTTGGCGAAGCCGAGTTCGTCTCCCATTGGAATTGCAAGCCAGCGACCTCGGCCGTCTCCAGCGGCCATACCCCGTAATGGCCGGGCGGCAGGTTCGTAAAGGCGTAACTCCCGTCCAAGCCGGTCCTGGTGGTTGCCAGCCACGCTGCCGGTTCGTTGCCGACCGGCGGATTTTCCAGGTCATACAGCCCCATCGCCACCTCCGGCAGCGGCTCCTCCCCGCCCTGCCACACCACCGAACCGGCGATCACCCCCTGCCCATACCCTGCCACCGGCCCCAGCGCCACCCGGAAGCCCAACGCAAAGTTCGCGTTCCACCGGCTCGTCCCCGTCCGCCACGCCGACCGGCAATCCTCACCCCGGCTGCGCCAGGCACCCCCCCGCACCACCCGCTCCGTCCCCGCCGGCGGCCCTTGCGGATCCG
>CAIMWS010000158.1 GCA_903845125.1 uncultured Verrucomicrobiota bacterium
ACTGGGGATGTTTAGGATGGAGCTGAGCGATCCGGCGTTGCTCAACCAGGTTCCAAACCTCCCCATACGAATCATTGCCGCCAGCAGCCAGTTGCGTTCCGTCGCGCGAAAAATCGAACGATAATATCATAATATCAGGGATGTGAAAGGCGAGGCGATTCGTCGAGGCTCCCACGTTCCAGACTTCGGCGCCATCGGCCAGCGCAAAGGCTATGGTGTTTCCGTCGTAGGAAAAACGGATGGGGCCATAACCATTGGTCGTGGGCACTATGGAGGCCACTTCGCGCCGGCTGGCGACGTCCCAGACGACAATCGCACCATCGGGGCGCGTATAAGCGATGCGCTTTCCCTCAGGCGCCACTGCTGCTCCCAAGGGAACTCCATCATAGTGTTCCACCTTGTTGACCGCCCCGGGAAACGGCAGGCGAGGTTCTTCCTGGAGTGCCGCCGTGCGCCATAGGCTGAAAGTGCTGTTGGTATAAATCGTGAGCAGAGTTTCCCCTTCGGGCGAGAGAAAACACCCTTTAACTCCAGCTGGGATCGCCTTTTGGTCCGGTTCCGGAGCGGTCGGGTCGCCATTCCAAATCCGGATGGTGCCATCTACAGAGCTGCTCGCCAGCCATTTCCCATCCGGGGAAAAATTCAAGTCCCAAACCGGACCGACATGCCCGCGATAAATGAAGATCTCCTGCCTCGTCTCCATGTTGAAGATCTGGATTTTATTACCGTTGCCGGCGATGGCCAAGCGTTTCCCATCGGGCGAGAACCGGGTTTTCATGATCACCAAATCCGTATCGGCACGCATCAGCACATGGAAAGCTCCGGGGTAATCCAAATCATAAACTCGAACGCAGGAATCGGGAATTTCTGTCCCTGACACCAGTTTTCGCCCGTCCGGCGAGAAGCAGAGAGTCGTTGCTTTCGAGCTTTGGCCGGTGAGTAGGAAGGTGGGTGACTTGGTTACCGTGTCCCAAAGCTGCACGAGGTTATTGGAAGTGCCATAGGCAAGGGTGCGGCCGTCCGGTGAAAAAGCCATACAGCAGACATATGCGTCCTTACTGAAATCGTAGAAAGCGGGCAGCGTAATCCACTCTTTGAAAGCCGGTGCGCTCCAAATCTTCACTCGTGACGCCAATACACCAGCCAGGAGATGTGAATCGGGAGAAAAGGCAACGTCATGGACCAAGTGTCCCCAGTCCGTGAGCTGGGAGGGTTCTTCCATCTGGAGTTTCCAAGTGGCGGCATCCCAAACACGAATTCCGTCCCCGCCGCAGGCCAGCCATCTGCCATCGGGCGAAAATACGAGGCCACGGGCATAACTAAGTGGGGTTAAGATCTTCAGTTCAGTTCGCCTGGCAAAATCCCAGATCTTCAGCCCTTCGGCAACCAGGGCGGCGAACCGGGGGCGATTACCCGGTGAAAAAGTTATATTGCCAATGCCCATTTCCTGTTTCAAGAAAATGGATTGTTCCTCGGGACGGATTTGCTGCCAGAGATAGCGCCACTCCCAACCGCGGAGATCCACATGGGCGCTCAGGGTGTTGCTGGAAATCGCCGCTGTTTGAGGCCGGTGTCGTTCCACAATTCTCCTTGCCTGGTCGGGTAGCCCGCTTTCGAAGGCATTGCCAGCCAGATGCATATCCGCCGCGTAATTTTCTTTGCGAAGCTGTTCCGCTATCCTTTCAGTTCGGGTTTCAGCCCTCGTCGCCCGAATCGCCTGCCAGGTGCTCACCGCAATGCCCGCCACCAAGGCCAGGAAGATGGCTGCCACAGCCCCGAACACCCCCCGGTTGCGCTGGATCGCCTTGCCCAGCCGGTAGGCCGCGCTGGGCGGCCGCGCCAGCACCGGCTCGTTGGCCAGGTGCCGCTCAATGTCGTCCGCCAATCCGCTGGCGCTCTCGTAGCGCCGCCGCCGATCCTTCTCCAGGCACTTCATCACGATCCAGTCCAGATCCCCCTTCAACAGCTCCCCCAAGGCCTCCCCGCCGGCTCCCCGGCTCCTCAAAACCGCCGTCTTCCGCTC
>CAIMWS010000159.1 GCA_903845125.1 uncultured Verrucomicrobiota bacterium
GGCCGATGATCCAAGGAAAGCGATTGATTACGGCTATCGGCCCGGTTTTTTTGCCGGTCAACAGTGCGATCTGCAGCATTAGAACCAGCGTTTGTGGACGATCACCCGGTCGCCCGGGAAGATTTCGACATCAAACTTGGGATCCTTCTGGGCCTTCAAGCAGTCCACATACTCAATGGTGCCGTTGGAGCGGATGATCTGCACGCGGCGCTTATTGGCGAATTCGGTGAAGCCACTGGCGGAAGCGATGGCGCCCAGCACGGTGATTTTACCCGTGTAATTCTGTTTGCTGGGATTCCTGACTTCACGGTCCACGAAGAAAGCGCGCGCGTCCGTGTTCACCACCACCGTCAACCCGACATAGAACTTCTTATAGGCTTTTTGGATTTCGGCCTGCAGATCGGCGATGGTTTTATCGCGGGCGCGAATGGCACCGATCATGGCCATGTTGATGAAACCGTTCTCATCCACGCGCCCCTCGAACCGCTCCGGCGGATTGGGAACCCCCGCACAGACCACGATCACCAAGTCGCCAGGGCGCAGTTTAGTGTTATCCGTGGCGGCGGCAGGGGCCGCCGGGTTTCCGGTGGTTGGAACCGGACCGGAAACCGCCGGATTGGGGGTTTTGGTTTCCGAAGGCCCGGAGCTTTCGCATCCGGCGGAAACCAACAACAGGGATGCCACACCCACGACCGTAGCGAACCATTTCACCATCGTGCAAACGTCCTTCATAAATCGCATATTATGCAAACCCGGATGCAAACAGCAATTAATATTTCTTTTTGAGGTCAATCTTGGCGGATTCGGTGGAATCCTTCTTTTCCCCCGGTTTCTTGCCATCTTCCTCAGCCTTGCCTTCGGAATCCTCACCTTTCTTGGAACCGTAGGAATAGTAGTCGTAATAGTAACCGCTGTAATAGTAGTAGTAGGAATCCTGGGAGATATTGATGTTGTTCAACACCACGCCGAGCAGGTTGCCCCCCACCTTCTGCACCATTTGTTTGGCGCGCAAGGTCATGATCTGCGGATACTTGCGGTACTGGACCACCAGCAGAGCCATATCCACCTCGCTGGCCAGCACGGAGGCATCGCTGACACCCATGATGGGCGGGGAATCGAACAGCACGAAATCATAGCGTTTCCGCACTTCCTGGATGAACTCCTTCATCCGGGTGGAATTCAGGATGCCGAGCGAACTGCTGGGCAGCTTGCCGCTGGGTAGAAAGTCCAGCGTGGCCAAGGCAGTGGTTTGCACCACCTCCTCGAGAGTTTTCTGTTTGAGCAGATAGTTGGTCAAACCGATGGAGTTGGAAATGTTGAGGAACCGGTGCAGGCTGGGGCGCCGCAGGTCGGAGTCCACCAGCAGAACCCGCTGGCCGTTCTGGGCAAAGACAGTGGCCAGATTGAACACCGTGGTCGATTTGCCTTCACCAGCGCCGCCGCTCACGACGGTGAGCGTATTGAAACGCTCATCCTTGCGGGCAAACAGGAGATTGGTGCGCAACACACGATAAGCCTCGGCATGGGGGCTGTCAGGCCCCTCCTGAAGCAGGAACCCGACGTTTTGAGGAATAACTCCGACCACCGCCGCCTGCAGCGCGCGTTCAACGTCATCGATCGTCTTGACGCTGGTATCCAGGTATTCAATGAAGAAGGCCAAGCCAATACCCACTGCCAAACCGACGATGATACCCAAAGCGATATTCAGCGGCACATTGGGGCGAACCGGATTAATCCCCGGTTCAGCCTGATCGATCACATCCACGATTTGGGATTTGGTGAGCTTGGCATCCACGGTTTCCTGGATGA
>CAIMWS010000160.1 GCA_903845125.1 uncultured Verrucomicrobiota bacterium
CAGGGCGCGAACTACCTCCGGCGGTTGGCTGAACTGGTGGCGGACCGCTCCCGCACGCTGGCGGAGTTCAACGAGCAGGCGGCCGCCCACTGGGAACAGGCGGCCCGCCTCGCCGCCGGCCTCCGGGACCTGCGCGATGAGGCGCTCCTGGCCAACCCGCTGCTGGATTTCGAGCAGCTCCTGCTGGTGAAGCGCAGGCCGGTCGGCGAGCCGCGCCGCAGCCAGTGGGAGGACCGCGGCCTGGGGGAATATGTGGGCATGCCGCGCCAAAGCTCCTGGGGCCATGGCACCATGACTTGGCTGGATATCTGGGACAACGAGATCAGCGTGCTCTCCCCGGTGCGCCCCGGCGGCGCTTTGAAAACCCTCCACCGCCCCCCGGGCAAACGGCTGATCAGCGACATCGACCTGCACTTCACCGCGGAGAAAATGCTGTTCTCCATGCCGGACGCCAACCGGCGCTGGCAGGTTTATGAGCTGGCGGCCGACGGACGGCAGGTCCGCCAACTGACCCCGGGCGAGCACCCGGATGTGCATAATTACAGCGGCATCTACCTGCCCAACGGCAACATCCTCTTCATCTCCACCGCCCCGCTGCAAGGGGTGCCCTGCAACGCCGGAGTTATCGTCGGCATGATGTATCTGATGGACCCCAACGGGCGGCACATCCGCCAGGTGGGCTTCGAACAGGACCACGACTACACGCCCAGCCTGATGCCCGATGGCCGGGTGCTTTACCTGCGCTGGGATTACACGGACACTCCCCATGTCTGGAACCGGGTGCTGATGAGCATGAATCCGGACGGCACCGGCCAAATGGAGGTGTACGGCAGCAATTCCTACTGGCCCAACGCGGTGTTTTTCGCCCGCTCCATCCCCGGCCACCCCACCCAAATCGCCGGGATTGTGACGGGCCACCACGAGGGCCGCGTGGGCGAGTTGGTGGTGTTCGATCCCCAAAAAGGCCGCCAGGAAACCGACGGGGTGGTGCAGCGCATTCCCGGGCGCGGCCAGCGTGTGGAGCCGTTGATCGAGGACAAGCTCACCGAGCATAGCTGGCCCAAATACCTGCACCCCTGGCCGCTCAACGAAAAATATTTCCTGGCCGCCTGCAAGCCCGAGCCGGATTCGCTCTGGGGCCTCTACCTGGTGGATGTGTTTGACAACCGGGTGCTGGTGCGGGAGGAGGAGGATTACGCACTGCTCGAGCCCCGCCCGTTCCGCCCCACCCCGCGGCCGCCGGTGATCCCGGACAAGGTGCAGCCGGAGCAAAACACCGCCGTGGTTTACCTCGAGGATGTGTACGCCGGGCCCGGCCTGAAAGGCGTGCCGCGGGGCACCGTCAAGAGCCTGCGCCTGTTCACCTACCATTTTGGCTACCAGCGCGTGGCTGGCATCGACCACCGGGTCGGCTCCAACGGTCCCTGGGAAGTCAAACGGGTGCTGGGCACGGTGCCCGTGGAAGGCGACGGCTCGGCCCTGTTCCGGATCCCCGCCCGCACCCCCATTTCCGTGCAACCCCTCGACGCTGAAGGCAAGGCTCTGGCGCTGATGCGCAGCTGGATGACCGCCATGCCCGGCGAAAACCTCTCCTGCGTGGGCTGCCACGAGCGCCAGAACTCCTCCCCCACCCCACGCCCGACCCTGGCTCTCAAAGGCAAGCCCCGGGAGATCACCCCCTGGCACGGACCGCTCCACGGCTTCAGCTTCGCCCGCGATGTCCAGCCCATGCTGGACCGTTACTGCATCGCCTGCCATGACCGCGCCACCCCGGGGAACGGACAGATCGACCTCCGCGCCGAGCAGGGCGGCTTCGTCGTTTACGAGCATGGCAATCCCCAGCTCAAGCGGGTGGATGGCCAGCCGCGCGAGCAGTTGGTGGGCAAATATAGCGGCGTGTTCGAGCCGTCCTATGCCGCGCTGCGGCAGTTCGTGCGCGTGGGCGGCCTGGAGAGCGACCTCCACCTGCTCCCGCCCAAGGAATTCCATGCCGACACTTCCGAGCTGGTCCAGATGCTGAAAAAAGGCCACCACGGCGTCCGCCTGGATGCCGGGGCCTGGGACCGGCTGATCACGTGGATCGACCTGAACGCCCCCTGCAACGGCACCTGGAAGGAGACCACCCGGATCCCCATCGCCGGCCAGCCGTCCCGCCGCCTCGAGCTGCGGCGGGCCTACGGCGGCATCGACGATGACGCCGAAGCGATCCCCACCGCCGAAACCCCGCCGGTGGAGCCCATCCGGCCCCAGCCCGTGGCGCGGCCGGTGGCGGCCGTGCCGTCCTTGGCCGGCTGGCCGCTCGCGGCGGCCACCGCGCAGGCCCGGCAGGAGGCCACCGGGCCGGCCGCGCGTTCCCTGGAACTGGGCGGCGGGCTGAGGATGGAATTTGTGCGCATCCCGGCCGGCTCCTTCATCATGGGCGATCCCCAGGGGGGCGAAGATGAAACGCCGTGCTGCGCGGTGGAGATCCGCGATCCCTTCTGGATGGCCAGATTCGAGGTCACCAACGAGCAATACCGCCAGTTCGATCCCCGGCACGACAGCCGCTTCGAACACCGCACCTCCTGGATTTTCAGCGACGCCTATGTGGGCTGGCCCCTGAATCAGCCCCGTCAGCCGGTGGTCCGTGTCTCCTGGGACGAGGCCCTCGCCTTTTGCCAGTGGCTCTCCGCCCGGGCCGGGGTGCGCGTGAACCTCCCCACCGAGGCCCAGTGGGAATACGCCTGCCGCGCGGGCACCGCCACCCCGTGGCACTATGGCGGGCCGGAAGCCGATTTTTCCGCCTTCGCCAACCTGGGTGATGCCAGCCTCAAACGCCTGGCCGACGAAGGCTGGCGGCCCAAAGCGCCCGACCTGGTGCCCCGCGACAACCGCTTCAACGATGGCAGCCTGGTCACCGCCGAAGTGGGCTCCTACCGCCCCAACGCCTGGGGCCTCCACGACCTCCACGGCAACGCCGCGGAATGGACCCGCTCCACCTTCCAGCCCTATCCCTACGCCTGGCAGGCGGAAGGCCCTGCGGGCGAAAAAGTCGTCCGCGGCGGCTCCTGGCGCGACCGCCCCAAGAACTGCCGGTCCAGCTCCCGGCTCAGCTACCCGGCTTACCAGAAAATCTACAACGTGGGCTTCCGGGTGATCATCGAAGACGATCAGCGCCTCCTGCGGGCGGATCGCTCCGGAGCCACCGGCAGCCGCTAACCGCCGGGCCGGGCAAAGTCTCGACACCTTGGCTCGGCGCGCCACGGGTTTGGCTGGGTGGACCGTCTTGCCTCGCTGTGGAGTCGTCGCCAGGGCCGGAAAAGACCGCCCGCCCAACGTCCGTCTCGTTACCTCGGCGGCTACCTGCGGTGGGGCGGCGGCAGTTTCGGTTGCAGGAGCAAGCCCAACATGGGTAGTCGCCGACGCCAGGAAGCGGAGGTTAGGGGTCCGTGGATCCATCTGGCTCCCAATCCGGCGGCCAGGAGCCATGGGCCAACCTGCCCCGAAGCGGAATGGGAAAATCTTCAATCCGCCCCGCCGGTCCAAGCCGCAGCGTGTGCCAGTATGTCATTGACTCGGAAGGAAGCCTGGGGAGTAATCTGGGCTTATGAATAAAATCCTGTTCGGACTCTGGCTCGGAGCGGCGTGGTTTGGCGGCAGCGGAGCTGTCGCGGGGGAAGCGCCACCCAAGGAGGAGCTGGTGGCGGCGGTGGAGTGCCGGGACCGGGATGGGCTGTCCAACTGGTTCGACAAACTGAAACGCAGCGAGCCGCTGCGGATCGCCTACCTGGGCGGCAGTATCACCGCGCAGGCTGGCTGGCGGCCCAAGACCCTGGCCTGGTTCCAAAAGGAGTACCCGGCCACGCCCATCACCGAGATCAACGCGGCCATTGGCGGGACGGGATCGGACCTGGGCGTGTTCCGGCTGGAGGGGGATGTGCTGACGCGGAAGCCGGATTTGCTGTTTGTGGAGTTTGCGGTGAATGACTCCGGGGCCCCGCCGGCCCAGATCGTCAGGTGCATGGAGGGAATTGTGAGGCAGACCTGGGCCCGGCTGCCGGATTGCGACATCTGCTTCGCCTATACGCTGACAGGGAACATGGTGGAGACCCTGAATACGGGCAAATTCCCCCGGGCGGCGAGCGTGATGGAGCGGGTGGCGGACCACTACGGGATCCCCTCGATCCATATGGGTTTGGAAGTAGCGCGGCTGGCGCGGGAAGGCCGGCTGATCTTGAAAGGCCCCAAGCCCGCAACGGAAGCGGAAAAGCAGGCTTTGGAAGGCAAGATCGTGTTCTCGCCGGACGAGGTGCATCCTTATGTGGATACGGGCCATGAGCTGTATTGCCAGGCGGTGGTGCGGGGCCTGGAGCGGATGCGCGGGCGCGCCGCCCGGCAGCCGCACCAGTTGGGCGTGCCGCTCGCCGCGGACCATTGGCAGGCGGCCCGGATGGCGCCGCTGGACCAGGCGACCCTGGGACCGGGCTGGCGCAAGCTGGAGGCCGGCCACCGGCTGGCGGCCTCGTTCGCCGGACGGCTGCCGGGGCTCTGGACGGCGGGCCAGGCGGGGGACACCCTCACCTTCCGGTTCAAAGGCACGGCGGCCGGGATCTACGATCTGGTGGGGCCGGATTGCGGCCAACTGGCGGTGCGGCTGGACGACCAGCCGGCGCGGATCGTGCCGCGTTTCGATTCCTTCTGCACCTATCACCGGCTGTCGAAATTCATGATCGGCGAGGGTTTGCCCGACACCCTCCACACCGTGGCCATCGAGATCCAACCCGACGAGCCGGACAAGGCGCGCATCCTGGCCCAGCGGGGGGAGAAGATGGATGACCCCAAGCGGTTCGCGGGCCGGGCCTGGCACGCAGGGGCGGTGCTGCTGATCGGGGAGCTGGCGCCCGCGGAGACGCTGGCGCGGTCGGCGGTGCCGTTCATGTATGAGGCGGGCCGGGAGACCTATGAGGCGTATGGGGCCACGCTGCTCGCCTGGGGTGGCAAGCCCACGCCCAAAGCCCTGGCGGCGGCCCGGGGGGTGACGTTCTTCGGCAGCGTGGGGATGGTGACCGAGTTCTCCCGGTATTACGAGCGCTTTCCGAACACCTACGAGCAGGGCCTCTGCCGGGATGCGCAGGGCCAGCCGATCAAAGTGCCCTGGCTGACCGACCACCAGCACCAAGGCATCCCTTATTGGTGGTGCTGCACCCGGCAGCCGCAGTTCCAGCAATACATCCGCGAGCGGGTGCTGGAAACCGTGCAGGCGGGGGCGGCGGGGGTGCATATCGACGACCACCTGGGCACGGCGGGCGGCCTTTTCACCGGGGCCTGTTTCTGCGACCGCTGCGTGGCGGAGTTCCCCGCCTACCTGCGCGCGCTGCCGGCCGGGGAAAAAGCGCGGCTGGGGCTGGGCGATCCCGACGGCTTCGATTTTCGGGCGGCGGTGGCGCAATGGCGGGCGGGGCCCGGGGCCGGAAAACCCGTGAGCGCACACCCCTTGTGGGGGCATTGGGAGATCTACCAATGCCGGGCGGCGGCGGGCTTCATGAAGGAACTGCGTGCGCAGGCCGCGCAGGCCGCCGGCCACCCGGTGCCCATGAGCGCCAATGCGGGCCTGCTGTGGCCCCGGCACCTGGTGGATTACCAGGCCCTGGATTTCTTCAGCGCGGAAATCGACCACCAGGCGCACCAGCGCCGCCTCAGCGATTTGCCGCTCGTCGCCTACCGGCTCGCCGACGCCATGGGCCGGCCGCTGGCCGCCACCGCCAGCGGGCAGGATTGGGCCTTCATCAAAGAGCAGAACCTGCCCGGGCTGGTGCGCGGCTGGATCGCGCTCTCCTACGCGGCGGGCAATTACCTGATGACCCCCCACCGCCAATGGTGCTACACGACGGAGAAAGGAACGCATTGGTACCAGGGCCCCGTGGAGAAATTCGCGCCGCTCTACCAGTTTGTGCGGCGCCACGCGGAACTGTTCGACGGCCTGGAGACATTCGCGGACGTAACGGTGATCCTGCCGCACCGCTCCTTCATGAAGGAGCGGGATTTCTGGTTCAAGGCCTGCAACCAGCTGGCCCAGGCCAGCCTTGCCTATGACCTGCTCGTGGCGGGGGACGACCTCGTGGACCACCCCCTGCCGGCCGCAGGCGTGCGGCACGCACGCGCCCTGCTGGCGCCCAAGCCCCAGGCGCTGGATGAAGCGGACCGGAAAACCCTGGCGGAAAAACCGCCCGGCACACCCATCTTCGATACGGTGGAGCAAGCCGTGGCCGCCCTGAAGCCAGCCGTGCGGGCGGAAGTGGCCGGAACCGTGCGGCTGCTCCCGCGCGTGAACCGCGGCAGGCTCTGCCTGCACCTGCTGAACTACGGATATGACGCGGGCCTCGACGATGTGCAACCGCTCACCGGAGTCAAAATCAAGCTGGACACCGCCGTCCTTGGGATTCCGGCCAATGGTGAGGCCCGGCTGGATGCGCCGGAGGGCGAATCGGTGGCCATCAGCATCACCGATTCCCAGGCAGTGATCCCGAAACTTGGCCTGTGGGGCGTGCTCAGCGTGAAGAAATAATCCGCACCGGCAGTGCCTGTCGAACGGGGCCCCCGCCCCCAGGGCAAACCGCCGAGGTAAACAGGCGGATCGGGAACTGGCGAAAACCAAGCCCTTCGCCAGTTGGGATTTGCAAACCGCATTGTCCCCCGAATGGTCCGGGTCCTCACAGGGGCCGCTACGCGTATTGGATTGGCGAACCGTTCAGTTGTAAACGCACCCTTGCGACTCTCGATCGCATCCCCCTACCCGCCGCAGGCAATCCGCCCGCCTCCAGAAAAAAAGAGCCGGGGATGAAACAGGCAAAAACCGAACCGCAGATCGAACAGGTAACCGGCCGCCGAAGCCGCTCAATGGCAGTTCTTTACGGGGATGCCATCCGGAACGGCGAACAGGTAAGTGAACAGCTCGCGAACAACTGGCGAACAGCTACCGAACACAAACAATAAGGCAAGAAGGATAAGAAGGATAAGAAGGGTGAGAACTTAAGTGTCTCAGTGCCTTAACAGTGTTATTTTCTTATGGCTGGAAATGGATTCAAACGCCTTTTGGCGGTTGGCCGGGGATGGCCCCCCCCTTTTCCCCGGCGCCACGCAAATTTTCAGCCCATGGTGTCAACACAGTCCATGGAAAGCTGGCCGGCAGGACCGATTTACGCCATGATCCGGTAGGCGGATGGGGAAAACGGTCCCCGCCAGCCGCCAGTGAGCATGGCCACAGGCAAAGACAACGAAACAAAGGCTCCGCCTCCCGGTTCCCCTTTCCAGCTTCCGGGCAGGTCGGCCGACGGCCGTTCCCGCGGGAAACGGATAGGCCCGGCCCTGGCTTTTATGGGCCTGGCGGCTGGGGGCAATCGGCCGGCCCGTTTTTTTGCTTGGTTTCAGCCTTGGTTTTGCGAGGATGCGGAAAACAGATACTGACTGACATATGCGCAAAACACTGAGCATCTTTTTCGTTTCCATGGTCTCTTCCGCCCTGGTTTTCTCGGCCCAGGCGGCGGAGAAAGGCAAAGGCTCCATCAAGAAATCCGAGTATGGCAAGACGCCGGATGGCAAGGCGGTGGATCTCTACACGCTGACCAATGCCAAAGGCATGGTGGCCAAACTGATCACCTATGGTGCCATCTGCACCGAACTGCACACGCCGGACCGCAACGGCAAGCTGGGGGACATCGTCCTGGGCTTTGACAACCTCCAGCAGTTTCAGGGGGAGCATCCTTATTTCGGCTCCACCATCGGGCGGGTGGCCAACCGGATCGCCAAGGGCAAGTTCACGCTGGAGGGCAAGAATTACACGCTGGCGGTGAACAACGGCCCCAACAGCCTGCACGGCGGACTGAAGGGCTTCAACCGGGTCCTTTGGAAGGCCGAGCCCCGGGAAGCGAAGGATTCAGTGGCGGTCAAATTCAGCTACCTGAGCCCCAATGGCGAGGAAGGCTACCCCGGCAACCTCACGGTGACGGTGACCTATATCCTGACCGACAAGAACGAACTGAAGATCGAATACACGGCGTCCACCGACCGGACCACGATCCTGAACCTGACGCACCACGGGTATTTCAACCTGGCTGGCGAAGGGGATATCCTGGGGCACCAGATGACGCTGGCGGCGGACCGGTTCACGCCCGTGGATGACACGCTGATCCCCACCGGCGAGCTGGCGAAGGTCAAAGGCACGCCCATGGATTTCACCAAGCCGATGGCGATCGGCTCGCGCATCGGGCAATTGACCAACGACCCGCGCGGCTACGACCACAATTACGTCCTGAACAAGGGGGATAAAAAGCTGGGCTTCGCCCTGCGCGTTTACGAGCCCAAATCCGGGCGCCAGATGGAACTCTATACGACCGAGCCGGGCCTGCAGTTTTACACCGGCAATTTCCTGGATGGCTCGCTCAAGGGCAAATACGGTGTGATCTACAAAAAACACTTTGGATTCTGCGTCGAAGCCGATCATTTCCCGGATTCGATCCACCATCCGAATTTCCCCAGCATCGTCCTGAAGCCGGGTGAAAAGTACCAGCAAACGACCATCCACAAGTTTTCAGCGCATTAATCCCATATGAATATGAATCGACGCAAATTCGGGCAGCTCGCCGCGGGTCTCGTAGCGGGGGCAGCGGTGGCTCAGGGCACGGATGCCGCGGCGGCGGAAACGGCGGCGGGGGACTTCTCCAGCACCACCATCGATCTGGGCATGTTCGTCAGCGACGCCGAGAAGACGGTGCAATTCTACACCCAGGCCGTGGGCTTCAAAGAGGTCCAGGGCTTCCAGGCCACGGCCGCCTTGGTCACGGATGCCGGCTTGAGCGATGGCCAGCCGCTGGCGGTGCGCATCGTGGTGCTGGGCGACGCCCCGCAAGCCACCAAGCTGAAGATCATTCAGCTGCCCAATTACCCGGCCAAGAAAACCGACAACAGCTTCCTCCATTCCCAATACGGATTCCGCTACCTCACCATCATGGTGAAGGATATGGGGAAGGCCCTGGAGCGGGTGAAAGCGGCGGGTGTCAAGCTGGTGGCCAAAAGCCCCGTGGCTTTGGGCGGGCAAACGGCCTTGACCGTGCTGCGTGACCCGGATGGCAATTTTGTGGAATTGGTCGGGCCGCTGGCCAAATAGGCGCGGGCGGGGCGTATTTTCCAGGGCTGGAACTCTTTCCAGCCCTTTTTTTGTTTGAAACTTCCGTGTGGATGAACTGGTTCTGGTCATTGGGCCTGGGCGGGTGGCTGTGGGCGGCGGGTGGTGGCGCCGCCGCCCCCGCGCTGCGTTTTTCCCTCGCTTCCCAGGCCGGCGGCCAGCGGCTGATCCTGGCGTGGGACGCCTTGCCGGGCAAAACCTACGCCGCCGAATTCACCACCTCACTGGACCAGCCCTGGCAACGCCTGGCGGTGGCCGCGGCGCCCGCCGGGGCCAAGGCCCTCGAACTGGCCGAGCCCATCAACTCCACCGCCCGGTTTTACCGGATCCTGGAAATGGATTCCCGGGCGGGGGTGGCCGGCCTCATCACCGATGCCGTCACCGGTCTGCCGGTGGCGGAGGCGGCGGTGGCCTGCGGTGGGCGGACGGCTTTCACCGATGCCTCCGGAGCCTATCAATTAACCGGCCTGGAACCTGGCTCGGAAACGGTGGATTTCACAGCGAATCCCCTGGCTGGCCCCGTTCCTTTGACGGTCCAGTTCCGGAACCTGTCCGCCAGCAGCGGTGCGTGGTCCACCATCACCGCCAGTAAAAGCGGCTACCTGCCTTACACCAACTCCTGGCTCGCGCTGCGGGCCGGGGAAAGCAGCCGGCTGGATTTCTCCCTGTCGCCCGTGCATGGCGGGCGCCTGCGGCTGGTGCTGAATTGGGGCGCCCGGCCGCCTGACCTCGACGCCTGCCTGCAGACGCCTGAGATCCAGGGTGCATCCTGGCTGGTGTGGTATCAAGGCACGAACCGGGGCGCCAGCAACGCCCCGCCGTATGCCCAGCTGGATTTCGACCGCCAGGATGGCTATGGGCCGGAAACCATCACCATCGACCGATTTTTCCCGGGTACGTACCATTATTATGTCCACCAATTCAACGAAACCGGCGGCACGGGGGAGCTGAAAGACTCGAGCGCCTTGGTCCAGGTATACGACGCGGAAGGCTTGGTGCAAACGATTGCCATCCCCACCACGGGCACCGGGGAATATTGGGATGTGCTCACCATCGACGGCTCCACGGGCGCCCTTACGGTCATCAACCGGATTCAATCCGCCAAACCCTCGGCCCCCTCTGGCCCCCCTGGGCTGGTTTCCCGCCTCCCGGCGAAACCGGGAGCGGCCGCGGGCGCCACCAATGGCTCCGCCGTTTACACCTGGGACTTTGGCGACGGAGCGGGAAGCCAGATTGAAAACCCGGCCCACACCTACCGACAGCCGGGTCTTTTCGATGTCACCTTGACGGTTTCCCGGCCCGGAATGGCGAGCCAGCAGGCGCGGAAACCTCAGTATATTGAAGTAATAGCTCCGCCGGTGATCCTCCAGCCGCCGGTGGATCTGGTGGCCACCCAGGGATTGCTGGCCGCGTTCAGCGTGGTGGCCAGTGGCCGGCCACCCCTCAGTTACCAATGGTATGGGGAGGAGAGCTACCTCTTGGGCCAGACCCGTGCCAGCTTGGTTTTCACCAATGTCCAGGAATCCTTTCAAGGGTATTACCACGTGGAGGTGGCCAACGGCGGCGGCACGGTGGCCAGCCAGCCGGTTTTCCTCCGGGTGCTGTCGCCCCCGCGGATCCTCTCCGCCCCTACCAACCAGGTGGTTGAGGCCGGTAACCGGGTGGTCTTCAGCGTCAGCGCCACCGGCACCGCGCCGCTGGCGTACCAATGGCAACTGGACGGCGCCAGCCTGGCGGAATCGGCCGTTTTCACCGGCGTGCGGAGCCCGGAACTGGTGATTCCCGCGGCCGCGACCAACCGGGCCGGGCTTTACCGGGTGATCGTCAGCAACCTGGTGGGCATGGTTTCCACCTCGGCCACCCTGGCCGTTAAAATCCCGGTGGTGGAGCCGCAGCCGGATCCGACCCTCTGGCGATGGATCGCCGGGGATATTTTCACCATGGGCAGCCCCGCCACCGAAAAAGACCGCGACACGGACGAAGGCCCGCTGCGGCGGGTGGCCATTACCCGGGGATTCCACATGGGCGTCCACGAGGTCACCCAGGCTGAATGGCTCGCGGTGATGGGCACCACAGTGGAGCAGCAGCGCGACCGGGTGGACCCATCCAAACCGTTGAAAGGCGTGGGGAATCGCCATCCCATTTACTACGTGAACTGGGAGGAGGCGAATGAATATTGCCGCCGGCTCACCGCGCTGGAGGAACAGGCCGGGCGGCTGCCCGCCGGATGCGTCTGCCGCCTGCCCACGGAGGCGGAGTGGGAATTCGCCTGCCGGGGCGTCGTTACCAACCGGTTCAGCTTTGGCGACGATTTGGACTATGCCCTGCTGCCGAACTCCGCCTGGTTCAAAACCAACGCCGGCGATGCCACCCACCCGGTTGAAACCCGCCAGCCTAATATCACCGGCCTTTTCGACCTCCACGGCAACGTGTACGAGTGGTGCTGGGATTGGTATCTGGCGCCGTATCTGGCGGATCAACTGGCGGATCCCACCGGTCCCAGCCTGGGGCTGCAGCGGGTGGTGCGCGGCGGTTGTTTCTACGATGAGGCCAAGTATTGCCGCTCGGCCAACCGCATGTATTACCCGCCCGGCACACGCGATTTCGCCATCGGCTTCCGGGTCGTGATCGCGCCCGGCATCCCCCGGTGACCCGCCGCGCGCCCAGCATCCGGGCGGCCCGCTTCCGGGGGCGGTTTTCCGGCGACATGCCGGGCGCACCATGTAAAACACATGTAAAACCAGCGATTGACAGTCCACCAGCGGGCGGTAGCCTTTTGTCCCAGCCCTGACCTAATGCCCGTTGGCGATGAAAAGCGAAAACGATCAGTTCGACAGCCCGTGGAAAGAGGCGCTGGAGAAATACCTGCAGCCTCTCCTGGAATTCTGTTTCCCCCAAGTCGCTGACGCCATCGACTGGCGCACTGCCCCGGAATTTTTGGACAAGGAGCTACAGGAAGTGGTGCGCGACGCCGCGCTGGGGGAACAACGGGTGGACAAATTGGTCAAAGTGCGGCTGCTCACCGGCGGGGAGGAATGGATTTTGGTGCATGTGGAGGTGCAGCATTGGCCTGATCCCGGGCTGCCCCAGCGGTTATACCAATACCACCACCGGCTGAGTGATCGCTACGGGCGCAGTGTATTGACGCTGGTCCTCCTGGCCGATGAGCAGGCGGATTGGCGGCCGGGGCACTATGAGAGCGAAGTGCTGGGCTGCCGGGTGCGGTTTGACTTCCCCACCTGCAAGCTGTTAGATTTGATTGAGCGGGCGCAGGCGGCGGTGGCGCAGCGCGCCCCGCCGGCGGTGATCATCCTGGCCAACCGGGCGGCGCAGCAAACGCGC
>CAIMWS010000161.1 GCA_903845125.1 uncultured Verrucomicrobiota bacterium
ACGCTTACGGCTATTACTTGTCCGCCTCATGGCTTTACCGCGGTTAATTATGAACCTTACAGGTTCATTACAATTGCGGGAAAGGCAATGGATTTCGGTAGTATCGATGGTCCAGGCAAAGACGCTCGCTTTTATGATACCCAGGGCGTCGTACTGGATGGTAAGGGTAATCTGTATGTATCTGAATGGGGTGGCCAGGAGATTCGCAAGTTATCTCCGGTTGGAACCAATTGGGTGGTTACGACCTTGGTTGGAAAGGCAAATGTAGCTGGCAGTGATGATGGGATTGGAAGCGCAGCGCGGTTTAATGGAATGGGTACGATTACAATGGATGCCTCGGGCAGCCTATATGTGGCGGACGGAGGCAACCACACCATTCGCAAGGTGACACCCGTTGGAGCTGACTGGATGGTTACTACGATTGCCGGGCTGGCTGGTGCTAGTGGTAGTAATGACGGTAGTGGTAGTACCGCTCGATTCAATAATCCCATGGGGATTACAATGGATAGTGCGGGCGTTCTTTATGTCACGGATAGCTTGAATAATACCATCCGCAGAATGGATTTGATCGGTACCAACTGGGTAGTCAGTACGATCGCCGGCCTGGCAGGTGAATCTGGCAGCACCGATGGAGCCGGCGATACGGCACGGTTTTTCAGCCCTTGGTCCTTATCCGTTGACAGTGCCGGCAGCCTTTATGTAGCGGAGCTGGAAAATGGACTGATTCGTAAAGTGACTCCGGTTGGAACCAAGTGGATGGTCACCACACTGGCCGGAAAGGCAACTGAGATGGGTAGTGATGACGGTATTGGAAGCGCTGCGCGATTCAATTGGCCCAGCCATGTGGCAGTGGATCGGTTGGGGAACCTCTTTGTGACGGATTTTGGGAACAGCACAATCCGCAAGCTGACATTAACTGGGACCGACTGGGTTGTCACAACACTGGCTGGGGTGCCGGGCACTCAGGACCATACTGATGGAATTGGCAGCGAGGCGCTCTTTAATGCACCTGTGTGCGTTACTGTGGACAGCGCAGGAAATCTTTACGTGTCTGACAGCAATAACTTTACAGTTCGCATGGGATACCCGCCTCCTCTTGCCATTCAGAATTGGGGAAATGATTTCGGCTTTGTCGCCGGTCAGTTTGGATTTGCTCTTACGGGAATAAAATCAGGACAGACAATCGTTGTGGAAGTATCCACGAACCTGACGAATTGGTTGCCAATATGGACGAACACAACCGGAGTTACCAAATTCCAAGATCCGCAGAGCAAAAACTACAGTAGTCGCTTTTATCGGGCATATAGCCGGTAAGAGTCCTTTGGAAGCCGCCTTTCCGGGTGGACCTCACCCCGGCGGCCCGGGCGGGAGCAAGCCAGCGGCTTGCTCGGGCCCGTCCAGCTGCTCTGGACGGCCGCCGGGGACCCCAACCGGGAGGACGGCGGACTGCCATCTCCACCACCGGCCGGCCATTGAATTCCGTGGTTCAAAAACTGTCCCGCGGTCACCGGTTTCCCAACTGCACGCTGCCACCGGCTGGCGATCGGAACCGGTAGGTGCCCGAAGCAATTGCATAGACGGCCGACTGGCCTTCCAGGCGCAGGAATTTCACCCCCTCAGACTGGTTTGCCGGGCGGCCGGATTCAGTGATGGCCGTTGCATCCAAAGCTGGCACAAAAACGGTGGCTGTGGTGTTGGCGGGAATGGTTACCTCCAGGGAAAACTGGCCGGCCCGCCGTCGCCAATGGCTGACAATGCGTCCGTGGACCGAGTCGTAGTGGCTCCGCACCCAATGCAGCCCGCTTACCACCCCCGGCTTGATGAGGATCTGTTTGAAACCAGGGCCCGCAGGATCGGGCCGGATGCCCGCCAAACCTTCGGAATGCCAGGAGGAAAGGTTGCCCA
>CAIMWS010000162.1 GCA_903845125.1 uncultured Verrucomicrobiota bacterium
GGCACCTATGTGGTGGGCATTCGGGTCAGCGATGGGGTGGCCAGTGTTTCGCAAAATGTGACGATTCAGGTCAAGGAAGTGAATGTGGCGCCGGTGCTGGCCGCGATCGCCAACCAAAACGTGGATGAAGGTGCTTTATTGAGCTTTACCGTCACGGCGACTGATGACGATGTGCCCGTGCAAACACTGGCCTTCAGCCTTGACCCAGGTGCGCCAGCGGGGGCAGGCATCACAACTGGCGGCTTGTTCACCTGGACACCCACTGCGGCTCAAAGCCAGGCTACTTATAATTTAACGGTGCGCGTCACGGACAACGGAAGCCCGGCCCGCAACGATGCCAGGAACTTTTCGGTGACCGTGGTCCGCAAAGGTACGGCGCCAACCATTGCTCTTTCGCCGCAAAGCCAGACCGTCGATCAAGGAGCCGACGTTTTGTTTTCGGTTACCGCCCAGGGTAGCGCCCCGCTGGCTTACCAATGGCGATTCAACGGGGCCGACATTGTTGGCGCCAATGAGGGAAGCCTTTCACTGGCCAGCGTCCAAATGGAGCGTATGGGCCGGTATGACGTGGTGGTGCGGAATGTTTATGGTGCAGTGACCAGCGAGACCGCCCAGTTGACGATTTTGCCCACGGTCAATTTATCGGGCGTAGGGCTTGATGGTTATGTGGCCAATGCCACGGTGTTCTTCGACGCCAACCGTAATGGTGTTTGGGACCAGGGCGAGCCCAAAACCACCACCGACGGGCAAGGGCAGTTCGACTTGAAAGTTTCACTGGCGGAGTTCGACAAAAACCACAACGGCAAATTGGACCCGGAAGAGGGATGCATTGTGATGACGGGCGGCATCGATATCGCCACCGGCCAGACGCTGAAAACCTCCATGACTGCGCCGGCTGGTTCCACCGTGGTCAATCCGCTGACCACCCTCATGCAGGAAGTGCTGGATCAAAATCCGGGCATGACCATCACCAACGCCGAAACGCAAGTGAAATCCTCTCTGGGCCTGTCCAACGAGGTGGCTTTGACTCATTATGATCCGTTCGCCAGCGCCGCCACCAACGATCCCATGTCCCTGCCGGTGCTCAAGGCGGCTGCCCAGGTCCAGGACACAAAAATCCAGATCACGGCTTTGCTGGACGCCGGTTCCACCGTCCTGACCGCCGAGGAAATTTCGCAAAAAGTGACCGAAGCCATGGTTGATCAAATCCAATCACACGGCCAGTTGGACCTGGCCAGCGCCGTGGTGGTGGCCTCGGTCTTGACGCAGGTCGTTGACCAGGCGGACACCCTTATCGATACCAACGCCGCGGCAGGCGTGGCACGCATCATTGCTGAGTCAAACCAACTGAAGGAGGAGGTGACGCAAACCGCCACCAACGGGATTTCCGCCGCCCAGGAAATCACCCGGATCCAGGTGGTGGCCCAGGGCAGCACCTCGGAGGACCTGGCATTGGTTGGCTCCAAGGAAAAAGCGATCGACGACGCCATCGTCGGCAACACCGGCGCCGGACTCGACAGCAAAGTCCAAACCTCGCCAGTGGGGGATGTCACCGGCCAAGAAATCCGGGTGGGTGAGTTCTCCTTTAACCAGGCAAATTTCCGCGTCCTGGAGGATGGCCAAGCCATCGTCCCGGTGACGGTTATCCGTACCAATGGCAACAATGGCGCCGTGGAACTGCGGGTCGCCATCAGCGATGGCACCGCCACTTTGAAGTCGGGGGATTATCACACCAACGGCATCACCGTCATATTCGCAGATGGTGAGATCAGCAAAACGGTCGATATGGGGCTGGTATTGATCAACGACACGGTGGTGGAAAACGATGAAACGCTCAACCTGGCGCTGAGTCTGGCCCCCGGGGCACCCGCCCAAGCCAAAGTGGGGGCGCCGAACTCGGCGGTGTTAACCATTGTGGATGACGATTCTCCGGGAAGCTTCGCCTTCAGCGCCGCGGGATTTGAGGTGCGTGAAGATGGTACCCCCTTGCAGGATGTCGTGATCACGCGCACCGGCGGCGTGGCCGGTGAAGTCACCTTGGTGGTTGCTCCGGAAGCCATTGCCGGAGAAGCAGCGCCTGGCGTGGATTACGATCCCACACCGGTCACCGTGGTGTTCGCCTCCGGCAACCTCAACCGATTGGTCAAAATACCAATCATCAAGGATTCCCTATATGAGAAGGATGAGCAGTTGAATTTGACTCTGGCTTTTGGCCCCAACCCACCTCCAAGAGCTACTTTGGGCGCGCAAAAAACCGCCATCCTGACGATTCTGGATGATCGGGCCATGGTTCCGCAGCCCAGGAATGAAATGCCTGAACTCGCTACCGGAGGTGCATTTCGGTGGACTCCCATTGTTCAGCAAGGCCAGAAATTTGTCCTGCAGGCGTCCACCAACCTGGTTTCGTGGATTAACGTGAGCACCAACATTGCCAATGCCAAGCCTTTGGAGATCCCCAGCGTCAAAGCCAAGGCCCGGGAGTTTTACCGCATCAGACTAGTGGAATAAGCCATCCGCACCTGGCTGGATAAACAGCTTTGATCCAGCAGACTATAGGGGCATTATCGTGCCGATGGTCGCGAGGCAGTATATTGCGGAAATCGCGTTGAATCGGGAGGCGGTGGATTCATTCGAGGGATATCCATTCTCCCTGGCAGCGGTGCGTTCGCTCGACCGCCTGGAACTTCATCCGGCGGTGACGTTTTTCGTCGGGGAGAACGGTTCTGGAAAGTCCACGCTGCTGGAGGCCATCGCGGTGGCCTGCGGGTTCAACGCTGAAGGCGGCTCGAAGAACTTCCGGTTTGGCACGCGTGATTCACATTCCGAGTTGCACCGTTATCTGCGCATCTCCCGCGGTTTGCAGCGTCCGCGGGACGGATATTTCCTGCGAGCGGAGAGCTTCTACAACGTGGCCACCGAGATCGAGAAGATGGATGCCGAACCGAACTCCGGTCCGCTCATCGGCCCATCCTATGGCGAGCGGCCTTTGCACGAGCAATCGCATGGGGAATTCTTCCTGGCGCTCCTGCTCAACCGTTTCCACGGGGAGGGGCTTTACCTGCTGGATGAGCCGGAGGCCGCCCTTTCACCCAGCCGGCAGCTTTCGGTCATCGTGCGGATGCACGATCTAGTCCTGGCGAAATCCCAATTCATCGTGGCCACTCATTCCCCGATTCTGATGGCTTACCCGGAAGCCTGGATTTACTCCTTTTCGCCCCAAGGTATCGAGCGGGTCCCCTACGAGGCAACCGAGCACTACCGCATCACGCGCGATTTCCTGTCCAATCCGCAACGCATGCTGCGGGAATTGCTGCAGCCTTGATCCTCACCGTCCCCGCCAGATGGAGCTGAGCTCGTGCACCTTTGCCGAAACCACCCGCACGCTGCCTTGGATCGCATAGACCACAATATCATGCTGGTCTCGCGGAGGTGTGAAATAATTGGTCAGCGAGAGCCGGCCCCCGTTGCCGAAGACTTCGAGCGAAATCCGGTCCACGAGGATCCGCAGGCTGAGGCGGCCTTGGATCGGTTCCAGCGGCCCCGGCTCGCCACGCACCAGCAGCAGGCGGTCGAGCACGTTGTAGGCGATCCGTTCTCCGCGAATGCGGAGGCCGAACTCGGCGGCGTCCTGCAGTTCAAATTCGATTTCCACGTCGGCCAGTCCATCCGGTATGCTGGCGAGAATCGCGGCTGGAGTGGGAGAGACAACCCGATTTTCCGACACGTGGCTTTTGGTCCGCAGTGATGCGAGTTCGCCCACCGGCCAGCGGCAAAGCCGGATCCCATCCGGGAAGGTTTTCAGCGAGAGATCACACGGGATGCCCATCTGCTGGCTGAACGGCATCCCCGGGAGCCGTCCTTCCGCGCTGGTCAAGGTGTGCCAGAGCCAGGTGATTTGGATCGTCCGCCCGTTGGGTGCGTCGCGCCAGGTCCGGGCGGCAAAACTGTTGCGGCCCCAATCCAGGCGGCGGATCTCATCTTCCCGGATGAACCGCTGGCCGTCGAAGTGGCCGATCTGGTAACGGCCGGTGAAAGGGTGGAAAAAGGAGGCCCACAGCACCCATTTGCGGCGGTTCAAATCCCCATCCACGGGCAGTTCGAAGATGTCCGGGCAATCGATACGGGTTTTTTCGATGCTGCTCAGGTGCGCCCATTGCTTCAGGTCCACCGATCCGTAGAACGAAACGCGCGCTTTTCCGGATTCGGTGAGGATCATGACCCAGCGGGCCGTGAGCTCATGCCAGAACACCGTCGGATCGCGGTCATCCCAGCTGCCCGTCACCGAAACCGGCAGCACGGGGTTGGCGGCGTATTTCCTCCAAGTGCGGCCGCGGTCGTTGCTATAAACGAGGCAGATGCCGCTGTTGGTTTTGGTGTAGAAAGCCACGAGCGCCGGCTCGGCGCCGGCCTGGAAGCCCGCAGTATTCTTCCAATCGACCACCGCGCCTCCGGACCATACCCCCTGGTCGTGCCCCGGATCGGGTGGAACGGCGATCCCCAGCTCGCGCCAGTGGATCAGATCCGGGCTGACTGCGTGGCCCCAGTGAACCGGGGCTTGTTGTGCGACCGTGTGGCAAGCGAGCCAGCCAAGGTGATACTCACCCGCGTAATAAACCATCATCTCCGGATCGGCAAGGAAGCCTTGGGCGGCGGAAAAGTGAAACTGCGGACGGTATTCCTCCGCATAGGTATTGGGAGCGGGCCTGGCGGCGCCTTTCGGCTCCGCTACCAAGCGGGTGGTGAGACTGGGTGCCGCCACACCCAGGCCTGCGGCTTTCAGGAATTCACGGCGCGTCAGGGAGCTTTGCATGGCTGCCTTATGGCAGGCTAATGGCGTCTGGTCAAATCCGAAGCAGCAGGTTATGTTAATAGGGTTAACAGTTTTGGGGTGCGTCTATCGGAAGGATCAGGTTTTCCGGTTCCGTTACGCGAATGGATTTCCTGACTGGCCGATGCGGGGCGCTCCTTTGGAGGGGAGTCAGGAATAAACTATGACTGATGATGGAGCGTCAAAAACCGAGGCCGGTCCGAAAAACCTTGCCGGGGCTGCCCCGCCGTGCGCCGGGCAAGTCGTTTACCTTTATGCCTTTGACCTGGCATATGATATTGAAGGCAAGCCCATCCGGGAATTGCTGGGTCAACCGGTGGTTGACTTTTCGGTGGATACCGACAAACGGAGTCCCCGTTATTTGTTCCTGCACCACCCCAAAATGGTGCGGTTGCCCACGGTGGAACGGATTGGCCCTCAGGGACCGGTGCGCCTGGAGAGAACCGTTAAAATCTATCCCCTGGGAGCCATCAGTATCGCGGTCAAAGTGCCGTTTTCGGTGCCGAAAATCGAAGACCTGGTGCGGTATCACGATCTGGCCTTTGCGACCGGGGATCTATACAGCGAAGTGAAACAACTGGCGGAAGAGATCCGCCTGGAGATGAAAAGCCACTTCATTCGCCCGGTGGCCCGCCTGGAGGACGAGGAAGCCTACACGGTATTTTGTGTCCATGCGCCGCTGGCCGCTGAGGATGGTGGCAAAATCAATGCCGAAGGCTGGTTGAGCCGGCATCGCCGGGCTATTGCATCCCTGCTCACCCAGGAGCCGGACCCGGACAAACTCTCCCACCAGGAAGCCCAGGAATCCTCCGGAAAATTCCTCAGCTATTACGAAGATGACCTGGTCGTGGTAGATTGGGATGCGGCCTTGATCGTTGATGACCCCAAGGATTTTGACGAAACCTTGCACGTGCTCGAATTGGTCAACCTGCAATTGGCTGAGCTTGAATCCTACGACCGTTTGCTGGATGCCGCTTTGGAAAGGTCTTACAAGGATTTGAGTGGGCCAGGGATCCGCTCTAGCGCCAGCTTGATGCGGGAATTAAGGGAGATCCGCATTGATCTCGCCCGGTTCAGCGACGAACTGTCGAACATCACCAAATTCATCGGTGACTGGCACCTCGCCCGTATTTGCCAGACCGCCTCGGAGCGCTTCCACCTGAGCGAATGGCACCACAGCATCGACGAAAAGCTCAAAACCCTGGACGACCTCTACCAACTCCTGGCCCAGGACCGAAACAACCACTGGATGCTGCTCCTGGAAGTGACCATTGTTCTGCTATTCATCATCGACCTGGTGATGCTCTTTTTCGGCCTCGGCAAACCGTGATCCCAAAGCGCACCGACCGGGTGACATACACCCAGGATGGTGCCGGGGCCCGCACTTTATGGGAAGGCTGGCGGACGTTAACTCGCGGCCTCAAATCATAGGAACGGCTGCCACTCAGTGCCATGGCGGGGAGCCGACAGTTCCGCCACCGGGGCCAGGTGCTTTTCAATCACGGTCACGAACGGATAAGTGTGGATGGAATGGATCATCCGCTGCATGCCATTGGCATCCACCGCCAGGATCTCCCCGTTTTTATGGCTCATATCGTTGAGGTTGTCCGCCAGCCCGGCCACGTAAGCGGCAAAACGGTTGTGCAGACCGACGACATCTTCGCAAAGGTAAACGCCCCCCGGCCGCAGGTGCGGCAATATTTCCTCCAAGGTCGCTATTTGCTGATGCGCTTTGTGGCCGCCATCGTCCACGAGGATATCGACCCGGGGCACCTGCTTTTTAAACTCGCGCCAAAAATCACGGTTTCCTTGATCACCGATGAAAACATGGGTTCGGGCATCCTCATAGGCTTTGCAGGCTGGCTCGATATCCACCCCATATACATGGCATTTGGGGCCAAAATAGTCCTTCCACATATCCAGGCTGCCGCCGCTGAAAATGCCCACTTCGACCAGGTGCACCTCCTGGCCCACGAATTTTTGAAAATGCCGGTGATAGATGTCAAAATAGTGAATCCATTTCCAGATGCCCCGACCGGTCTGGCGCGCATCGAAAAACTTGCGGAGGGGATTGGCGGCGCCGCTTTCAGGTGCGGCGGCGGCGCCCATGGTGTCAGGAGGGAAATCCCAGGTGCGCCCGCGGGCGATGCCCGCAGCGGTGGCGGCGAGGTTTTGCAGGGCGCCTGGCCCGTGCTTGAGGAGATTCTTCAGGCTGGAAAAAAAACCGTATGGCATGGGTGATTAATTTCCTTTTTTTAAAGGGTCAGCAGCAGGGTTGGCTTGTGTTTTCTGCAATTCCCAGAGTTTGGCATACTTCAAAAAGGTGTAGTAGGAATAAAGTATGGCCAGCACTAATCCGTGGCGGCCATCCAGGAAACCTTTTTGCCAAATGAAAATCCTGAAAAACATGGCCGCCGGGCTGCCCAGCATGCGAAACAAACTGGCGGAGCGGCCATCGGCATGGTAGCGCTGGCCCATCAAGGTCGAATACCTTTGCAGCTTCGCCAGCGCGATTTCGATGGTGTCCCAGGGGTATTGCAGCACAGGCTGCTGGAGATAGCCGAGCTGGCCATCGAGTTGGAAACCTTCGTGAACAATATCTTCCCGATAGCGGAATTTCCGGCGGTTGAACAGTTGAGGCTGGCGATAATCCGGGTACCACCCGCAATGCCGGATCCAATAGCCGAGGAAGTGGCTTTTCCGCGGAACATGGTAAGCGTCAAAACGAGGGGCCTGTAGTTCGGTGTAAATTTCAGAAACCAACCCGGTCGTGCAACGCTCGTCGGCATCCAGGCTGAAAATCCAGTCGTGGGAGGCGGCTTTCAGAGCCAGGTTGCGCAAGGGGCCGAAGCCGATGAATTTTTCGCTGATGACTTTGGCGCCAAATTCCCGGGCGATTTCCACCGTGCCATCCGTGCTGAAGGAATCCACGACGATGAGTTCGTCCGCCCAGCGAAGGCTTTCCAGGACCGCGCGCATTTGGCGGGCTTCGTTAAAGGTAAGCGTATAAGCGGTGATCGGAGGCCGTTTTTCCATGGTGCGGTTAAACCTTAATTAGGTGGGGAAAAATGGTTTTTCATGGAGGTGATGAGGGCGGTGGTTCGCCTGGCGAGTGGCGTTTATGCAAGCCGGCAAATACGCTTAATTCGCCATGTTGTGACAAGGCATACTCGTAAGGCCGCAGAGCATTCAAGACCACCTCTTCACAATCCGGACCGTGCAGCTCGATCACCAGGTTGGAAACCAAGTCCAGCCAGGGGCTGGTGGATCCTCCAAACACCGCTTTTTCAGCACATTCGATGTCGATTTTCAGAACATCGATGCGAGGGAAACCGGAAATCCGGAGCACATCCCCAATGCCCATGGCTTCCAAGTCCGGTTTTTCTGCGGCAGCAGCTTCCACGACCTGGATGGACCACTCACGGCCGTCCCGGAAGGTGCCCCGCTTGATCACCAGGCCGGTGACATGCGACCAAACGCCACTTTGGATCGCAGTAGCGCGGCTGCCGAACGGCTCCAAGTTGAGCTTGAGGATTTCGAAATTGCCCGGGTCGGGTTCAATGGCGATCAGCTTTGCTTCAGGATATCGCCCAAGAAAATAGACGGACGCGTAACCCACATTGGCCCCGCAATCCACAATGAAGCGCGGGGCAGTCGCAGCCGGCAGGCATTCGTATTCCAAATTCACCAGAACCTGGCGAAATGCCCGGCGGTCGCTGGAGCCGGCACGCAGCCAAACCGGCCGGGGAGAAAACCGGGAGGCCAGAGTGTAACGCGGTTTGAAATCGCGGGCGAACAGGCGAACCAAGGAGAAAAACTTCTCCTTAAGTTCAAATCCCACAGTACCCCATACGCCGGTATTGGCCAGCAGGCGACGGTATTTTTTCAGGTTCCGTCCCATCACCCTAATTCCGCACTTCCTTGTAAATGTAAATTTCCGCACCGGGTTGCGCGGTGATGGGAATGACGACACCTTGCTGCATCAGATCCTCCCCGGAATACACCTGGTTCCCGGTTTCATCCACCCGGGAAAAACGGTAGCGGGAAGTGCTCCGCAGGCCGCGCAATTTGAAACGGGCGCTTTCAAACGGGCTTTCCCCCCGCCGAAAAGCCTGGATCATGCCCTCGCCTTTTTCCGGCACATCGAACTGCCAGGCCATCCAGCATTGATTATCGATGGCGTAGGGGGTCAGCGGGTAAAAGTCCCCGAAGAAATAATCGGCTACTTTCCGCCACTGCCCGTATAATTCGCGCAGCCGGGGATAATCAAGTTGCCGGTTTCGGACATCCCAGCACCCGGTGAGGTGCGGGCACATCTGGCTCCGGAACACGTAGGGATCGGTGGAATTGATGCCAGTTCCGAAGAAAGGAACCCACATGGCCAGGCCGTAGGTGTGCAATTGCTGGCCAACCGGCTCCAGGATGTAATCACTGCGCAGCAGGGGAACGGAACGGCGCAGCGTTTCCAAGTCATTGCGGCGCCCCCCCGAGGCGCAGGTATCGATCAGCATCCCGGGATGCCGGCGGAGCAACTCATCCCAGTAAGCCAGGAACCCGGTTACGTAGCGGATCTCGGTAATGCCCTGGCGGTCCGGGGCGTCGTTGGCCCGCCAGAAGGGGAGGGGATCGATATTGAAATCATTTCGATAAAGGTCGATGCCTTCCTCATTGATCAAATGATCGACATGCTCCGTGAGCCATTGCCGGGCTTCGGGATTGCCCAAATCCAGCAGTTGGTCGCTGCCCGTTTTGCCCAGCAGCCATTGGGGCCGTTGGAGATAAAGCCAGGTGCCCGGATTCACCCGTTCAGGCTCGAACCAGACGATGCTTTTCACGTTCCTGGCATGGGCATGGTCGGTGATGTATCGAAGGCCGCGGGGAAAGCGGCGGCGGTCCACTTCCCAAGTGCCGGTATTGGGCCACCCCCCCTGGTTGATATACCAGCCCGCATCCATCCACCAGTAATCCAGCTTGATTTGCTCCAGCAGGTAACGGTCCACAAATAAAATTTGGCTGGCCTCGTCGGCATGGATCATTTCCCCGAACTGGTGGGAACTACAGGCCGCCATCTGCGCGGGGGGCAGCTTGCCGCCCGGTTTGGGTACGTTCCAGGCCAGCATCCATCGCCGCCAGAGGTTTTGTGAGCGAATCCAATCGCCTTGATAAAACATCAACGCCACCATCGGCGAACGGACTGATTCGCCAGGCAGTAACTTAAAGTGGGTCAGTTCCTGGCCGGCTTTCAGGCGCAGATGGTTGGCATCGTCACGCTGAAATCTGGCCGACCATTGGCCCGGCCAGCCAATAGCCATCAGCAAGCCCTCGCCGGGGGCCTCCACATTGAAATAAGGCCAGTCGCTATTGCTGGAGCGTCCGCCGGAGGTGGTTATGCGCTTTTCAGCTTTCGGCTCCAAATGGGTGGCGAACGGTTCGTAATCGGTGGCAGTGCAGGGACTGCCCGCATGGTGGTGCAGGGTGAATTCCCCTCCGGCACCCCGATCAAATTCCACGTCGATAACCTGGAGATCGCTGATGATGGGGGTGGGGGAGGTGCCGCGATTGGTCAGTTGGAGCACCCATTCGACACAGGCAAAATCCAAATATTCAACGGCTTCGCAACGGAGGGCCAAGCCACTCTCCCGATCGAGGTAATCCAGTTGGAGCGATCGGCGCCGGGCATCCAAGCCGCGCAAGGTACGGGTTAATTGCCAGCGCGGTAAAAGTTCGCGGCTCGAGCGCCCGCCGTATTGGAACGAAAAGGGAGGCTCCATCGAAGGGGCCTGGCGGGGAGCCGAAACCAGGGGCATTTCGCCCAGCCATAGGATTTGGCCGCCCTTAACTTCGACGCCCGCATCCGCCCAATCCGCCTGGTCGCAACTGATGCCATCGCCGGCATCTTCCACCTGGAGGACGAATTGCGTGACGGATTGAAGGTCGACTTTAACGGGCAGTGGGGCCATTCCTTCACGTAAAATTGGCGACCGGAACAACTCCCGCCCTTGCGCATGGACCGAAAACACCACGCTGCCCCGGCCGCCGCTGGTTTGCTCATTGCTATCCACACCGACGACGCTTTGGAAGGTGCCGCCCGGCATTGGCAAACGCACCATGATCTGGCTGGAAGCGTGGCAGTAAAGCCCGCGCTCAAATTGCCGGTTGCCCAGCCGCAGTGGCTTGCCACCGCGGGTATTACGCTGCACGGGATCATGGTTGGCCAGCACCGTCAGGCCGGCCGTGTCCGTTTTGGGTGCGGGCACACCGCAAAATTTGGCCTGCGCCCAAGTGTGGCTTACCTCCAACTCACCCGCAGTGGGGGCCGGTTGAGAGTGGCCATTCAAACCGATCAAAATGGACAGCAGAACCGCCAGCCTGCAGGCCAAGGTATTCCCTTTTTTAAACATAATCCAAATTCCTCCTCTGAGGCATAATCGATAATCGATTCCCGCTCAATAATTAACATTTGGCAATCCAATCTGCGCGCAATATGGCCATTAATACCACATCCTCAAATTGGCCCCATTTTCTCACTAATTGCCGCAACACTCCCTCGCGTCGCATGCCAATTTTTTCCAAAACCCGTCCAGAACCCGGGTTTCTCACCATGTGAAAGGCTTGAATACGGTTCAGGCCAAGCTGTTCAAAACCGTGGCGAATCACGGCGGTGGTGCCCTCGGTGGCCAAACCCTGCCCCCAACCGCCCGGGGCGACCCAGAAACTCAACTCACCATGGCTATGTTCCTGGCTGATGGCCCTTAACTCGATGGCCCCCGCCAAGGATCGCGACGCTTTGAGTTCGATCGCGAAATGAACGGCCGTGCCTTGCGCGAAAGACAAGGCGTGGCTGGAAATCCAATTTCGCGCCTGCTCAAGGGTGAAGGGGTGGGGGACCGAAATCATGGTGTCAGCGATTTCCCGGTGCCCAGCCAGGCGCTGGAGATCTTCCGCATCCGCCAAGGCCCAAGGCCGGAGGATCAGGCGCGGAGTGTTGATGGCAGGTGGTTCAGCCATGTCGGTATTTTAGGTGATCGAGGTCTCTTTTACACCCTTTTAAACACGAAGTTATTGCAATAGTCCCGGGCATCCCAGAAACGCTCTCCCGTTTGCTTTTGGTGGACCGCTGGATCGAATTCAGAGAGCGGTCGAAGGCGGTTGCCTTGGATGAAGGAGCCGGAATACCCATATTGGGCGAGATACTGGAAGACATCCCGGACAGAGCCCTTTTCCAAGTGGCGATTTTCGCATTCAAAAACCAGCAAGGGCGCTTGTTCCCGCAAAATCCGTTGCGCCCCTTGAAAGACCAGGCTCTCGGCGCCTTCCACATCGATTTTCAAGGCACCGATTTTCTGGCCCGGGGCAAAATATTCATCCAAGGCCACCGTTTCCACTTCCACACTCCGGCAGAGTTCAGCCTGGCTGGCTCGCTGGCTGAGGGAGGCGCCCGGAGAGTCTGATCCGCCGGGAATGAACAGGTTCACCTTGCCCGAAACATTGGAAACAGCCCTGGCATCGACGGTCACGTTGTTCAGTTTCAACGCCAAACAAGCCCGTCGCAAATAATCAGCCAGTTCCTTTTGTGGCTCAAAAGCGAAAACCTGGCCCGCCGGAACCCAGCGGGACAACCAAAATAAATAGCTGCCTTTGTTGGCGCCGATGTCGCAGACGATGTCCCCTGGCCCCAAAGATTCCTGCAAGGTGGACATTTCGGCGGCTTGATCCCGGTAACGCGCTTTGAATGCCCTCCACAGGAATCGTGCTTTCATAATTGTTCATTGGCCAACTGATCCTGGATATTGAGTATTGGTTATCCGGTTGGATTAAATGCCAATTCAAAGAGGCGTTCAAGCCGAGACTGTTTATAGAACCGGCCCCGGTTGCCGAGGCGTTCCGAGGGAAGGAGCCAGGGATTCATGATTGGCTCCGTTGCCGGGCATACTTACAATGGAATGAACATGAGCAGGATGAACAACGCACCCAACCATTGCCCGCTGAATGAAGTGGCATCCGCGCAAATCCTGGCCCGCTTTTTGACAGGCCATGGCCATCCGTTAAAAGCCCTTCACCCAAAAGAATGAAAGCACAAATTATGATCATAAACGACTTTTCCAGGAAACCGTCGGCGGTCCGCCCCTGGCCATTAAACCTCCCGGGTCACCGAAGAGTGAGGCTGGGTTTCACCCTGGTGATCCTGCAATGGGCTATGGGAATCTGGTTTTGCAGCAAGGCCACGGCACAGGACATCACTGCCTGGTCCGGCGACGGCACGCTGAGCTGGACCAACGGGTTGGCCAATGGCACCTACGAAGTTGAGTGGTCCTCGTCGCTGGCCGACGGCGGGATATGGACCAACGATTGGAGCCAATTGCGGGGCATTCAAGGCACCCAAACCCTGTTCAGCGTTGCAGTGCCGATGTTCTACCGAGTCAAAGGCACTTCGTATCCCGAGTTGAGCAATAGCATCGAGTGTTATGCGCGCTATTCCAACGCGCTTTTGAACGCGGCCGTGGCACTGCCGGCCGAGGTTTGCACCCAGTTGCGGCCGGTGGCGGTCGATACCCCGGGAACCGATTGGCGTATGTTCACCAACTGGGCCACAGGCTCCACCAGTCGGTGGGTTCGGGTGGCGACCATGAAGTTTACTGGCAGCTGGGCATGGAATAATCTGTTAACTCCCGGCGCTCACACCATGAGCAATGGCCATTCGGCGGAAATATGGGTTACTTTGTGTCCAGACCTGAAACAGCTATTGGCGGGGTATACTGGAAATAATCGGATATTGCGGATGGAAAAGGCCCTTGGTTTGCCGCCCCGGCCGGGCACCTATGGAGTGGCGGAGTTTTATGTGGATCCGAGATACTTGTTCCGGCCCGCCGCCAACCCGGACATCCGTTCCATGTCCTGCGGGCTGGTCCCGGATGAAACAAGCCCCTTTCTGATGGCCAATGCCTTGCAAGGGATTTCACCGGGTTTTGCGGCCTGGTTTAACGATACCATCAATACCCGGGGCTACGCGGCCACCAACCTCAATAATAGCTGGCCATGGACCCGGCTCGGATACACCTTCGACTATGAGAATGCCGCTAATAGCCCGGTCGGCCTCAGTGAATATGTGGTGCCCAGTTGCAGCGACACCAACTACTGGGGCTCAAGTTTGGTGATCCCCATTTACGTGGATTCCATCAGCGCAGCGGAAAGCTATGGGCTGTGAAAAGGCGCCGCCAAATAGCAAACGAATCGGAAAACAGGCAGGGATCGCCAGCGCGGAACCCCATTGACGCCTGGCAGGCCGTGATGTAGAAAGCGTCCCGTTGAATCGAAGGTTCAAAATTGCAAACCCGGAAAACCCCAGCGTGATGATTCGGGGGGTGATTGAATCAAACTTTCCAGCTGGGCTGGGACGGCAAATCGAAGCTGGGGCCTTATGAGTCTTCGCGATGGTCAACTGCCGCGGATTACCGTGGCCATACCCACCTATAACCGGCCCATACTGCTGCGTCAGGCTTTGGAAACGCTCGTGCGGCAGGATTACCCGGCGGATCGGGTGGAAATCCTGGTGATCGATAATAATTCGCCTCCCGAAACCCGGGAGGTGGTGGCCGCGTTTAAAGATGCGGCGCTTCCGGTAAAATGGATTCTCGAAACGCAGCAGGGATTGAATTATGGCCGCAACCGGGCGGTGCAGGAGGCTCGCGGCGAAATCATTATTTTTGGGGATGACGACATCCTGGCGCCCCCGGATTGGCTCCGCTTGATGGCGATGGCCTTCGGTGAAGTCAATACCCACCGGGTGGCGGCCTTGGGCGGCACGGTGGTTCCGTTGTTTCTCGAACCCTGCCCGGATTGGCTGCCTTCGTGGAAGAATACATGGACATATGGCGACCAGCTTGGGATTTTGCCGGACCGATACTTTCCCATGGGAGCCAACATGGCGATTGCCCGGTGGGTTTTCGACGAGGTGGGTATGTTCCGGCCGGATTTGGACCGCAAAGGCGATCAATTGGCCTCCGGCGGTGAAACAGAATTGTTCCGGCGCATTCGCGCGGCTGGCCATAAAATCTGGTTTGAGCCGGCGGCGGCGGTGCAGCACCAGATGCCGCCGGGCCGGCTCACTCTGAAATATGCCTGCCGCCATGCTTACGATTCCGCGCGTTCCCGCGTGGTGGACCGTGTCAAATACCAAAGTCCCAGTCCCCGGGAAGCACTCGGTTATTTGGCCACCCGCTGGTGGATCAACGCCTTCAAGCTGCCATTCTTCGCCTGCCTGGCCGGACTCAGCAAACTCTGTTTTCTCACCACTTCCGCCAAAGGCAGCTGGGTGAGGACCATCCGCTGCTGGGGCTATTTGAAAGCGACCCAGGCAGCCATTTTCACCGGTCTTTGGCGGGAAGGTGGATCTGGCCAAAGGCAGGGCAAGGCAAACCAAAACCCGGGAAAACCAACGAACCAAACGCCATCTGAAACGGAAATAAAACCATGAAAACAGCCTCCTTGATTGTTCTGGCCATCACGATGCTCTTTGCTCAATCCAGCGTGCTGCAGGCCAAACGCATGGCCCCCAAACCAGTCCCGCCTTTGGTCATCGACGGGGTCGAGTATTCGGCGCCCCTGGACCGCATGGGCTTCGTGGTGGCCACCTGGCCCGCCAATAAACGCGAAATTTGGATGCGGCAGATCTACGTCATCAAGCGCGAGCACAAACTGGGCTTGGAGGAAGATGTGCAGACCTGCTTCATTACCACCTTGAGCAATGAAAACGGCAAATTGAAGATCACCAACGAACGGGGCGGAGAGTTTGAATTAAATCTTCAAACCTTGGAGGTCAAAGTCCTGAAGGGGAAATTGGTGATCGATTATTCGCAGGCCGGCCATTGAGGAGTGCCCGCCGCAAACAGGTGGAGGACGAACCATTCCGCCATCAGGCCTGGCGTTGGCCTGCCCTGGCACCCGGGTTGAATGTTGGGGGGCCAGATTCCATGCCGTCAATTCCGCCGCACGACTCGCTCAATTCAAAACCAAAACTAAAGGTGCCACCCATTGTGCGACGGAAGCATCATGGGAGGCAAATCCAGCCCCGGTGGCAGAAAAACGGCGCGGATCCGCTCAATCCTGGTGGAAAACTTCCTCCATACCAGCCCACCATTCCCCGGTGGCACGATCCGACAACGGTTGCTGGCAGGGCATGCAATGGGACCACCATTTCTGGGTCGTTGGATCGGCGGCCATCAAGGCCATATCGGCCGCGAAATCAGCTCCCACATATTCGAAGTAGCTGAAAAGATAGTGGCGCCCATCCTCCAATTTGCGCAGGTAAATGGAATAATTCTGGATATTGCAGGCCTTGATCATTTTCAAAACCTCCGGCCAAACAGCGGCGTGCAACCGCTTGTATTCGTCGAGTTTGTCCTGATTGAGGCCGATCACCATTCCATAGCGTTTCATAAATTCGATCCTTAACTAACGGGTGGTTCACCGAGGTAATTGCCGTAGGTCAAAAAGGAGACCGCTACCAACAGCACCAGCAAGCCAAAGGAGATGGCCAGGCGGGTGCGTGGCCGGCACCCGGCCCATTCGCGGAACAACAAGGCGGCGAGATTGCTGAACAGCACCAGCATGATCATGTGGATGGCCCAGCTCGTGAAGGCATAGCTGCCCATGCGGACATGGCCCAGATTGTAGAAGAAAAACTGCCCGTACCAAAGGGTGCCGGTGAGCATGGCCAGAGCGTAATTCAGAGGCAAGCTGGCGGATTTGTCTTTGGCAGGCAATTTCACCAATTCGCCCAAGGACCGGTTTTTAAGAGCCAGGTAGAGGCTGTAAACCAAGGCCGTGAGGAAAGCCCCGGTATTGGCGAAGAGATAGGCCACGTTGCCTTTCCAAACGCCTGCGCCCTGCGCCTCGGCGATATCGACAACCGGTTGGGCCACCTCCAGCGCGAATCCGTAAACCGCCGACAAGACGCCCGCCAGCAGGGACAACATCAGGCCCTTAAACAGGGAGAATCCCGCAGTCCCTCCGGCTTTGGCCTTCAGGTCGCCCTCCTTGAAGTGCCCTGCCATACCGCAAACCGCGATCCCGGCGGCGCCCACGACGACGCCGAGCATCACCCAGCCAGACCCGGTTTTAGCCAGGATTTTGCCAAATTCCCCACGAACCAAGGGGGGGATCAACGTGCCCAGCACGCTGGACAGGCCGACCGCAATGGCGTAGGTGAGCGAAAAACCGATATAACGGATGGAGATATTGAACGCGGTGCCGCCCACGCCATAAGCCAAGCCAAACAGGAATGACAAAAGCATTTGTTTGGGGCAGGTCTGGTAAGCGGTGGCCAGTACGCCCGCCAGGTTGGGGATGGTCAAGGCGGCGCCGATGATCGGCCACAGGAACCAGCACCAGAATGCCTGGGTCATCCAGTAAGTTTCCCAAGACCACGATTTGATCCCTTTCTGGGGGGCATAACAATTGGCGGAAAGCATGGCACCCACGGAATGCAGGCCCACGCCAAACATGGGATTAGGAGTGATCATGCCACCCCCGCCAGGTTGAACTCACCCAGCTCGAGTGGATATCGGCCGTATTCCCGAACCAATTTCACGATGTAGTCGTAGGTTTTCCCGGACACCGCGCTGCTCACCGAGTGGTCGGATTGGAAGATATAGCCGCCGCCCCGGGCGGCGTTGAGCTTGCGAAGCACCTCCTGGCGCACCGCCACGGGATCACCCGTTTCCCAGACTTGGATGTCGCTGTTTCCGCAAAAACCGATGCGGTGACCATATTGCCGGCGCAGGTCCACCACGTCCATGCCCGCCTTAGCCTCCAAGGGATTATAGGAATCGATGCCAATCTGGATGTAATCCTCGAAAATGGTCTTCACATTGCCGCAACCGTGATAGATTACGGGCAAGCCATGGGCATGGGCATATTCAGCCATTTTGGCGACCCATGGCTTGAAATGTTGGCGCCAGTAAACGGGGGACATGAAAGTGCACTTTTTATAGGCCACATCACCCCAGATCACGAAACCATCCAGCCACCCTTTGCCGGTATCGATTGTCGCCTTGGCGCATTCCAGGTAGAATTCCCCAATGCGGTGGATCACCTGGGCCATGCGTTCGGGATATTGCCCTATCCACAGCATGGTATTGGATTGGCCAACCAGGCGGATCAGGCATTCATGCACTTCCATCATGCTGCCGTATACGGGGAAATCGGGCCAGAGCGACTTCACCGTATCCAACCAGGGGGGCGAATTGCGCTGGAACCCGTCGCCCACACCGGCGATCTGGTTGTCGCCCCCCGCGAGGAAGCGGCGGGGATCACGGGGATCGTCAAAGACGGCCTGTTCCAGTTGCTCGAAGGTTTCGGTTTCCCAAGCCGCCATTTCCGGCATGGGCATTTCAAAATTTTTGCGCATGATCGCGCCGAAACCGGTTTTCACCACCACTTCCTCGCTGGTTTCCTTGAGGGTCTGGAATGGGCGGATCCAAGGATCCATGTTGGGAATGGTGACGATCCAGTCCAAATCATAATGGTAATACGGGCTGGCATCGCCAGGCAAACCCAGTTCCTGGCGCCACCGGCGGACGAATCCCCCCCAGAAAAAGTCGCCGATCGGCACGCGATCCGGTTCCTGGTGGCGCATCGTCTTGTTCATACGATCCAATTTGCGCAAGGTGGATTCTTTCCGCTGGCCTTGGCCGACGGCGGTTCCGGTGGTTTCAAACATGCCCATAACGATTGTCTGGTTTAAATTTGGTCGTCAAAACGGCTTCGCGAAGCGATGTTAAACATCTTTGGCCTGCCATGTCCAATTTTCTCTGCGGTTTCAGGCTGCACGCGGCCAAAATACCGGACAGTGGTGGTGGTCAGGCATCATAAAGCGCCTTGGGGTGGGTGGTTTTCCGAAGCGACCCATTGCCGGGCCCCGGCGGCCAGCAATTCCAACTCAGTGGGAGTTTGAAAAAACAAGAAACCTTGTTCCCGGCGCTGCCGCAGCAGCTCCGGGTTCCAGGCGGGACAACCGAGGAATTTCCCATGTTTTTGGGCGGCGGCCACAATTTTGTTGATGGCGGCATTCAGTTTGGGATGGTCCTGCTGCCCGCGCAGCCCGAGTGAAAAGGAGAGATCGCTGGTGCCGATAAACACCACATCCAGCCCGGGTGTGGCGGCGATTTGGTCGATGTGCTCGAGGCCTTCCACGTCTTCCACCACGGTAATCACCAGGATGTTGTGGTCGGCAAAATCATAATAGTTTGCCGCCTCCGGCCAGCGTATTTGGGCCAGGGTTGCGCCGGAGCCGCGTTTCCCCAAGGGCGGGTAGCGGCAGGCTTGGACGGCTTGCCGGGCCAGCGCGGGGGTGCTGGTGAAGGGGAACATTACACCCAAAACACCCGCATCCAGAACCCGCTTGGCGGTCCACAACTCATTCACCGGCGGCCGGGCAAAAGGAACTGCTTTGAGGCTGCGGGTGGCCAGGACCATATGGCGGAGGTTTTCCAGGGTAATGGGTGAATGCTCCATCTCGATCCATAGGAAATCGTAGCCCAAACCGGCCGCAAAGGCGGCGATCTCCACGCTGTTCACGCACAAAGTGATGCCAACCACCGGCAGGCCTTTGAGCAGGCGGTTTTTCACGGGGTTTTCGAGGGGCCGGGCCGGGCCTGAGGAACTTTCTGATGGCATACAATGATTGACGGTGAGTGGATGGTTAAATAATGGGTCATTTCCGGAGCAGCCAGACCTCGGAAACCTGGCAACCGCGGCCGTTGCCGCCCAGCCCAGGCTCCCGTTCCCACCGGAGAATCAACGTGCCATTTTGGATGGCCTTGGCCGGGATCTCGAATTCCAACGGCTGGAAGGGAAGCGGCTTCACAATAAACGGATGAATCTCAAGGCCTGGTTCGGCGAAAAGCCGGATTTTGCGCTTGGGGCTATCCCCCGCGTAAACCACCCGCAACCGGTAGCGGGACGAGGCGTCCAACTGGTCGTAGCGCAGCTTTAGAGGTTGGTCGAACAAGGTCTCCGCATGGTCCAGCCAGGACACCCGCCGATACACGCCCGGTTTTTCATCCGGCTCGTCCACCACTGAATCCTCTTCGTATCCATTGCGGGGCGATGCCATGAAGCCGGGATCCCGGGCATAATCCAGCCCGGGCACCAGGTGCGGCTGCCGTCCGGGGGCGCCCAGGTCGTCGTAGAATCCGCCTGGGCCGGGATTTTCCCATTCCACGATTTCCTGGAGGCCCTTCAACCGTTCGGCTTCACCGGGCAAGCGGCGGAGCCAGGAAAAACGCTGCTTCAGCCACCAACGGTTGTTCAGGGGGAAATCGGCGGTATCGAGGCTGGCGCCGCGGTCCACGGCGATCGCCCGGTATTTATCCACGCTCAACTGCATGCCGATGCTTTGGAAAAGCGCTTCGGCCAACTCCGCCAGGCGCTGCCGCAAGTCCGCAGCCACCGGTTCACTGGTGGCGCGGTCGAGGATGGCCTCGGCGGTTTGCATCGCAGGGAGGGCGCCATCCCGTGCCGCGTGCCGCAGGCATTCCAGGGCGCGCTGTTCCAGGGCCGTCTCGTGGATCAAACGCCGCCGGACATAGGCATCGTAATAGGCGCGGTAAAGCGCCTGCTGGAACCGCCAATTTTTCAGGTCGGAGGGGGCCGCCTGTTTTTCCATGGCCTGGAATTGGGCGAGGGTGACCTCCACCCCCGCATTGGCCAGGAGCGGGCCGCGCCAGTTACGCTCCAGCGCCAGCAAGCCCTGGGCGAAATCCTCCCGGTAACGCTCCCCGATGAAATACCGCGCGTAATCGCGCAAAAGGTCCACGACCTGGATATCCGGATCCCAGCCCAAAGCGCTCCAGACCACCTTGTTCACATCATCATTGCACCCTTCGGAATAGGTCAAGAAACCCAGGGTATGCGGCTGAAACGCCCGGAAAATGGCGGCTTGATCTTCGGGGCGGGGATTGATGCATTCCCGGCCTTCGGTGACGGCATAGGCCACATCCCAGCCAGGCACCGGGAACTGGCATTGCCGGGTGTGGGTGATATCCGGGTAATGCCGGATCGGGTATTTAGCGGGAACCGCGGCGCGCAGCTGAGGCAGGCCAATGCGAACCTGCGGGCCATACACCACCCCGGAAAGCCAATCCGGCGCTTCTTTATTCAGCGACTCCAGGAACAGGTCCATCCATGGCTGCGTGAAGCCTTGGGGTGAAACCCACATTTGGGCCGCCGGATGGTATTTATGGAGCCGGAGCGTCTGTTGCTCGAGCAAGGCCAGCAAGGCTTTCGGATGGGTATGGCCGGGATCGCCGCCGGGCACGAACACGGCGTCCAGCCGAGGCAGCTTTTCATAAATGGCGCTCCATTCATCGAGCGCGGCGGCGACGGTCTTGGGATCCGCATAATCCGCGTCCATGGCGGGATACCAAACCCAGACGGCCATGCCGAATTCAGCGGCCAAGCGCGACATTTCGACCATCATCGCGGAGGGCGGACGCGGAAAGTGGGGGCTGTCGGCATCGTCATCGGATCGGGGGGGGATCAGCTCGATGGCGTTGCAGCCGAAAATGGCGAGGTCGCGCAAGTATTGTTCCCACACCGGCACATCCCAGGCGTCGTAGGAATTGGTTTTGGGCCGGTAGCCCAGTTGGTGGCCGCGCAACGCATATTTGGGCGCCGTGGCCAGATCCAATGGATCCGGGATCGTGATCTGGCCGGGCGCTATTTTCAGCTCACGCAAGAGCCGGCCCACGCCATAAAGGATGCCGCGTGCATCGTTGCCGAGAATCCAAAGTATCCGGCGGCCATGCCCGGAGGTGACCTTGATTTGGAAGCCTTCCGGCCGCGTAATGAAGTTGGGATCCGAAGGCGGGGTGGTGAGGGAGCCAAAAGAATCCGCCGGGCGTCCCAGGATTATCAAAGCCCCGGTTGGCGGTGGGGCAGGGGAGCAGTGCCAGCGGATATGGCTGCGTTTTTCAACGTCATCCAGCAACATCGCCAGGGCTTTTTTTTCCGGGGATCCGAAATGGGTGGCGGTGACTACGCAGGCTTGGGCCAGATCCAAATCGCCGGCACGAGCCGGGGCGGAACTCAGGGTGAGGCCCAACCACAACCAGGCGCTATAACGAGTGAGCGGTCGCATGCGCGGATCATGCCAAATCCTAAAAGCGTGCCCAGCGAAATCATATGGCGGGGAGGAACGCCGGCTGGGCGCAAATCGAGGTTCGGCATTGAACCCAGCCCGCCCGGGCGATATAACCGTGCCCCATGAACGCCACCCTGGTATGGTTGACCGCCCTATCACTCAGCATTGGCTGGGGGATCCGCGGCAACTTCGGCCATGAAATCGGGGCCCTCACGCCCGGCGCCCTGGCAGCCATGGCCGCCGTATTGGTTTCCGGCCGCGCCGACTGGCACCGGCGCATCGCTTACTTTGGATTTTTTGGCGCCGTTGGCTGGTCTTTTGGCGGCAGCATCTCCTACATGCAGGTCATTGCCTACACGCATTCGGGGCATTCCGGATCGGTTTTGTATGGCTTCGCCAGCCTGTTTCTCATCGGCTTTTTATGGGCTGCCGTGGGGGGAGCCGGGACGGCCCTGCCGGCCATTTTGGATCGGGAACGCCTGACCGGTTTTTTTGCTCCGCTCCTGGCCATTTTTGTGGCCTGGATGTTGCAGGATGCCGCCGTCACCGCCTGGTACGCGGTGGATCCGGCCTTCCGCCACGAAAGCGCGCTTTACTGGTACGATACGCCGTGGCTGTCTGTGCTGACCGCCCTGTTGACGGTTTTGGCACTGGCTTTGGTCCGGCGGCGCTGGGACACCGCCACGGCGCTCCTGGTGCATATGACGGTGGGCTGGTGGGTGGGATTTTTAGGGTTGGTGGTGCTGTTGGGCATCCGGATGACTCCGCCCCGGGGCGATAGCTGGTCGGGCAGCGTGGGGATGGTGGGGGGGATGTTGTGGTTCTTTTGGCGGCGGGGAATGCGCGAGCTGATGTTCGCCGCCTTGGGGGCGGGATTCATCGGCGGATTCGGTTTCGCCACGGCCACCTTGTTCAAGCTCATGGAGGTCAAAACCGGCTGGCATACCAACTGGCATAGCGTGTTAGAGCAAACCTATGGCTTCATCAATGGTTTGGGAATTGCCCTGGCGATGGGGGTGCTGGCCAGGAAGACTCCGGCCCGCCAGGAGGAGCCAGGCTTGCGCCCCTGGACGGAGGTGGCCGCGGCTGGTTTTGTCCTGCTCGGCATCACCTACCTGAACCTCAGCTTGAATCCTGAGGAATGGGTTCGGACCAAGGCGTTCCCGCCCAAGGTTTACGGTTTGCCAACCGGCGCCTGGTTTGACCTGGCCTACCTGCTGCTGGGTTTGTGCCTGCTGGGGCTTTTAATCCGCCGGAACCGGCGGCCCCTGGCCATCCTGCCCGCCACCTGGCTGGGCAAAGGCCAGCTGCTTTACCTGGTTTTCCTCTGGTGGATGGTGGTGGGGAACTTCGACCGCGCCCAGGCGGCGTTTGCTCCGGAACGCCTGGTGACGGAAGGAGTCATTTTCCTCAATGCAGTCTTATGCACCTGGCTGGTTTTGTCGCCTCCCGACCCGGTCAAACCAGCGGCTGGCGATGGACCGGTTTTTCCCAGCGCATTAGTCAGACGAACCGTTATGGTGGGTTTGACAGGAATGCTGTTGAGCCTGTTGTTGGATTGGGGGCTGGTGCGCGCCGTCTGGGGTGACCAATTCGCAGGCTATGCCAGCAAACACATCCGGTTTGGCCCGGACGCCACAGCCACGAAGCAAAAACCTAAAACCGGCCAGCCTCATCCGTAATCCGTGTGCTTGGCAAGCCCCGCGGGGGGGGAAATCCCGGATGTGGAATTGGGTGGAATCTGGGTGGAAAAAGAGGGGCTTTCCCGAAGCCATGCGGGAAGAGCAGGGAGCAGAAGGGGCATTGGCTCGGAAAATGGAAAGAGGGAACTGGATAACTCCAGTTCCCTCGTGCCTGCATTAGATTGGAAGGAGAGCCTTAGGGCTTGCGGGCGCGCAGGAATTTGACCCCCGAACCCAAGGGCACGGTGATGGGCGTATTGGCGCCAGTCTGAACGGCCCATGGCCCGGTGAGGGAGTCGGCGGTTTCGAGGACGAAGCCGGTGGCCAGCGGTTGTGGATCGGAGGTGATCGTGACGCTGTTGCCGTTCCGGGTGGCGATGAGCCGGGGACCGGCTGGCGGCAAGGAGGGATCATTGAAATCCCAGTAGGCCAGCAGGCCAGGGGTTCCCGGGAGAGCCGCAGGTGCGACGCCGGAATAAAGGGCCTTCACCTGTTCGCCAGTGAGGGCTTTGTCGAAGATTGCAAAATCATCGATCAAGCCCATAACTCCACCCCATCGGGCGTCGAACGCACCGATGAGCATGTCCACGAAGTCGGAAGGGAGCGTTTGGCTGTTGTCGCCTGCCAGGAAGAGACTCCCATCGATCCAGATCTCCAACTTGTCTGATTTCCGGTTTAACAAGATATGGTGCCAGTTTGTCCACCACGACTGGTCGCCAGAGTAGGCCGGAAAGGTGCCGATGTTGCCACCGATTCTGCCGGCAGCGTCGAAGGAGACGTCGTCGCCCAGTGGGACTGAGGACGAAATCCAGGCGCCGGCCTGGGAACGAACATAGAACAGCTGGCACCACCCGACTGTGTAGAGCTTCTGCCAAATGGAAAAGGCAAACTGCTCGTCCCCCATCTTTTCGTTCAGGAAGGAGAGGTCATTGAGGTAAATGCTTTGAAAGGCGCCGCCCAAGCCGAGATCGACGGCGGTATCGCCCGGCTTGCCGGTGCGTCCCCCGGCATCCGGAGTAAAGGCCGCCGCCCCGCGCAGCACCGCGCGATTGCCATGCAGCTGATCCGGGGCGTAGGCCCCGACGGTGAACGCCATGGTTTCCGACTGTGGATTGCCATTGGCATCGGGATGGGTCAGGGTGGCCGAGTGAACAGATTTGGAGGCCCAAGGCACTGCCGGTTGGTAGGACAAGGTGAGCGTGCCACCCTCCTTGACCGAGGTGGGAGTGACAGCGGCACCGTCGATTTTCAACGCGGTATTGGTCCCGGTCCAAGGTTGGAGTCCGTCGATGTGTTTGATTTTGAATCCGTTGGGGTCGGCGGCGCTCTCGCCCACCGCTGAGAAGGCCGGGCTTTCCCAGGCATCATCAGGCACGACCCTATTGAAGGTTGGGAACCCGGAGTTGAAGGCCACAATTACCGGGGTGTCGAAGAGGAAATGGGCGGTTCCCTCCGCCGGGAAGCCCGCGCTCAGGAAGTTGCCCGGAATGGGTGGCAGCGACTCGGCAGGCGTAGTGTCCCCCTCCTTGCGCCAGGCCACCATCGCGTAGTCACTGCCCCAACTGACCTTGAGCAGCAGTTCGATGTAGTAGGATTTTCCGGCGGTCAGCGTGATCGGTTCAGAGGTCTGCTTGGCACTGGGTTCCAGGAATGGATTGCAGCAATAAGGCTCCTCGGCAATGGCTTTCTTGGCGGCCTCGGTTTCGTCCGTGCTTAAATAGAGCCGACAGGTGTCGATGCAGCGAACGAAAAACCGGTAGGAAGCGGTCTCGGTGGGGGTGATCCAGCCCCGCACGCGGGTGGCAAATCCCTGATGGTAGGTGGTCAGGACATCGTAGGTGTTAAACGACGTGGTGTAGCCAGTCCAGTCCGGGCTGTCGGGGATGCGGGGATCGTAGGGGATCGAACCATCGACAAAATAGTCGGCATGCGGCATGTCCCCCCAGTATTGCAGTTCCAGGCCACCTGGCCGGGCAATGCGGGAGTAAAAAACCGAACGGTTGCTGGCGGGGACGAGGTTGCCTGCCAAATCCTTCACGCGATTCACGGTCAGCGTGTATTGGGTCCCTTGTTTCTGGGGGGCGGTTGATAGCAGGACATTGGTCAGGTTTCTCACCTGCGCGGCGGTGACTTGCAGGGCGGGGGCGAAGGTGTAGTTCGTCAGCGTGGACGCGGTGGCGGGATCGACGGCTTCGGAGAAGCTTACCGTAAGCTTGTCAAAGGTCCCGTTTCCCACCACCGAGGTGATCGTGGGGGCGAGGTTATCGGGTGACACCGTCAACGTGGCTTCATCGCTGGAGCGGACCAATCCGGGCAGGGCCACGACGCACCGGATCTTGCTGTTGTGGTCGGAGGCCTTGACCGGGAAAACCGTGTAGGTCGGACCGGTGGAGGAAGAGTCGATGAGCCCGTTCTTATACCAGAGAAAAACCGGTGAGATGGACCCTCCGAGGTCTTTCCGATAATCCGAAAACGTTGAAGCCTTGATGGTGAAGCGCGCGGCTGAGTTCTCAATAACGCTCACACTTTGGGGCTGGGCGGTGATGGTGATGGAGGCGCCTTTGGGGTCGGCCAGGGAACTGAGGAAGGCGGCGTTGATCGGCTTTAATATGCGCGCATGGGTCGTGTCACCGGCTTTGCGCCAGGCCACCTGGCCGACATTGTTCCATCCCGATTCGCTGAACAGGAACTGCACATAATATTTCTTGCCCGCCGTCAGGGTGATCGGCTTGGAGGTGTAGGAGGGTCCGCCCGTCGCCTTTGGCTCGTCGAAGCTGTCGCAGCAGCCAGGATCCTCGGTAAGTTGCTCGGCGATCTTGACGGCGTCGGCTGGTTTGTCAGTGGGGCTCAACCAGAGTTCGGAGGCCGCCGCGTTGAGGGCAAAGAAGGTGTATTCGCCGCTCTCGGTTGGGGTGAGCCAACCGGTGAACCGGCCTCCATAGGCAGCCGTGACTTCGTCGGTGAGCACGGTGAAGGAGTCGAACGATGGCGCGTAGCTGGTAAAGGATGGATCGTGCGGAGCGGCGATCCAGTTGGTAAGCTCCGAGATAGTCATGTTTTGGCCACGCCACCACCACTCAAACTTCAGGAATCCAGGGGTTTCGACTTCAGCCGCCGAAGGACTGCCAGCCAGGGTGATGAGCATGGAAGCGGCCAGCAGGAACCGGGCGAGTGCCGGCCGTGGCGATGAGCATTCCGGCCCATGGCTGGAACGGCCCGGCGGTTGGCCGGCGCCCGGAGGGCTGGGTGTTTGGTTTTCCAGGAATGCACGGTTTGCCAATGGCACCGTGGCGCATAATGATTTTTTCTTCATAGGTTAGTTCTTTGAAGGCCTTCATTTAGGTCCTTCATTGATACGTGCGCCAAAGGTCTCCAAAAAGTATGGAACAAAATGAAAAAAATCGA
>CAIMWS010000163.1 GCA_903845125.1 uncultured Verrucomicrobiota bacterium
CAGAAAAAAGTTTGCGCGGCCACACTGAAATCATCTATCAATCCATGCGTTATAAAGTAATTACCACTAATACCAGCGCCTAAATACATATCCGAAAAATCACTAGGTAGTGGAGTATTGTTATATCCCGTCTGGAATAGAATTCCGTCGATCCATATTTTCTTTACGTTCAACCTTTTTGTAAAGACAAAAAAGTGCCAATTGGTCCACCAGTTGGTTGTGTTTCCAAAGTTGTTATAATCGGAAAGCATATTAATTGGTCCGGAAACACGCTCGGTATTAGTGTCAAAATAAATTAAATAGTCACCCCACGGGGATCCTTTACACATCATGCTCTGTAATCCAATTTTTGTTGTGGGGGATTCAGCGCAAAAAAAACAAGATTCTAAAACATCATATTTTTTAATCCAAAAAGCCAAAGTTATTTCATCGTTCTTGGATAATGTGTTTAGAAATGTGGCATTATAAATATGGAAAAAACCTGGTCCGGTGCCAAAATCAACTGCATAATCTCCATTTTTCTTTGTGTGCCCTCCGGTGTTTTTACTAAATACAGCTCCATTGCGGAGAAAGCCTTCATAAGATCTTATTCTATCTTGCGACTTAATAAGCGGAGTTGAAATAGTGTCAACTGCATGTAGTATTTGACAAAAAGAATGAAAAATACACATTGCAAACATTAGCCGAAGTAATGTGTGTTTATGTATAATATATAACATATTTAATAGTTCTATAAAAATAAAAACCAACCAATAAAATATGTGTCATTAAGTTGATTTTATTAAGTTGTTCAAAAAAGTGCGAAAAACTAAAGCGATTTTATGGAATTGCAAATGCTTATCCTCAATGCAGACTTTGGTGCAAGTTCCAGTATACTGACTACCATCGCTAATGGGGAGTTATTCATTTTATTGTCGTTCATGGTTCATGTGCGTGTTTTGTGGCTTTTCCGGTTTTGGTCAAAAAATAAAAGTTCAAAAATCTTTCTACGTTCAGCCTCTCTGCTGCGTAGCAGAATTAAAATTGGGACTTGGCGTGATTTTTACGCGGGAGCGTGAAAATGGCGCGTGCGGTGCCTGGGAATGGGGATCCTCGGCCATAATACATTGCAAATGAGTTCGATGGGGATAAACCATCCAAATTAAACAAGGTCTTTGGTCCGGGATTGGATAATACGTGGATAATATGCCTCCGGTCCGCCGTCTTGCCAGCCGGTCCATTGGCTCGGAGACCGCCTTTCCTGATTCCCGCCCCATCACCTGCCAAAAATTGCCTTTTAACACCGCCATATTTCCATTTTCCCATCCCGCCGCTCTTCCTCCTGGCATCTTCCTGCCAAAAATATGGATGCTCACGGGCCATTCTCTAAAATTATCAAAACCTGTCAACTAAATAACCAACCATATCGCCCGGCGATCCTATGCTGTCAAATAATATAATACAACAGTATTGCCCTGCGGCCGGGCTTGCGCTGGCCGGGGGAGGCCAATTCGGGGCCAGTAACTAGCAGGCAACCCATGATCCCTGGCCATTGGCTGGAAAAGGGGTTCTCCGGCAGGCACCTCAGATTGCAGATTTTGCACCGCATGCGGGAGTAAGGTTGACGGCCAACCACTGAGGCAACGGAGGGATCCCCTGCCCGGCGCAGGCAACCGCCAGCGTGGGGAGACGGTGGAAAAAAATCCCGGAATGCGTGACGGAGCGGCGACGGCTCGTCGCTGTGATTTTTTTTGATGTAGCCCTGTTGCTGCTGAAACTTGGTTGGCGCAATTCAGCTGTAAGGGTCCGCTCTCCGCTCCAAGCTGCCCATATTCGCGGTTCGCTCTTTTTCTTTGAATCTTGCGCCGTGCGAATTTGGAAGGCCCGTTTTGCCACCGCTCAGATTCAGGTCCCCGGTGTCTTTTAATTTTAGTCAACTCGCACGTCCGGGTGCGCCTGGATAACGCGGGCCCGGCGCATGGTCGTAATAGCCGGGATTGGCGGCCGGATCCCCAACGGTTATGGCGCTCGCCACCGATAAAAACGGTGAGCTGCGGAATCCATGCCGGGCGCAGCAACAGGCCATTCAGTGACGCCACCGGGGAGTGGCAGCAGATCCCGCCAGGTGCTCAAATCTTCGGAGACCGTCAGGACACCCCCGCGGCCTTCCAGCCCCTGGATCATCAACTGCGCCGGTGGCGAGGGTTTCAATGGCCAGCTCAATTTCACGGAATCCAAGGGGCCAGCCTGGTCCACGCGCAGCGTGAAATCGCCCATGCTGCCGGTAGTGCTATCGACCGCGATGGCATATTCCTGGCCCGCGCGGGCGGTAAACAGGCGCGGTTCGCCGGCCGGACCGGACCCGGTGCCCGGCACCGGCAATAATCCGGCCAGATCCGAGCCGGTATACACCCCTACGACGCCCCCGCTCAAACCGGCGACCTGAATGGTGGTTGGGCCATCCCGGGGAGCGGACCAAGCCCACCACACGGAGCTTCCGCCGGGCTGCCCGGCGTGGTTCGGTTCGCCGGTTTCGCGGGTGGCGGCATAATTCGCCCCCGCCATCCGGACCGCCGATCCCCAAATCCGCTGGCGGGCGGCAAAAGCGTCGTTGGCCGGCGGTTCCCGAAAATCCAGCCGCACCTGGAATTGGCTGACGGCGCCCAGGCTGACGACCGCGATGTGGTATTCCAGCCCCGTTTGAACCGCCACCGCCACGGCGGCACCGCTTGGGCTGACGTGGGCCTGTTCCACGAGGGATCCCGGATTCGAGCCGCGAAAAACCCGTAGGCCCACCTCGCCGGGGTCCGGGACCAGGATCAGGAGGCCGCGTGCCGGGGCGCTCCAGGAATACCAGGCATGGGCCCCGGAGATGGGGCCTTCCGCCTGGCTGCTCGCGTAAGCCAGGTTGCCGGCCAGCAAGGCGCTCGAGCCGGCCACGGTTTCGCGGCTGGCAAAGACTCCATTGCGCGGCCCAACAAATACCTGCTCCTGCGCGGCCAGGGGAATTTCCCCCGTTTTCAGCACCACCCGGCCGCCAACCCAATGCAGTCCGGCGGTCTCCGGAGCCCAGGGGAAATCCGCCGGCGCGGCGGGCGCCACTGCCACCCGCTGGTCGTTGTCCCACAACTCAATCCGCTCGATATCCTCGGGGGTTTCGGTGGTGGTCACCCGCAGGTTGAACCGGGTGCCCGTGAGCGTGATCCCCCCCGGCGATCCGACCAGGAAAACCGTTTGTTCCCGGAGCCACAGGCTGAAGTCAGTGCCGTCCGGATTGCCCGCCGGAGTTAGGACTGCGAAGTGATAGGTTTCGCCGGCCACCGCCTCAAAGTTCACCCACTCCACGGGGGGGAGGTTGGTGTCCCCCAGGCGTTTCCAGGCTCCGGGTGGCTGGCCCGTAAAAACGGCGCAAGGCGAAGTAGCCGTGAGCTCCACCAGGCCATCCGAGGGGGCGGTCCAGCGATACCAAACGGCCGGGGAACCAGGCTCCCAGCCGGGCTCGCCCGGTCCGGCAGTGGCCGCCCGGGTGGAGCCGGACCCTTCCGCGTAGCGCCCCGTCAGCACCAGCGCCTGGGCGGGATCATCATTGGCCGGGTGGAGCGTGATTTGCACCGGCAGCGTGGCCCGCATTTCACCGGCGGTGTTGGTGCCCAGCGCCAGGATCTCACAGATGCCCGGCGGCAGGGCCCCGGGTGGCAGGGAAATGGGCAGGGTCAAACCGTCCTTCCGCCAGAGCGTCTCATAGGCGCCCTCGGCCGATGGCCAGCCAGACGCATCCCGCAGGCGCCGGGCCAGCAAGGTGACGTTGGTCAGGACGCCGTCCAGCGCCGGGTCCGGCGTGGCAATTTCGATGCGGGGCAGGGCGGGCAGGGTGAATTGGGAGCCATTCGTGGGCAGGCTGATATGGAAGGCAGTCCAGGTCAGCGCCAGGCTGGTTTCCCCGGCCGGGAAGAGCACGCTGCGCAAGCCCTGGTCGAAAGGCAGTTGCCGTAAAACCAGCTGGCCGGGGCTGTCCAGCAACAGCACATATTTTCCGCCGGCCTTGGCCAGGAACCAGGCCGCACATTGGTTTCTCTCCGGGAATACCTGCAGTTCCGCCATCCGCCGCAGGCTGGCCAGCGTTTCGCCCTGGAACACATCCACGTAGGGCATGGCATTGGGCGCGCGGCCCGTGAAGACCACCCAGCCATCCTGGGGGGCCGTCCATTCCCACCAGACGGACCGGCCGGCGTGGCCGATGGCCTCCAGTTCCCCCAGCTCGGAGGTGGCCGCCCAATTCTCCGCTTTCCAGGCCGTCGTGCCCGCCTCCAGCAGCCGGCGGTTGGTGAAAGCGTCGTTCTCCGGCCGCCGATTCAGACGGTGCCACAGTTCACCCGCGGGAGGGTTGGATTCGTTCCCCAGCGCATACACCTTGAAATAATAACGGGCGCCTTGGGTCACATCGAATTGCTGGATTCGATACGCGGGATTCCGCGGGTCTTCCCCGGGCCACACCTCGGCCAAGGGACCTTGGCTGGCGACCAGGTAGGCGACGATGCCGGCGGCTGGCGACTGGTCGCCAGGGAAATCGAGGCCGAACTCCAAAAGCCCATCCTCGGGGGCCGTCCACGCATACCAAACCGCCTGATTGGTGGCTCCGGTCAAGACCACCCCGTTGGTGCCGGAGGATCCGAGCAGTTCCGCGGCCTGCTCCAGGGTGTCGTTATCCGGCCTGGGCAAAAAACCGGCCTCAAACCAGGTCTCATCGAGCAGGCCGCCTCTTCCCGCCAGGACAATCTGGCAAATCTGGCCCGCCAGGACCGGGACTGGCCCCGCCACCGGGGCGGCCAGGGGAATGAGCGTGGCGGGAGAATTCCCCAGGTAAACCCCCACGAACGGCACATAATTCTCATAGCTGGTGGCGCTTAAACGCAGCCAGCCATTCCGTGGCGCCGTCCACGCAAACCAAACGGTTTTCAGGCCCCCGGCTGCCAGCAGGGCCGGATCCGAAGGATCGGAGGTGGCTTTGCCGAGGGGGATCAGCTCCCCGGTGCCGTTGGGTGCCAAGGGCCGGGGGTGGTCGAAAGCGTCGTTGGGCGGAGGCGGCTGCAATGCCAGGCGCACCGGCAACGGACCAAAGCCATAAACCGAGGCCGTGGCCGCGCGCAATTGGTATTCCACGCCCGCCTGTACGGGAAATTCCAGGCGATCCTCCGCCTGGGCCACCCAATTGATTTCGGTCAGTGCGTTCAGGACCTGGCCAGTATAGAGCTGGAAACCGAGGTCATACCGCCGGTCAAAAACCAGGTCGACCCAGCCGGATTGCCCGGGCGTCCAGGCCCACCACAAAGAAGCCCGCTGGTCGGGTTCGCCGGCTTTTGAAACCGCCCCCCGCAAATCCACCGCGAGCTCGAAATCGGCGCCCGCGAGGGCGGTGCGATTGGTGAAATAGGTATTGGGCCAGGGCCGGATGGAGATCGGCACCCGGGGCGACCGCCAGGTGCGGTACTGGGAGTCGTAGGCTTCGAGCCAGAGTTCATGATCCCCGGCGACCAGGTTGCTGACGAGGATCTGGCTGGCATTGGTCAGCGGGTCGACGAGCCAGGTGTAACCATCCAGCAGCCGGAACCAGCGGAGTGGGAGGTTTTCAGGCGGATTCGCCACCTGGACCAGGATATTAGTCGGGGTGGAGAAAAGGGCATGGGCGGGTGGGTAAACGATGCGCATCCGGGACAATACCAAGTTCACGGTGAACTCCATTCCATACGGCAAGGAGGGACCGGCCGCCTGGATCTCGAAGGTTTCGCCCGCCTTGGTTTCAAACTGTTCGAGATTCGCCACCGGGCGCAGCGCCGCGAGGCTGGCGCCCTGGTAAACGCGAACGGCTAGGGCGGCTGGCCTGCCCACCACGCTTAGATTGGCCACCCCATCGGCCGGCGCCGTCCAACTCCACCAGGTGGACCCCGCCGCATCCGGTGGGGCTGGTTCCCCCGCCTCCAGGCCGGCGCCCACCGTCCAGCCGGAAAATTGGGCCTCGGCGCCAGCCACCCGGGTGCGTTGGGCAAAGTCATCATTCGGAGGGCGCGGAACAAAGGAAAAGCCAATCCGGGCGTTTACGTATCCCGGACTGGCCACCACCGCGGCCGCCACCTGGCAGGGGACACCCCCGCGGACTGGAAAATAGGCGGGCGGCTGGTTCCATTCGGTAATCCGGCGCACCAAAACCAGGCTGGCCAGCTCCTCCCCTGTGTAAACCGCCACCACGGGTGGCACACTCATGTTTTCCAGCAGATTGAGCAGCAAAAAGCCGTCCGCGGGCGGCTGCCAGACGGCCCAGACTGAGCCGCGAGCCGGCCCCAGGCTCCCGGCATGGTTCGGCTCCCCGGCCTCCAGGGTGGCTCCCTGGCCAGCCGCCAGCCATTCAAAGTGGGTGCCCGCCAGCTCCTGGCGCCGGGCAAAGGCGTCATTGGCGGGCTGGGCCGCCAAGGAAAGGCCCGCAGCCAATACTCCGCTCGCCAGCCAGGCACGCGCGCTCCACATCATTGGTTTCCGTTTCATGATCAAGCCTTTTATCCTGCCACCCTGGTCCGGGGGGCTTCCCTCTCCCCCAGCCCGAAAGCCGGGGTGATCCACCTCGGCCTTCCGTTCATTACATGCGTAATCGGATCCGGAAACGGATCAAAAATTTGCGGACCGGATCAGCGATCGCCACCTGCCCGAGGATGCCATAAGCGTGGGTTGGATGTCCAAAAGAGGGGCAGGAACCGCCGGGCCCGCAGCGCATTTCCGCAGCCAGGCTGAAAAAGAGGTCGGAGCTTTTCGCATGGGCCTCCGCGGCCCTCACTTTTTGACGGGCAATCCCGCCTTTTCCCAGGCCTTGAGGCCGCCATCGAGGTGGTAAATGGACTGGAATTTGAGTTTCTTGAAGATCGGCAAGGCTTGAGAACTGCGGTAGCCGGAAGCGCAATGGACGAGATAGGCCTGGTTTTTATCGAGGGCGGCGAGCTGTTTTTCAAAATCGGGGGCGTAAAAATTGAGATTCGTCGCTCCGGAAAGGCATCCGCCCTTGAACTCTCCCGGGGTTCGCAGGTCGAGCACCACCACTTTGCCGGCGGCCAAAAGTTTTTGGGCTTGTTCCGCGGTGACATGTTTGATGGCGGCTCCGCCAGTTCCCGCTGCCGGACTATCGGCCGCGTGGGGGGCAATCAGCGTGAAAACCAAGGCCAGGGCAATGGCCACCGGCAGTGCGACAAATTCCCGAAAACGCATCATTGTCATGTTTTGGGAATATCATGCCGGGGAGGGTCGCCGTCAATTTTTAACTATTCCCGGACCATTTTCGCCGTCCACCAAAAAAGGACCCCGGCCAGTCCGGCTGATTATGATCTGACTTTTTTTGGAACCCCGCCAGCGCCAGCCAGGACGAGGCCTGGATGGTTCACGCCTGCAACTCGGCGGCAATCCGGTATTGATGGCCCGCCTGGAAACCGATGGTGCCGATCATCTGTTCACCGCCAAGGCAGACGAAACCTTTGCCGGATATTTCGGTTTCGCCGTCCACGCCGTGGCAATCGACCAGCGCATCGTTCCGCAGATACTTGGACCATTTGAGCGACAGTTGGAATCTGCCGGCGGTTAAATGGCCACTGCCGTCACCCCAGAATTCCAACCGGCCGGTGTCCAGCAGAGCGGGCTCCCCGGAGGAAACTCTGCTCAGGGAGACATCCCATTTGCCGATGATGGTTCTGGCCATTGTTTGGGGCAGTTTAATGATTTCAGTTCCAGCGCGGTGATGGGCGGGAGGCTTGCCGCGATTCACGGAGTTGCTCCACGAGCACGGCAAAGGTCCGGAACATGATGCTCACATCCATCCAGGCGGTCTTGTTCCGCGAGTAGTGGATATCCAGGGACATCATCTCGGCAAAGGTGGTCTTGTTTTTGCCGCTCACCTGCCAGAGACCGGTCAGGCCAGGCAAAGTGTCGAACCGGGCGTGGTAAACTTCCGGGTAGCTTTCGAACTCATACCGGGTGCAGGGCCGGGGTCCCACCAGGCTCATGTCGCCCAACACCACATTGATGATCTGCGGAAGCTCATCCAGGCCCATGGCCCGGATCACCGAAGCAAACGGGATCAACCGTGAGTCACCCTTGGCATCCATTTTGGTCATGGGGACACCGGATTGGATCAAATTTTTGAAATGGTTCTGATGCACCTGCGTGTCCGCGCCGGCCTTCATGGTCCTGAACTTATAGCACAGGAACCGTTGGCGGCGGAAACCCACCCGCTCCTGCTTGAAGAAGATCGGCCCGGGAGAGACCACTTTGATCAGCACGGCGATCAGCAACATGATGGGCAGCAAGGCCGGCAGGGCCAGGCAGACGCACAGCAAATCCAGCGCCCGCTTCCAAACCGGAATGGCCACCGTGGTTTCCCGGGGAGAAACAAGGGCGGCGGCCTCATGCTGAAAACGGGAAGTAACGCTTGCGTTCATGTTGTTTCGTATTTGTTTTGATCCTGGTTACACTGGGGTCATCCATCCAAATGGAATGACGCGGACACCAATACCTAATGCAAACTGTGTGCCAAACCGCCCGGGGAATCGCCGCCAAGTCATATCCCACTGAAAACAAGAGATTTAGAGCTTAATAAAAATGAGGGAGGAGGCCTGGATCGGCCGGGATCCAGGGATGAAACAGTAATTTTTACAGCGAACGAGGCCCGCCCCGGGTAAGGCTTACATGGTGGCACGCCCTCCTTTTTACCGCCACAAATCTGGCGGCGGGAACCGGTTCCTATTTTCAAAAGGAAGCTGGGGCACCCGGGAAAATCGCCATCGACCCCGGGGTGCAGGATCATTAAGCTGGCCGATATGAATGCAAAATCCCCCGTGTCCGGACTGTTGGCGATCCTGGCGGCTGCCGCGTGGTGGGTGGCCGGTTCCAAGGCCGTGGCCGCTGCCACCACCGCGGCGCCGCCCGGGTGGCGGAGCGAGTCCCCGCGTGAGGAAATCCGCCCGGCCTTTGCCTTTGAGCCGGAGGGTGGCCGCGACGGCCGCGGCGCCTGGATCATCCAGGCCGACGCCCGCGAAGGGCTCGACGGGTATTGGACCAAAACCTTTCCCGTGGAGGGGGGCCACTGGTACCGGTTTGAGGCGCAGCGGAAGCTGCCGGGAAACGTCCTTGCCCGGCGCTGCGCGCCCGTGCGGCTGCTCTGGCAGGATGCAGCAGGGCAACCGGTGCTGCGCGACCTGGGGGTGGTGACCAATTTCCTCATCGGTTTCACGGCGACCGCCGAGGCGGAGCATCCGCTGGATGGCCCCACCGGGGCCGACGGCTGGACCCGCGTGGCGGACACTTACCGGGCGCCCCTCAAGGCGGCCCGGGCAGTGGTGGAACTGCACCTGCAGTGGGCGCCGGGGACCACGGTCACGTGGAGCGGGATCGCCCTGGAGGAAACCCCGGCCCCGGCGGGGCGCAAAGTCCGCCTGGCCGCGGTGCATTTCCGCCCCCGGGAGGGCCGCACACCGGCAGGCAACTGCCGGTTGTTCGCCCCGTTGATCGAGGAAGCCGCGCGCCAGCGGGCGGACCTGGTGGTGCTGCCGGAGACGCTGACCTATTACGGCACCGGCCGGAAAATGATCGATTGCGCGGAACCCATTCCCGGCCCGGCGGCGGATTACTTCGCGCAACTGGCCAAACAGCACAACCTCTATATCGTGGCGGGCCTGGTGGAGCGCGACCGCCACCTGGTTTACAACACCGCCACCTTGCTGGGGCCGGAGGGGACGGTGGTGGGCAAATACCGGAAGGTGTCCCTGCCCCGGGACGAGATTTCCGCGGGCATCGCCCCGGGCCACGAATACCCGGTCTTCGAAACCCGTTTCGGGAAGGTGGGGATGATGGTCTGCTACGACGGTTTCTTCCCGGAAGTGGCCCGGCAATTGAGCAACCGGGGCGCCGAGGTCATCGCCTGGCCCGTCTGGGGGTGCAACCCGGTATTAGCCAGCGCCCGGGCCTGCGAGAACCATGTTTACCTGGTCAGCAGCACCTACGAGGACGTGTCCCGCAACTGGATGCTCACGGCGGTCTTCGACCACTCCGGCCAGACCATCGCCCGCGCCGAAACGTGGGGTTCAGTGATCGTGGCCGAGGTGGACCTGGACCGCCGCCTGCAGTGGCCGAGCCTGGGCGATTTCAAGGCGGAACTGCCGCGCCATCGCCCGGTGACCACGCCGGATTAACCGATGGCCGGCAGCTCGTAGCCCGCGCGCCGGGGGCGGGCGAGCATTTTGTTCGCCTGCTCATCCCCGCTGAACTGCTCGGCGACGGGATCCCACCGGAGCTTGCGCTGGACGGCCCGGCAAATATTCATCAAGTGGCACAGCGTGGTGGCGCGATGCCCGGTCTCGGCGTCCGCGTTCGGCTTTTTGCGGGTCCGCAAGCACTGCAGAAAATTCTCGAGGTGGGGGATGGACTCCTTCGGCCCCTGGGGGGTCGGGGGCGGTGCGTCGGCGCGCAATTCCGCGCGGTCGGCAAGAAAATCGCCGCGGAGGATTTCAATGCGGCCCTGGTCGCCGATGAAAATGGCGCCCAGGTCTTCCATGCCGCGCCGTTTGCCCGCGATTTTGAGGAGCGCGCCATTGGCGAAACGCATCATCACTTTGCAGTTGGGGCCCGGGTCTTCCGGCCAGATTTCCAAAGGCCCGGTGTCATCCGTGCCCAAGGCGCATTGGACCTGGTCGAGGCTGTGGGTGCCCCAGCCGGTCACGCCCCAGGATTGCCCGCCGCCATCGTAGTCCAGGATCTCGCCCCAGCCGAACTGCAGCTGGCTGTGGTAGGGGCGCAGCTCGGTCTGGTTGCACCAGGCATCCCAATCCAAGCCGGCGGGCACCGGCTCCTCCGGCTTGGATTTCCACACTTTTCCGCTCTCGAAATTACAGGTGATCACGGTGTGGATTTTGCCGATGGCCCCCTCGCGCACGAGCTTGCTGGCGTAGGCGTTGATGGGCATGGAGCGCTGCTGGGAACCGGTCTGCAAAATCCGGTTGTATTTTTTCACCGCCTTCACCAGCACACGGCCCTCGGCCACGGTGAGGCTCTGCGGTTTTTCCGCATAAACGTCGCACCCCGCCTGCAAGGCGTGGATGGCTGCCAGCACCCGGGCATGCGTGGTGGTCTCCACGAACACCGCGTCCAGCTTTTCCCGCTCCAGCATTTTCTGGTAGGATTGGTATTTGGCCCATTTTTCGCTGCCCGGGTAAACTTTGGCAGCCTCGTCCAGACGCGGGAGGAAACAATCCGCCACCGCCACCACGTCCGCGCCCGGCAGTGCCTCATCCTTGAGGATCCAGCGGGCCCGCCCCCCCAGGCCGATGAAGCCGACTTTGATGCGGTCGTTCGGGCCGGGCTGGCCGGCGGCGCCCAGCACCTGGCGGGGAACCACCAGGGGCAGGGATAAAGCGGCGGTGGCGGAAGCGGCCACGCGCAAGAAGGTGCGTCGTTTCATAAGTTGGGTATGATTCATGTTTGTTCAGATTTTTGCTTTTCCGGGCAACGGCGATACTTTAGGCGCCCGCGGCCGGTGCCGTCAAGCAGCGCCCGCCTGGGTGGAACGGCCCGGGAAAGGCGGTTTTGGGGGTGCGCCAGCGAAGCCGCCGGGATGACTTCCGGCAACGCGCCTGCGGCCATACCGCACACCGCCACACCCCCGGGCCAGGGCGTATTGCTTTGACTTTCCAGCGATGATTCCCGAAGGTTTTCAGCAATTCTATGCTCACATCCATATTTCATCGGAACGGCCGGCTGAAGGCCCGGTCCACAGACACCGCTGGAACCGCCCAGGGCGGCCCGGTGCAAGGTTCCACGCGGCCCGCCCTGGGTGGGTCCAGATGCCGGGGCGCCATCGGGGCCGTTACCCTCCTGGCGGCGTTGCTGGCGGGCGGGAGCCTGGCCGCGACGGAAACCAAACTGGCGCTGCCCTCCGCGCACCAGGCCGCCTGGCAGGATTACGAACTCGGCATGTTCATCCATTTCGCCCCCAACACCTGGCTGGACCAGGAATATGACGACCTTTCCAAACCGCTGGCGGAAATCAAGCCCGAGGCCCTGGATACTGAACAATGGGCCCGGGTGGCCGAATCGATGGGGGCCAAATATTTGGTGTTTGTGGCCAAGCACGTGGGCGGCTTTTGCTGGTGGCAGACGGACACCACGAAATATGGTGTCAAGGAACTCGCCTGGCGTGGCGGCAAGGCCGACCTGATGGCGGACTTGAGCGCCTCCTGCCGGAAGCGCGGCATCAAACTGGGCGTTTACCTCTCGCCCAACGACCGCTTTTTAGGCGCCGGGGTCGGCGGCCGGATCGATGATCCGGCCAAACAGGAGGATTACCGGAAGATCTTCCGCCAGCAACTCACTGAACTGCTGAGCCGCTACGGGGAGATCAAAGAGGTTTGGTTCGACGGCAGCCTCGTATTCGATGTGGGGGACATCCTGCACCAACACGCCCCGGACGCGGTGGTCTTCCAGGGGCCGCAGGCGAGCATCCGCTGGGTGGGCAACGAGGATGGCACGGCGCCTTATCCCGCCTGGAACACCGTGAAATTCGGCAAAAAAGCCTGGGGCATTTACACCGCTGAGGATGCGGATCCGGAGGGCGACCGCTGGCTGCCAAACGAGTGCGACGCCCGCATGCGCAACACCTGGTTCTGGCGGACGGACAACCTGCCCACCCTCAAAACCATGGATCAGCTGATGGATATGTATGACCGGTCGGTGGGGCGCGGCGCCGTGCTGCTGCTGAACAACACCCCGGACAAATCCGGCCTCATACCCGAGCCGGATGCCCGGCGCTCCGCTGAATTCGGCGCCGAAATCAAACGCCGCTATGGAACCGCCGTGATCGATACCGCCGGCACCGGTGGGCTGACGGAAATGGGGCTCTCCGCTCCGCGCCAGATCAACGCCATCGTCACCATGGAGGATATCACCCAGGGTGAGCGGGTGCGGGAATACGTGGTTGAAGGCCGGGTGAACGGCGCCTGGCAAGCCCTGGCCAAGGGCACCGCCATCGGCCATAAACGGATCGACAAATTTGAGCCGGTGGAAGTTTCCGAACTGCGGCTGCGCGTCACCCGGTCAGCGGCCAAGCCGGTGATCCGCCGGTTCGCCGCCTACTGGATCGCGCCATCCCCGGCTGCCCGTTAAGCCGTCCGGTAAGCGGGCGGAATGGCGGCCGGTTGGTTTTTACCCCAGCCGCCAGGAGAATCAGTCGTCCGGATCCGATCCGGGTGACGGACCCGCGGCGAAGGCTGGGCACAAAAAACCGAGCCCGCACGGCGGAGCGCAGGAACCAGGCTTGGGACCAGGCTTAAGGCGCTTTGATTTCCCGCCGGGCCAGGCGGATCCACGGGCGCTGGGAACGCCGGTAATGGGCGGAAAAGCGTCGGGCGCGGAGCAGCAAGGCTTGGAACATTTCCCGGGCGGCCTGGGCTTGGCCGTTTTGTTTGAGGAGCAGCGCGTAGCGGCAGGTGACCTCCTCGTCACTGCCCAGGCGGTTGACCAACTGGCTGTAAGCCGCCAGGGCACCGGGATGGTCACCGAGCCCTTCCAAGATCCGGGCATAGAGGAGATCCCGCCGGGGCTGCTCGGGCGAGGAGGGCTGGGACTTCAGCTGTTCGAGAAGGGCCCGGGCCTCCGGGAAGGAACCGGCGGCAAACAGGGCCTGGGCCAGCTCGAGCATGATTACCGGATCGTCCCGCAAGGCACCTTGCAGGCAGCCGCAGTAGATTTCCACCGCCGTGGCTGGCTGCCCGGCGCGCAGTTGATAGGCCGCCAGGGCGCGGCGGTGTTCCACGGTGTCCAACTGCTCCACATTTTCCTGCAGCATCCGCAGCTCGCGCCCCGGCTGGAGGCGGTTGAGGAGCTGTTCCAGGAAAGTGCCGGCCTCCTCGCGCTGGAATTCGGGCAGCACCTCCACGGCCAAATAGATGAGCGTCCCCAGGACGGGCAAAAACAGGATGATCCAGATCCAGTGGAAATCACGCTCCGTTTTCACCGCGTGCAGGATGGTGAGCGCCTGGATGACCGGCACCAAATAATAGAGCGGCTGCCAATAAGGGTTCATGGGGCGGCCTCCGGGGCCGGGGCCGGCCGGTCGTTTTCCCACCGGACGGGCAGGCGGGACAAAAACCAGGTGCGGCCTTGATCCCGGTTGCCCTGGTAGAACAGGGAGGTGCGGCCGTTTGCGTCCACGAAGACGCCCGGGTGGCCCGATTCGGAGGCGTTCCAGGCGCCAGCTGCGCCGTTGGCCAGGAAGGGCTGGTTGGACAGCCGGCGCCAGCGCAGGCCGTCTTCGCTTTCGGCCACGCCGATCTGCTGGGGCTGGTTGTTGTAGGCGCCGGCGTAGAACAGGAACAGCCGGCCGCCCCGCTCGCAGACGGCGGGGGCTTCGATGCAGTCCCGCTCCCAGGGCAGCTCCGGCTTGAGGATCGGCCCCTCGACCAGGAGCCGCCATTGCGCGCGACTGAAATCCGAAGCGAGCGGGGCGCCCGCCACCCCGAGCATCTGGGTTTTCATGCCGGGATCCCGGGTGGCGAAATAAAGCAGCAACTGCCCGGCCCAGGGGATGACCTCGGCATCGATGGCGCGCCCGGAATTCCACGCCCCGGAGGGCCGGAACACCGGGTTGGAGGCATCGCGGCTGAATTTCAAGCCGTCCGGGGAAACGGCGTGGCAGATGGCATCGCGCGGGCCATTGCCGTAAGTCTGGTAAAAGAGGTGCACCCGACCATCCAGCACGCGGGCGCCCGGGGCGCAGATGCCGTTGCGCTCGCATTCCTGCTCGGGGAGGATTTCCCCGGCCTTGGCCCAGTGGGCCAGATCCCGGCTGGTGGCGACGCCGATGGACCACCCGCGCGGGGCCTCCGGGGGCGCCAATTCCCGGGCGAAGGGGGGGAGGGAATAATACATCCAATAACGATCCTGGAACCGGATGACGGACGGATCCTTGGCGAAGGGCCGGCCCAGGCGGGAGGAGTCGCCCCAGGGCATGGGGGATGGATCGGACCCCTGGCCACCGGCTGCCCAAAGGCAGCCTCCAGCGTGCAGCAGGATCGCCAGCCCCAGCCCAATCCGCGCCCACCAGGGACGGCACCGTTTGGATATTTCGACCGCCTTCATTATTTCAAGGCGGCAGTGTAACTTATGTAAAAATCCCGCCAAGCCGATTTTGCCGCCCAGCCCGCCGTATTCCTGGTTTGGCCAGCTGGGAATGGGCGGCCAGGTCACGGTGCGGCGCGCAGCCGGTCCTGCATCAGCCGGATCAGCTCGAGGAAATAATCGGGAGTAGCGGGGCCGAAAAAGGACATGAGCCGCGGTTCGTATCCGGCGAGGTGGTAGTAACGGTGCGGGATCACATACCCGAGGTAATCCCCGTTAAAGCTGGTAACCACGGCATCGCCGCCGAGCGCCCGGCAGTGCTCCTTGAATTCGAGGGCCAACTCGCCGCTGAAATCGCAGGGGGTGGAGACCCAACACACCGGGCCCAGCCGGAAGGCCTGCAGGAAGGACTGGCCGCCCACAGGCAAAAGGTGCGCGGCCAGCCAGGGCCGGAGCCGCAGGCCATCGGTGAGGCGCACATGCAGGCCGGGCAGCGCAACCTCCAGCCCCGCCACCCCCAGCGTAACGCGGTCGGTGAATTGAACCCGCGGCAAGGCCTCCAGGACCGCCTGGGCAAGGCCCGCACCCATGCGCTCGGCGCCGGCGAAACCGGCCGCCCCGGCCTCCGGCCGGTGGCTGCCGACACCGCCGGCGAAGAACAGGGCCAGGCCGCCGGTGCCGTGTTCCACGGCCCGCTGCCAATACCCGGGATAATCGCCGCTGAACTCCATGACCGAGGCGGGCAGGACGGTGGCGTGCGCGGAGAACGAACCCAGCATCGCCAAGGCGCCGGTTTTCTTTTTAACCACGGTGAAGCTGAATTCAGGATCCACCCGGCCCAGTTCGCCCACGAGCCGGTTGCGCAGGAATCCGGGCGCGGCCACGCGTTGATGGCCCAGCCCGGCAGGTGAAAGGTCCGCCACCGCGAGGCGCACGGCGGCCGCGAGCTGCCGGGCAAACCAGGGCCGCACCGCGGGCACAAAACCGCCAGCGAATTGTTCGGCCACGAAACCTTCCCCCCACCCCCCCGGGCCGGAATGCGTGTGCGTGGCCCCGAAATAGATTTGCGCGCGGCTCAACTTCAACTCCCGCTCAAGCTGCGCCACCGCCAGTTCCGCCACCTCCCGCGGGATGATCAGCGCATCGGCGCTCACCATCACAGCCAGCTGGCCGGCCACCCGGAAAGCCACGGCTTTTGCCTGGAGTTCATCGTGCACGCCCACGGCGGGCCGGCCCTTCCGCGATCCGTAGCCCGCCAGGGGAATAGCCAGGCCGGGGGAGACCGCATCCCCTGCGGCCCCGGGCACCAGGGAGGCGCGACCAAAGCCAGCTTCCAGTTCGCCCGAGACCACGGTTTGGTGGGTGGCCATACTGCGGCACCGCTCCCGGGTTTGGGCATAATAAGGGGTGGTAAAATAAGGCCGCTGGTCCACCCCCTCCAGGCAGCACCACAAAACCAGCACCACCAGGAGGCTGAATCCCCCGGTCCAACGCAGCAGGAGGCGTTTAGTGATCTTCACCCCGGCAGGATAGGATGGAACCGGGGCCGGGGGAAAGCATAATGCCCGCCCCTTTAAACCTCCACGGTCATGCCTTCGGCGCAGGCAAACACCTCCAGGCCGCCACCGGCGGAAAGAATCCGCTGCCGGCACCAGACCACCTGCTGATCCAATTGGTCATCCGTACGGTCGGGATCATGGTGGAACAGGCCCAACCGCTTCACCCCCGCCTCCACCGCGAGGTCGCAGGCGTCCCCATAAGTGGTATGGCCCCAGCCCCGGGTGATTTGATATTCCTCGGCCGTGTATTGGGAGTCGTGGATCAGCAGATCAGCGCCCCGGCAAAATTCGACATACTCGCTCCGGGGCACTCCCTCCTGGTGTTCGTAATCCAGCTCGTTATCGGTGAGGAACACGAACGTGCGCCCCTGCTCGGTGAATTTGAAACCGTAGCCGCCGTTGGGGTGGTTGAGGGGGATGGAGTGGCAGCGGAGAGATCCCAGATCGCCCACCAACCGGGCATGGCATTCCGCCGAGCCGGATGGCTCATGGCAGTCGAACTTGAAGCGGGCCTTGAGCAGGTGGAAGGCCACCGGGAAAAAGGGCGGCTCCATCTGGCGCGTGAGGTATTTCTGCAGGGATTGCTGGGCATTTGGGCCGCCGCAGATGGAAATAGTGTACTGCGGCAGGTAGACCGGGGAAAAAAAGGGGAAGCCCGCCAGGTGATCCCAATGCGAATGGGTGAGCACGAGGGTGATCTCGCTGACGGAGGGGTCCGCCAGGATCGCCTTGCCCAAATCCCGCGCGCCGGAACCGGCATCCACCACCACGAGGCGGCCGCCGCCATCGCGAATCTCCAAACAGGTTGTATTGCCCCCATAGCGCAAGGTAGCGGAACCTGGCGTGGCGAGGGAGCCACGGCATCCCCAGATTTTGATTTTCATAGCAAATCCGGGTTTAATATCTTATATTTAGGGCCGGAAAGCAATGTAATTATCCTATCCGCGTGAACCATATTAAAAGATAACCCAATCCAATGAAAAAAAATTGTAGCAACCTGCCGCCTGCCCGGCGGCAAAACACCATGCCGGGCCGGCTGCGCCTGGGAATCGCCGCCTTGGCCAGCCTGGCCTGGCTGCTGGCCTCCCCGGCCGCCGCCGAAACTAATCTGAAGGGGGACCGGATTCCCGCCGAGGGGGGCGACTGGATCCTGCGCCCGGTAAACCACGCCACGGTGATGTTGCAGTGGAAAGACCAGATCCTCTGCGTGGACCCCGTGGGCGGGGCCCAACGGTTCGCCGGTCTGCCGGCGCCGACGCTGATCCTCGTGACGGATATCCACGGGGACCACCTGAGCTCAGAAACGCTGGCCGCGCTGGGCGGAGGCCGGACACCGATTATCGCCCCGGCCGCCGTGCGGGAGCAACTCGGCGGGGAATTGCGGGCCCGGACCGAGGTGCTGGCGCACGGCGCCAAAATCACCAGGCACGGCCTGACGATCGAAGCGGTGCCGGCTTACAACCTGGCGGCGGACCGGCTGCAGTACCACCCCAAGGGCCGGGCCAATGGCTACCTGCTCACCGCCGGCGGCAAGCGCATCTACCTGAGCGCGGATACCGAGGACACCCCGGAAATGCGCGCGCTGGAAAATATCGACGTGGCGTTCCTCTGCATGAACCTGCCCTACACGATGACCGTGGAGCAGGCCGCCAGCGCCGTCAAAGCGTTCCGCCCAAAAATCGTATATCCCTACCACAGCCGCGGCAGCAACCTGGAGAAGTTCAAAGCGCTGATCGGCACGGAGAGCGGTGTGGAAGTGCGTCTGCGGGATTGGTACGGACCGGCCCCGGCGGCCCAATGACCCGGCGGCCAGCGGGCATGGCCCGACCTACTGGATCCGGCCGAACCGCTTTTCAAGTTCGCGGTAATTCATTTCGAGCAAGGTCGGACGTCCGTGGGGGCAGGTGTAAGGCATTTCGCAGCGGCGCAGGCCTGCCACCAGTTTTTCCAACTCGGCTCCGGCGAGCGGATCCTGGGCCTTGACCGCGTGGCGGCAGACGGTTTTGGCGATGATGTCCTCGCCCAGGCGCCACGAATTGACCGCCTGCCCGGTCGCCTTCAGCTCATCGATCAGCGCCAGCACGAATTGGCGGACGTTGGCGGCCCGGACGAAGGGTGGCAGGGCGTCGAGCAGGAAGGTGCGGTCGCCGAATTCGCTCAAGCCGACCCCCAGGCGGCTGAGCACCGCCAACTGCTCCCGCAGGAACTGGGCATCGCGGGGATTCAGTTCGATGGTCTCCGGCAGCAACAACCGCTGCGAAGGCGCCGGGCCTGCCTGCAGCCGGTTCAGCATCTGCTCGTAGAGGATCCGTTCATGGGCGGCATGCTGGTCCAGGAGCACCAGCCCGCGGTCCGACTCGAAAAGCACATACAGGCGGCCCACCACGCCGATGAACCGCAACGGCACCGCCAGCAGGGGCGCGGGACCGGCCCCGGCCGGGTCGGGCGGAGGGCCGGCAGGAGCCGGCGGGGTGGCGGTTCCGGCCCCAACCACCGTGGAAGCCGGGGAAATCCCGGCCGGCGCCGCGGGCCGGGCCGACGGCGGATGGGATGGCCCGTCCGGGAGCGCCGGCGCGGGCCGCACCCCGGCAGCCGGCGGGCCGGAGGAGCCCCACAAGCTGCCCTGGTTCAATGGGGGCGGGCTCTCTGGCGCAGGCAATGGGGCACCGCCGCGAGGCTGCGTCCCGGCCGGGAGCGCCGCCGGGGAGATGGACGCTGGCGGGCCGGCGGGCCGAGCGGGCAGGTGATAACCCATCAAACCCTGGCGCACCGCCACGGTCACCTGCCGCCGGATGTCCTGTTCGTGGCGGAATTTCACCTCCCGCTTGGCGGGATGGATGTTCACATCCACCTCGGAAGGATCGATCTCGACGAACAGGCAGCCCACGGGGTAACGGCCCTTCATCAAGGCGGTGTGGTAGGCTTCGAGCAGCGCAAAATTGAGACCCCGGTTGTCCACCGGCCGCCCGTTCACGAACAGGTGCTGGTTGTCGCGCGAGGCCCGTGAAACGCCGGGCGCACCAATCAGGCCCCAAACTTTGAACGGGTGTTGCTCCACCACCGTTTCCCCCTCGGTTTTGAAGGATGTTTCGAGGACGGTGGCATAATCCACCGCCAGCAGTTCATCATCCCCGCCGTAGAGGGCCCGCCAGCGCTCGCGCAGCGCCGGGAGGGGCGGCCCCGGGGAATCCCCCAGGCGGGCGGCGGGCATCTGCCAGACCAGGCGCTCGTCATTGAGGAACGTAAAGGCCACCCCGGGGTGTGCCAGCGCAGCCAGCGTCAAACCATGCTGGATATGCGAACGTTCGGTCTCCTCGCTGCGCAGGAACTTCCGGCGGGCCGGGAGATTAAAAAACAGCTGGCGGACTTCCAGGCTGGTTCCCGGCGGGGCGCCCGCCTCTTTCACGGCCACGATTTTTCCGCCGTGGATCACCACCTGGGTGGCGGCCAGGCACTCCGGATTCTGCTCGCGGGTGGTCAGGGTGAGGCGGCTGACGCTGGCGATGCTGGGCAAGGCCTCCCCGCGGAAACCGAGGGTCCGGATCTCCTGCAGATCCTCGGCGGCTTTGATCTTGCTGGTGGCATGGCGTTCGAGGCAGAGGAGGGCATCATCGCGGCTCATGCCCCAGCCATCGTCGGTCACCCGGATCAGGCTGCGCCCGCCGGCCTGGATCTCGACGGTGATGCGCCGGGCCCGGGCGTCCAGGGAATTTTCCACCAACTCCTTGACCACGCTGGCGGGCCGCTCGACCACCTCGCCGGCGGCGATCTGGTTGGCCACCTGCTCGGAAAGGAGGCGGATTCGATTCATGCGCCCGGGTAAAGTCCAAACCCGGACTCAGCCGGGCAGCGGCAGCGTAAAGGAGAAAACCGCTCCTCCCTCCGGGGCATTGCAGGCCCAGATGCGCCCGCCGTGATCGAGGATGATGCGCTGGCAGATGGAAAGCCCCAAACCGGTCCCCTGTGGCTTGCCGTAGGTCACAAACGGCTCGAACAATCGTTCCGCGACCTTGGGATTGATCCCGGGGCCGCTGTCCTTAATAGCGGTGGTCACCTCTTTTTCGGACACGGTGAAGCTCAAGACGATCCGCCCTCCCTGGCTCATGAAATCGACGGCGTTGTGAACGAGATTATAGAACACATGCGGCAGCCGCCGGGGATCCAGCAACAGACGCAGCTTGGGCGGCGGATTCGCCAGTTCCAGGCTTACCTTGTGCTGGCTGGTTTCGGTCTGCAGATCGTCCACCAACTGGCGGACAAACAAATCGTAATCGCTCATGGCCAGGACCACCGTGCCCTGGGAACCGCGGGAAAACTCCAGCAGTTCATTGATCATGTTCGTCAGCCGCTCCACCTGTTTGCGGATGCGGTCCTTCGTCATGCGGCGCATTTCCTCGGTGCTGTTCTCGCCGGCGCCCAGCTCGGCGGCCAGGCTGATGATGGAGAGCGGATTCTTGAAATCGTGCACGATGGACCGGGCGAACCGGCCCACCAAGCCCAACCGCTCCGCCTGGATCATCTGGTCCACGAACTGTTTGTTAAAATCGCGCAGCCGGCGGCTGAACTGCACCACCAAGCTGCGGGCCAGCCGGGGTGAACGGCCCAGCAGATCCAACCAATCTTCCCGCGTGACAAAAACCAACTCACTTTCCTGCTCCGCCGTGGCGGTGGCGGAGCGCATTTCATTATCCAGCACGGCCATCTCCCCGAAAAAATCCCCAGGGCCGAAACGGGACAACAGCTGGGGCTGGTTTTGCTTGAACACTGCGGAAATGCGCACCTGGCCGGATATCACCACATACATGCCATCCCCCGGATCTCCCTCTTTAAAAACCGTTGCACCGGTCTTGAATTGGCGGCATTGGCAACGCTCGGTGACGGCGGTGATTTCTTCAGCACTCAAATCCTGAAACAATCTGCAGGCAGTGATATCGACCATTCGAACATTCTAACGGAATTGCCAGCGAGGGTAAAGCGTTTTTACACCTTGCCGGGCGCCGGCGGCACCGCAAGGCCGGGGGTTCTGCCCGCCTCCCCGCCGGCCCCGCCGAGGCCCCGGGAATGGCGGCCGAAACGGCTTGCCCCGCCAGGGGTTTTCGTCCATGATATTCCACGGTTTATGGTCCAAGCCGAATCCGGTGGCGGATCCAGGAAGCGCCTCCCCCGGCACCTGGCAATTGGAACCATCGTTATGAAGACCTGCTTTGCGCCAGCCGAACGGGCGGCCGCGGAAGTCCTCCGCGAGGAGGCGGCTTGCGTCGCCCGGCATCCCATCACCGGCGCCCTGCTCAAGTCCGCCTCCGGCCTGCTCGCCATTCTAAATGAACAGCGACAGATTCTGGCCGCGAACCACTCCTTCCTGGAAGCCTTGGGCCTGCCGGACCTTTCCGCGATCCTCGGCCGGCGGCCCGGTGAAGCCTTTGGCTGCGCTCATGCCTGCGACCTGGAGGGCGGCTGCGGAACCAGTGAACATTGCGGCGGCTGCGGCGCAGCCATCGCGCTCGTGATCGCCCTCACCCACAACCGGCCCGAGGAACGCAAATGCCTGCTCGGGGTGAGGCGGCCCGGCGGCCAGGTGGTGGATCTCTGCCTGCGGGTCCGGGGCTGTCCGCTCACTCTGGATGGCCGGCGTTTCCTGCTCCTCTTCCTGCAGGACATGACCGCCTTCCAGCACTGCGCCGAATTGGAACGTTTTGTGGCCCGGGATGTCGCCCGCCTGGCCGGCACCATGGAACATGTTTCCCGGGCCGAGGCCGGGGCCGATCCCGCGCAACTGCGGCACGCCCTGGCGGGCCTGCACGAGCTGGCCCGGCGGCTGGCCTGCGAGGCGGCCATCCAAAAAGTGCTCGCCGGTGCGGACCTGGAGGCCTGCCAGCCGAACTTCCAGGAGTTGCCAGTCCGGCGGATCCTGGAGGGAATCAGCGATTTTAACGGCCAGCTGATCGCCGCCCGCAAGAAACCATTCCTCCTGGACGGGGCCGGCCTGGAGGCCACCTTGCGGACGGACCAAGCCTTGCTCGAGCAGGTGCTGGCGCATATGCTGGTCAACGCCTTTGAAGCCTCTGAGGAACACGACCCCGTGCGCCTGCGCGTGGGGGAAACCGCGGCCGGCATCACCTTCGCCGTATGGAGCCGGCCCGCCATGGCCACCGGCGTGGCGGAACGCGTCTTCCACCGTTATTTCACCACCAAGCCGGAACCGGGCCGGGGCCAGGGCACCTATGTCATGAAACTGCTTGGGGAACGCCTTCTGGGCGGCCAGGTCTCCTTCACCAGTTCGGAAAGCGAAGGCACCGAGTTCCTGCTGAGCCTTCCGCGAACCACCGCCGGGGCTTGATTTTCCCCGGATTGTCCGGCATCAACTCCATTTATGCAAACACCACCAACTCTTCCCGGCGGTTTCGGGGGCTTGCCTCCCGCCCCGGCCACCGGCCATCTCCGGCCTGGTTGTTCATCCTGGCCGCCCGCCCTGCTGGCCACCCTCCTGGCCGCCTGGATCGCCATGGGCGGCGAGGCCCCCCCGGCCAACGCCATCCGCTGGGGCGGCTCGACCAGCCCCAACATGGCGGCTGATGTCCACGGCTTGCCGGACGATCCGGGCGCGGTGGAACCCCTCTGGGAACTGAAGCTGGGCTCCCACCAATACTCCATCCCCACCCTCGACCGCGGGCGCATTTACCTGGGCATCAATGACGCCGGGATCGTCCGTCCCGGTTTTGAGGCCACCGCGGGCGGCGCGGTCCTGTGCGTGGAGCAGGCCACCGGCAAGCTCCTTTGGCAGCTGCCCATCCCGCGCAATTTCGACGGGGTCAAGGCCCCCTATCATTTCGACCAATGGAGCTGCGGCATTTGCTCCGGGCCGCTGGTGGAAGGGAAACGGGTGTATGTCGTGGGCAGCCGGGGCGACCTCCTCTGCCTGGACCGTGAAGGCCAGGCCGACGGCAACGATGGTCCCTTCCTGGATGAACTCGGATACATGGGCCTGGATCCCGCCGGGGCACCCCGGCTGGGCCCCCAGGATGGGGATATTGTCTGGCGCTATAACCTGCTTTCCGAGCTCGGCATCAACGGGCACGATGTCTGCGGCAGCACCCTCCTGCTGGTGGGCGACCTCCTGTTCGCCAGCACGGCCAACGGCATCGACGACCGCCATTATAAAATCCCCAAACCGCTCGCCCCCACCCTGATCGCCCTGGATAAGCGCACGGGGAAACTCGTGGCCCGGGATGACGAAAAAATCGGCACCCGCCTGCTCCACTGCAACTGGTCCTCGCCGCTGGCGGCCGAAGTGGCAGGCCGGATCCTGGTATTTTTCGGCGGCGGCGACGGCATCCTCTACGCCTTTGAATTGCCCTCCGCCAAGGACGGCAAGGAAGTTCAGATCCTCCAGAAAGCCTGGTCCTGCGACTGCAATCCCCCCGAATACCGGGTGCGGGATGGCCAGCCGGTCCCCTATTCCTCAGCCAGCCGGAACACCCCCCTGGGCCCCAGCGAAATCATCGGCACCCCGGTTTTCCACCAGGGCCGGATCTATGCCGCCATCGGCCAAAGCCCCGTCCATGGCACCGGCCAGGGCCAACTGGCCTGCGTGGACGCCGCCACCGGCAAAATCCTTTGGGCCTCCAAGCTCGTGGACCGCACCCTGGCCACCGCCGCCCTGTCCGATGGCCTGTTATACCTGCCCGACAATACCGGCAATCTGCACTGCTTCGACGCCCTGACGGGCGAGCGTTACTGGGTGCACGCGCTGGGGGCCAAAACTTGGTGTGCCTCCGCTTTTGTGGCGGACGGCAAGGTTTACGCTGGCGACGAGGCCAGCGTGCTCTGGGTATTGAAAGCCGGCAAGGAAAAGCAGGTGCTGTCCCGGACGCGTCTCAAATCCCCGCCCATCACCCCCACCGCCGCGGAAGGAGTCTTATACCTGCCCACGCAGAAGAGCCTCGCGGCTCTGCCCGGCAAAACGCCGGCCCGCAAAGTCCTGCCAGGCATCCCGTGACCGCCACGGCCGGCGGCGGGTGTGGCGGGTTGGCCCGGCCTTTGCAAATGGGCCAGAGCAGAGGGGATGCGCCTGGGGAGTGAAAGCCCCTCGCGGAGGCCAGGATCCATTGGGGCGTAGTCCGGGCGGCAGATCTGACTTGTTGCCTCAGCGGATCTGCATAATCCGGATGAAATATCGAGTCAAAAACATAAAGCACCATTCCCCTGGAGCGGAGCGTTCAACCGCCGGAGTGGTTGGCCAGGACGTATTGGAGGGCGCTCATTTCCGCCTCCAGTTCAGGCGGGCTGGAGGTGTATTCGCCGACAACCTCCCGAAGGCAGCGCAGGCAAATCCGCTTGGCGGTGACGAGCAGGTTCTGCGCCTGGGTGGGCGAATCGATATTCAGCTGGCGCACCAATTGATCGTAGGGGACCACGGCGGCTCCTTCCAGCAGCGGGGCGCGGAGGCGGGCATCGAAGATCAGCCAGACTTCCTCCCGCCCCGCTTGCAGGCATTGCTGGCGCATTTGCGCGAGGGCTTGATCGATCACCCGTTTGGCCCAATTCAGCTCAAACATTGTGTTGGCGGGATCGGCTGCGCCGCCAGGCTCCGGCTCCAAGCCGGGTTCCAGGTGGGTGAATCCGCTGGCTGGATTCCGTTTTAAAGCCTGCTCCCGCCGGATCTCTGAAATCACAAAATGGCTCAAGGAGCGGAGCAGGAAGCCCCGGAAATGGCGCCCCTCGATGCGGCGCACCTCGCGCAGGATCTCCCGCCGCATCACCTGCTCGGAGATGAAGGATTGGAACCAATCCCGGGCCTGGTGATCCGCCACGCCAAACTTTTGGCCCAGGTAAGCCAGCAGCACCGGTTCGTAGCGTTTCAACAAAGCTCCCAAGGCAGCCGAGGCCGGTTCGCCTTCCCCCTGGGCAGCGAGGTGGACATCCGACCAATGGGTGGAGGGGAACTGGGGAACCGATCCCCATGAATCCAACTGATTGACATCTTCCGAGTCCATTTCAAATGACGTAATACCACCTTGCGAATTTTTCCAACAATCCCCAGCCTAGCGGCGGGAGCGGCGGCGTCAAGGCCACCAATTTCAGGCGGGATTTTGGCCCCGATCCCGGTAGGCGGAAAAGCCAGACCATCCCGCAAGCCCGCCGGCAAACCGGAAATAACGGCTTGCATTCGGCCATCTGGCTGGACAATGTAAGCGGACATCCAAAAATGAACAAAACAAAAAGCATGGTGGCCGAAAATCCTCTGCCGGGGCGCCTGAAATCACTGGATGGCTGCCGCGGATGGGGGAGATTCCTGATGCTGGCGGAAACGCTGCGCTTGGGCAAGGTGGCCGCCGCCCTGCCGGATAGCGGTTCCCGGGCATTCCTGGCGCATCAGCCAAGGGTGGCGTAAAATCTTTTACGGAAATGAAAACCAACCTGGTCTCGCGTCGTGAATGCCTGCAAACCCTGGCCGGCCTGGGCCTCGCCACGGTGGCCCCGGGCTGCGCCAAAACCCGCCCGGCGGCCGCGGCCCACCCGGCCGCCCCCCCCGCCCCGGCTCATCCATCCGCCGCCCAGCCGGACCTGATCCGCCGCGAAAACGAACGCCCGGGAACCCGGGAGTGGATGCTGGCCAAAACCGCCGTGGATCCCCAAACCCGGTATCGCTGCCCCTGGATCGAGGGCTACTGCTCGCACACCAGCATCCGGGCGGGCGAGACGCTCGAAATTTTTGTGAGCACCAACCCGGCGTCGCCTTTCCACCTCGAGATTTTCCGCACCGGGTATTACGGCGGCACGGGCGCCCGGCGCATGATGGAGCTGGGCCCCTTCCCGGGCCGCACCCAGCCGGATCCGCCCGTGGGGCCAAACCGGCTCCGCGAATGCGCCTGGGAGCCGGCCACGCGGATCACCATCCCCGCCGGCTGGCCCAGCGGCGTGTATGTGGGCAAGCTCACCGCCGACCGCGGCGGCTGGCAAAGCTACGTGGTGTTCATCGTGCGGGACCACCGCCGGGCGGATTTCATCTTCCAGTGCAGCGACACCACCTGGCAGGCCTACAACCGGTGGCCCAGCCAATACGCGCTTTACGACGATGGCCGGAACGAGTGGCATTGCGGACCGGGGGTGGACGTGAGCTTCGACCGCCCCTACGGCAAGTACTGCCAGATCCTGGATGCCCCCCTCTCCACCGGCTCGGGGGAATGGTTCCTGTGGGAATTCCCGCTCGCCTACTGGATGGAGGCGCAGGGTTTCGACGTGACCTACATCTCGAACCTGGATACCCACGCCGATTACCCGGGGCTGCTCCGGGCCCGGGGATTCCTATCGATCGGCCACGACGAATACTACACCCTGGAAATGTACAACCATCTGCGGGCCGCCATCGCCCGCGGCCTGAACGTGGCCTTCCTCTCGGGCAACACCTGCTGCGGCCGGATCGAAATGCACCCCTCCGCGCGCGGCACGCCCAACCGGATCTACGGGCGCGCGGATTATTTCGGCCCGCGCGACGAGGGCATGATCCAGCGCTTCCCTTCCATGGGCGCCTTTCCCCACGCGAGCCCGCACGAAGGCCTGCTGCTGGGCGCCCGCAACGTGCCCCCCTGCACCGGCGGCGCGGATTGGATCTGCGTCCGGCCGGACCATTGGGTGTTCGCCGGCACCGGCATGCGGCGGGGCGAAGCCATCCCGGGCCTGGTGGGCTGGGAATTCCACGGCGAGCCAGCGGACATCCCGGGCCTGGAGGTGGTGGCATCCGGCCCCACCAGCACCCATCCCCAGCGCCCGGAAAACGTGGGGGCATACGCCGCCACCCTTTACCCCGGGCCGCACGGCAATTTCGTCTTCAACGCTTCCAGCTGCTGGTGGGCCGACGGCTTGTCCGCCCCCCCGGGCTACGTGCGCCCCTCGGTTTACACCACCCCGCGCGGGCCCGACCGCCGGGTGCAGCAGATCACGCGCAACCTGCTGGAGCGGATGCAAAAATCCCCCTGGATTTAAATCGGGGTTGGGTGCGGCCAACCTGGGGGCACGGCGCGCAGGCCACCGCCAGCCCACCGGTATGGGCGGGCAACCGCTGGGCTTGGACCGTGGCGCCCGCCCGCGCCCGCCAATTTTTCCGACCCAGGTGGCAGCCAAAATTTGGAGGAAATAACGCCCGATAGCCGCCCTGGCACCCGCAGCCGTTCATCCTATTCCTGGATCAACCGGTCCAGGAGTTCGGGGCTGATGCGCAGCACGGTGCCGTGGCGGTGATCCGCCGGGAAACGAACTTTTTCGGATTCATCGGTCCAATGTTCCAGGTCTTTGGAAACCACCAGGCCGTAGCGGTGTTCGGTGTAGCGGTCGAAGTAAACATGCCAGGTGTCGCCGAGCCGGATGGCGGTGGGGCCTTCCGCCCAATACTTGCCAGTGATTGGTGGCGATGGCTTGCCATAAGGGCCGGCGGCTTTTTCGGCCGTGGCCAGGCGCAGGTTTTTAGCCGGGGGCTGGCGCGTTTCGTCCTTGAAAACCATCAGGTAACGCGACCCGTCCTGGAGGATCGCAGCGTCGATGCAATTAAAGCCGGGATCGTAAAAAAGCCGGGTGGGCGTGAAGGTTTGAAAATCACGGGTGGAAGTCAGGTAAACCCGGTGGTTGTAGCCGTCGTCGCCGGTTTTTTCCGTGGCTGGGTAGCGCCCGGGGATGGTGGTGGACCAGAAGATCAGGAAATCGCGCGTGGCCGGATCGTAAAACAATTCCGGGGCCCAGACGTTGCGCGCCAGCGGTTCGTGCTTCATCACATCGAACAATTGCTGCCCGGACCAGTGGACGAGATCCCGCGAGTGGGCGTAGCCCAAACCGTGTTTATTCCAGGCCGTGGTCCACACCAGGTGAAAGGTGCCATCCGGGCCCTGGATCAGGCTGGGGTCACGCATCAACTGGCCGCCCACCTTGGGGGCCAGGAAGGATTGGTCCTGCTTGAGCGCCTGCCATTGGTAGCCGTCCCGGCTCCAGGCCAGGTGCAGGCCGTCTTCGCCGTTTTTGCGAAACGACGTAAACAGCAGTGAATGATTCGATTTTACCTCCGCGGCCAGCGCCGAACCGGCCAGGAACAACCACAGGCATGCCCATCCAGATTTCATGGGCGCATTAGCCAATACGGCTGGCAAAAAGTAAATCTCAAATTATCCGGGGAATGGTTTCCAGCCGGTCCCGGCCAGGCCCGGGCGGCCCGGAGGGGCCTGGCCCGCCGGTGAATATCCTGTGAATATCCTGTTCCTTCCGCCGGCCGGGGGTGGCATAATAAGGGGGACGCTATGAACTCCTTGCTCAGACCTTATTTGCCGCGCGCGGCCGGGTTGGCAGCGGCCGTGATGCTCGGCTTCAGCTGGTCCGGCGCGCCCGCCGGGGAAACCGCGCCGCCGGCGGGATGGTCCACCGTGGTCGTGGCCACCAACCTCTGGCAGACCAACTCGCTCGGCATGCCTTTCAAAAAAATCCCCGAACTTAATATCTGGGTCTGCGCCTGGGAAACCCGGGTGCGGGATTACGAGGTGTTCGCGGCGGCAACGGGGCGGGCCTGGTCCAAACCGTCCTTTGCGCAGGGACCCACGCATCCGGCGGTGCTGGTGAACTGGGAGGATGCCCAGGCTTTCTGTGCCTGGCTCACGGCCCGGGAGCGCCAGGCGGGGCGGCTGGCGCCCGGCGTCCGCTGCCGGCTGCCCACGGACCAGGAATGGAGCGCGGCCGCGGGACAGGCACCGGAGGCGGGACGCACTCCCGAAAACCGGATGAAATCGTTCGTCGCCTGGCCGTGGGGAGCGCACTGGCCGCCGCTGCCCGGCGCGGGCAACTACGCGCCCGAGCTGAAAACCGACCCGTTCGAGTTCACCGCGCCCGTGGGCTCCGGCAAGCCCAATGGATACGGGCTTTACGACCTGGGCGGCAACGTATGGGAATGGTGCGACGACTGGTACAACGAGGCGCACGTGACCAAGGTTCTGCGCGGCGGCTCCTTCAACGACAGCCATCCCGGCACGCTGCTGACGGTTTACCGCTTCAACGGCACGATGAATCTGAGCAACGACGACATGGGCTTCCGGGTGGTGCTGGCGCAGGAGAAATAACGGCGCCCCGGGCCGAAGGCCTGGCAGAAAAAGATCCTGCCCCCACGGCCAGCCGTGGCCTGCATACGGATTACCCGGTGATTATTTGCTGAAGCACGGTCTCCACCGCCAGCTGGCCGAGCCCTTCCGGCGCGGAGAGTACCCGCACGTGGCGGCCGGGCGGGCGCCAGATGGGCAGGCGGCTGGGCCCCCAGAGAACCAGGCAGGGAAGGCCCACGGCGGCGGCGAGGTGGGTGATGCCGGAATCGTGCCCCACGAACCGGGCACAGTGCCGCAGCATCTGCCCCAACTCCGGCAGCGGCCGGTGGCAGGCCAGGCGGACCCGGCCGGCGGGCAAAGCCCGGGCCAGGCGCTCCACCCGGCCGGCCTCCGCTTCACCGCCCACCAGCAACAGGTGATAATCGGTGCGCGCCGCCAACGCCTCCAGGCAGGCCCGCCAGCAGTCCTCCGGCCAATTTTTGCGGGCGCCGCCACTGCCTGGATGCGCCGCCAGCCAGGGGCCGGGCGGCAGCGGCGGCCCGGGAGGCAAAACCAGCAGCGGTTCCGGGATCGGTTCCCCCCTTTCAATCCCCAACTCGGCCAGCGGCCGCAGGAAAACCTGGGTGGCGTGGAGGTCGCCGGCCTCATCCGGCCGGGGAGGACCCGTGAGGATGACGGCCCGGGTGCATTGGCGAAGGTTGCCCAGGAAACATCCGCCGGGATCGGCCAGATAGGAAATCACCAGGTCAAAGCCGCCGAAGTAATCGCGCCAGCCCGGGTTCAGTTCAGAACCACGGGTGAAGAAGGAGGCCAGGGCCGGGTCTTCCACTCCCCGCACCTGATGCGCGAGGCCGGCCGCCTGGGCGAGGCTGGCAATGCGCGGGTAGCCCAGGATCTCCAGGCGCGCCCCTGGATACCGGCGGCGCAGCGTGGACAACACGGGCAGCGTCAGAATGAAATCGCCAATGGCGCCGCCCCGTAAAACCAGGATGCGGGTGAAATCAGGCGCGGCCACAAGGGCGAAGCGGAGGCCTCAAAAAGCAACCACCCCGAGGATGGCCACCAGCAGGCCGAAGCCCAGGCGGAAACCGCCCAGGAACTTGATGCGCCCGTCGCTGGCGGTGCCAAATTGGATGAAATCCCGCAACCGCCAGGGCGAAACGGTGATCCACATGCCCGCCACGATGAGCACATAGGCCCACACCGAAATCAGCAGGCGCCACTGGGAGTCGTTGAACATGGAGGCATCGAGCATGGCCTTGGCCAGCAGGAGCAGCACCACCGCCAGCCCCCGCGCGGCCAGGAAGTCCTCCAGGAAAATGCAGGTCAGCACGCCCAGGGCGCTGAACCCCATATACATCGCCGGCTTGTAGGCCGCGAAATCGGACACCGATTCGATGCTCAGGTAATAAAGGAACCAGCCGGTGGCCAGCGCCACGAGCAAATACCCCCAGCTGACTGAACGCGGGAATTTCCGGGCGGCGGCGCCGAATTCGTTCGGTTTCAGAATCGCCCAGATTCCGGACGCAGCCACACTCAGGCCCAACAAAATCGATAATGCAGATAGTTTCATCCCAAATTGCGGTTACAGATTAATCCAAGCCGGATCGCCGTAAAGCGTGAAAGCGCCCGCCCGGGTCACCTGGACCTCGAGCAACTGGCCGATGTGCCGGTCCGCCCCGGTGTAAACGACGATCTTGTTGCAGCGGGTCCGGCCCGTGAGGCGCTCGGAGTTTTTCCGGCTGGGTCCTTCCACGAGGATTTGCACCCGCCGGCCCACAAACGCCTGGTAGCGCCGGGCGGCCATTTCGTTGACCACCCGCAGCAGCTCGGCATGGCGGGCGTCCTTCACCTCCTGGGGCAGCTGACCGGGCAGGCCCGCCGCCACGGTATCCTTGCGGGGGGAGAATTTGAACATGTAAACATTGTCAAACTCCACCCGGCGCACCAGATCCAGCGTTTGCTCGAAATCCGCGTCCGTTTCCCCGGGGAAGCCCGCGATGAGGTCCGTCACGAGGCTGATCCCGGGCCGGGCCTGCCGCAGCTTGCCGACGATCTCCAGGAAACGCTCCACGGTATAGCCGCGGTGCATGAGCTTCAGCACGTGATCGCTCCCGCTTTGCAGCGGCAGGTGGGCGCTTTCACACAGCTTCGGCAGCCGGGTGTAGGCTTCCACGAGGTCGTCCCCATAGCCCTTGGGGTGGGGCGACGAAAACCGGATCCGCTCCAAGCCCTCCAGCTCGTGGATGGCTTCCAGCAGCTGCACAAAGGGGGACTTACCGTCCCGGACGGGGATTTCCCGCCGGGCGTAGCTGGTCACGATCTGCCCCAGCAAGGTGATCTCCCGCACCCCATTCTGGATCAGCCCGCGGCACTCGGCCACAATTTCCTCGATCGACCGGCTGCGCTCGCCGCCGCGGGTCTGGGGGACAATGCAAAAGGTGCAATGCTGGTTGCAGCCTTGCATGATGCTCACCAGGGCGGACACCGGCTGCGCCTGGCCGGATTTCACCGCCAGGTGTTCCTTGATGGCGGTCTGGCTGCCGGTTTCCTCGGCAATATCGCACACCACCGCCTGCTGGTCCTGGAGCAGTTGGTCCAGGTATTCCCCGGCCCGGTGGAATTTTTGGGTGCCCAGCACCAACTTCACCCCGGGCGCCTGGCTCATCAGGGATTCCCCCCGGCTCTGGGCCATGCAGCCGAGGAAACCGAGCACCACGTGCGGGCGATGCTTCCGCACGTCGCCCGCCAGGGCCCGCATCTTGCCCAGGGCTTTCTGCTCGGCCGAATCCCGGATGCTGCAGGTGTTCAGCAGCACCACGTCCGCCGCCGCCTCCGTTTCCGCCAGCGAATAGCCGCGGGCAACGAGCTGCGCGGCAACGGCTTCCGAATCGCGCTCGTTCATCTGACACCCGAAAGTTTTTAGAAATACACTCGGCATTAGCCCATCCAAGCTCAAACCCTACGGCAACCCGCCCCGGTTGAAAAGGCTCAAAAAACCAGGCCCAACAATCCACCTGGGGTTCCTGGCCCGCCGGCAAACCGGGAAACCATCCAGGAAACCGGTGGTTGACAGCACGCCTGCGGGTGGTGGTCTTTGCTTTGAACCCCGGGCCGGCGCCCCTTGGCAAAGCAGAGCGAAGTGGACCCTTCGGACAGCCTTGGGAAAGAGACGCTGGAAAAACACCTGCAGCCTTTGCTGGAGTGCTGTTGGATTGGGTTGAGCGGGCGCAAACGGCGGTCCGGGAAGTGTTGCCGGGGCGGTTGGGCGAGCTTCCGTCCGCTTGGCAGCTGGGTATGGAGCAAACCCAGGATCCCGGCTGCTGGACCTGGCATTTGCAACTGGCCATCCGTGGCCCGGATGTCGAGGCCTTTCAACAATTCATCCCAGCCAGCCACCAGCCTTTTGGTGCAATACGCGCCCACGCCGGGTGCGCCGATTGGCGCCGATTGGCGCTTGCGGCGTCGGCTTTCCCTCCCTATACTGGCGTGGTTTAATACCATAACGTCAGTCTAAGTTGTCCATATGAAGGGCCGGAGCCAAGCTCAGCAGCCGGAGCCGCACCGGGCCGCCGCTGCGACTGGACGCGGCCGGGGCCGGGTTGCGCTGGCGTGCGGCCACCAGCCCGTAGGGATTGGTATCCGTTCGAAATACCTGGCTACCCCATGAGTGCTCCCCCCAGCCCCTCCCGCGAAGAGCTGCTGCGCGAAAACGCGGAGCTGCGCACCCGCCTCGCCCAGGCCGAGGAGGGGCAGCAACTGCTCGAGGCGCTCCTGCAGCATGTCCCGGAGGGCATCACCATCGCCAAAGCGCCGGATCTGCGGGTGTGCTTGAAAAGCCGCCACGGGCGGCAGTTGCTCGGCGGCGGGGAGGCAGATCCGGCCGCCGGGGAAACGGGCACCAAATGGCTCGTCTTCCAGGCGGGGCGGGAATCCCCTTTGGGGGACGATGAGCTGCCCCTGGCCCGGGCCATCCGCAACGGGGAAACCGTGCGCGACCAGGAGTTGGTGTGGATTGACCCGCAGGGCCGCCGCCTCTGGCTCCTCTGCAGCGCCGCCCCCATCCGCGATGGCGAAGGGCGCATCGTGGCGGGCATCGAGGTCTGGAGCGACATCACCGCCCGCAAAGCGGCCGGGGAGGCCCTGGCCCGCCAGCGCGAGGAGCTGCAAGCCATCTTCGACGCGCTCCCCGCCAGCGTTTTCGTCAAGGACCGCAGCAACCGCATCCTGCGCGCCAACCAGGTCTTCGCCGACTCGCTGGGACTGCCCCGCGCCCAAATCGAAAACCGCTCCACCTTCGACCTCTTCCCCGCCGAGCAGGCCACCGCGTTCTGGCGGGACGATCTGGAGGTCATCGCCTCCGGCCAGCCGAAAACCAATATCCTGGAATCGACCCGGCCGCGGAGCGAGGACCGGTGGGCATTGACGAACAAGATCCCATACCGGGATGCCCAGGGCGAGGTGGCGGGGGTCATCGGATTCGCGCTCGACATCACGGAGCGCAAGCGGGCTGAGGACGCGCTGCGCCAGAGCGAGGAGCGCCTGCACCAGGCCCTGCTGGTGGGCCGCATGTTCGTGTTCGAATGGGACGCCCGGACCGATGCCGTGGTCCGTTCGCCGGGCAGCGCCGAAATCCTCGGCCTGCAGCAGGATGCCACCACCGGGATGGGCAGGGATTACTTCCAGTGGATCCATCCCGAGGACCGTGAAAAGTTCCACGCCACCCTGGCCCGGATCAGCCCCACCGCCGACACCTTCCGGATCACCTACCGCGTGACGTTGCCGAAGGGGTCCTGCCTGGTCCTCGACGAGATCGCACGCGGATTATTCGACGCCAGCGGCCAGCTCCTCCGCCTGGTCGGAATCTCCGTGGATGTCACCCAGGCGCGGGCGGCGGAGCTCCAGCTGCGGGTGCTGACGCGGGCCATGGAGGCCGGCCCCGCTGGCGTGGTGATCACCGACCCCCAGGGCGTCATCACCTACGTCAATCCCGCCTTCGCCCAGCTCACCGGCTACACCGCGGACCAGATGTTGGGCCAAACCCCCCGCCGCTGGAGGTCTGGTTTGCATCCCGCGGCATACTACGAGGGCCTGCGGAAGGCCTTGAGCCAGGGGGAGGCATGGCGCGGCGAATTCTGCAACCGCAAACAGAATGGTGAGCTGTTCTGGAACTACGCCACCATCGCCCCGGTCAAGGATGACGCCGGGCGCATCGCCCACCTGGTGGCGGTGATGGTGGACATCACCGAGCGCAAGTACTTCGAGGAGGCCCTGTACCAGGCGCGGGCGGATTTGGAGCGGCAGGTGGAGGACCGCACCACCCACCTGAACCAGACCATCCTGGCGCTGCACCAGGAAGTGGCGGCGCGGAGGCGGGCGGAGGCGGAGATTGAGGAACGGCTGCGATTCGAGCGGCTCATCGCCGAAATTTCCGCCGACTTCGCGAGCCCGCGGCCCGGCCGGTTCGCAGCCGTGCTGCAGGATGGCATCCGCCGCCTCATGCATTTCCTGAAGGCGGAATGGGCCACGCTGGCGGAGTTGGAGGAGGAGGGCGCCCGCTTGTCCCTGGCCTGCTCCGCCAGCGCGGGGCCACCCCCCATCCAGGGGCTGGCGGCCTCCGAATTCCCGGAAACCCTCCGCCGGCTCCGCTCCGGCCAGGTAATCAGTTTCTCCCCCTCCGCCGGCGCCCCTGGCTCCAGCAGCCCGGAGGTGGCGGCCTGGAACCGCTGGGGCGTCGGCGCCCTGCTCGCGGTCCCGCTGACGATCGGCCAGGAGGTGATCGGCGCGCTCCTCTTCGCCAATGTGCGGCTGCAGCAGCCCTTCACCGACCCGGCCATGCAGCGGATGCGCCTCGTGCAGGATCTTTTCGCCGGGCAATTGCTGCAATGGCGCTCGGAGAAGGCCCTCGGCGCCGCTGAAGCCCGTTTCGATGCGCTCGCCGATTTCATGCGCGACTGGGAGTACTGGAAAAGCCCGGCCGGCGACCTGCTGTTCTGCTCCCCCGCCTGCGAGCGCATCACCGGCTACGGCCCCCAGCGGTTCCTGGTGGAGCCTTCCCTGATCAACAAAATCGTCCTGCCGGAGGACGCGGCGCTCTGGCGCGAGCACCGCCGCGAAACCCGGACGCGCTTCGGCCCGCACCAACTCCAGTTCCGCATCCGCCGGGCCGATGGCGAGGTGCGCTGGATCGACCACAACTGCCAGCCCGTGATGGACGAGGGGGGAACCTTCCTGGGCCTGCGCGGCAGCAACCGCGATGTCACCGCCGCCAAGCACGCCGAGCTGGAAACCCAGCGCCTCCGGGAAAACCTGGCCCGGATCACCCGCACCACCACCCTCGACCAACTGGCGGCTTCCCTGGCCCACGAACTGCGCCAGCCGCTCACGGCCATCCTCAGCAATGCCGAGGCCGCCGAGCGTTTCCTGGCGATGAAACCGCCGGAGATCGGCGAGGTCAGCGAAGCGCTCCAGGATATCATCATCAATGGTGAGCGGGCCGGGCAGGTCATCAGCCGCCTGCGGGAGCTTTGCCGCAAGGCCGGCCAGGAGCGGACCCGCCTGGCGGTGAACCAGCTGATCGAGGACACCCTGGCCCTGCTGCGCAGCGAATTGATCCTGCGGCAGGTCTCCTGCCGCCTGGAACTGGCCCCGGGATTGCCGGAGGTAGCCGCCGACCGCATTCAGCTCCAGCAGGTGCTCATGAATCTCATCCTCAACGGGATGGACGCCATGCAAGCCCGGGAGCCGGGGGTCCGGGAGCTGGTGATCACGACCGGCGCCCAGGCGCCAGGGGAGATCCAAACCTCCGTGGCGGATGCGGGCACGGGCATCCAGCCAGAGAGTGCCAGCCACCTGTTCGAGCCGTTCTTCACCACCAAGGAATCCGGCATGGGCATGGGGCTGGCCATCTGCCAGGCCATCATCGCCACGCATGGCGGCCGGCTCTGGGGCGAAAACAACCCCGGCCCGGGCGCCACCTTCCATTTCACCGTGCCCGTCGCATCCGATCCCTCACTTTGACGCGCCCCCGGCCGGGGCTGCCCGCCGGATCTCTTCCTGGGCCAGCAGCCACTCCCGGCGCTTGGTCACAAAGGTTTTGAACGAGGCGAGGTTCGCGTCGAAGCGGACCACCGCCCGGGCGGGGTCTTCCCGGGTGATTCCGGCGCGGAAACGCACCTCCTCCAGCAACCGCTCGCGCAACTGGTCCACCAGGGGAAACAGCCTCGCCTCGGTGAACTCCGTGGCGAGCAATTCCGCGATCCGGGCCAGCACCAACTGGCGGAACACCGGGTTGGCCAGCAGCGGCTTGGAAATGTAGCCTCCAGGGCGCCACCACATGCCCCCGCCGCCGCCCATCCACATGCCGCCATCGAATCCTCCTCCCCGCCGTCCCGGCGGCTGATCCCCTTCGGCGCCGAAAGTCAAGGGCAGGTCCACCAGCAGGTTCCGAATGTTGCCAAATCCGGCATCCCCCCAGGTTTGGTCCTGGTCCCAGGGGAAAAACATCCACTTGCCCGTTCCCCGGGTGTCATGGTAGAGGTAAAAGTTATTGAAAAAGCCGTCCCAGTCGCTGAGCACCAGCCGCGCCGCGTAGTGATTGGCCACCTGCCGCGCATCGAATTCCCGCTGGATCAACGCCCACATCCCGGCCGGATCGCCTTTGGCCTTTTGCAGTTCTTCGACCAGCTGGATCAGATCCTCGTGGTCGTGGGTGGGATCGGATTTCAACAAGTGCTGACCCTTCAGGCCCTGGCCGCGCCAGTACGACTTATACAGGCTGCCGCCGCTTTCAATCCCCGCCCGGCGGAAAAAGGCCGCGCCCGGCTGATCGTAAACGAAATAGTAGCCGGCGGGCTGGCCATCGAACCACATCCGGAAGAAATCCGTGCGGCAGGCTTCCTGGCCGGTCCGGCGGTGGAACTCATAGGCCAGCGGCTCGGAGAGCGCCCACCGCTCGTTGGGCTTGGCGATGACATTGAGCGTGGGCATCCCCTTCAAGGGCTGATCCTTTCCCAGCCGAAGCTTGTATCCCCCGCTGCGGGCAGTGACCTGGATGAAGTCAAACAACTTCGGCTCCCGGTCCTGGGGATCCACGTAAACCAGGGCGGTGGTCCCGCGCACCGGGCGCCCGGCCGCCGCCGGCCCGCCCGGCCCCATGAACCCGAAGCCGGGCTGCTCCCGCTTCCGCCACCCGGCCAGGTCCCGGGCTTGCCGGGGAGTAAGGACCTTCTTCAGTTTTTTATCCACCCCGGCGCCCACCGCCTCGACCTTCGCCTGGATTAGGTCCAGGCGCGGATCTCCGCCCCCCATCATCATCGGCATCCCCAGGCCGCCCGGCATATCCTTCGGCAGCGCTTCGCGCTGGGCCAGCGCCTCGCGGTAGATGTCCCGCACCGCGGCGAACTGCGCGCTGGTGAGGTTCGTCTGCGTGGACAGGAACAAGTAGGCTGGCTCCAGGCGCAGCAGCATCGACGGCCCGCCCCCAAAACCAAACGGGCCACGGCCGAATCCTCCCGGCCCCCCTCCCGCCTCAGCCGGCTTCACCCAGGCCTCCAGCGCCTTCGCCTGCTCCGGATCCAGCAGCGGCTGGATGGCCTCCCGCAGGCCGGCCTTGAAGGTCTTGACGATTCCGGAAAGCCGGCTTTCCGTTTCCCGCCAGTTGGTGGTCTGGAGCGTTTGCTCCTGCAACTCGCTCCGTTTGACAGCCTGGCGGGCGAATTCCATCCGCAGCTTTTCCAGGCCGCCGGCGCTGGCATTGCTCAAGGTCAGCGACCACCAGAGCGGGGCCAGGTCCAGCGCGGTGCGGAACTGCATTTCCGCCATAAACCGCTGGGGACCTCCCTCTCCGAAGGGCCCGCCCGGCCCCCCGAAACCGCCGCCCGGCCCCCCCCGCC
>CAIMWS010000164.1 GCA_903845125.1 uncultured Verrucomicrobiota bacterium
CACCGGAGATTGGCACTTTCGTTTGCATCCCCAGTGTAATGGGACATTCTGTCTCATTGTACAAGGCAAATTTTGCCTAGTTGCAACTATTTATACATTATTTCTATTCTCTTTTTCTTGCCAATTTCTAAACGGCATTGCAGCTAAGCCGCCATTTTGCGAGATCCACTGGTCTGGCGATGGGCAAATCCGCGCCAGCCTGGAATTGTTTCAAGGATGGGTCGGAGGCATCGGATTTCACTCAGAACCGGGTTTGGTGGACGGCCCGGCCGAGTCGGGTGTTTCCGGAGTTTCGTAGAGGGTGGCCAGTTCCATCAGGATCGGCTCCAGTCGGGCATAGTATTCAGATTCCCCCAGCTGTTTTTTTTGTTCCCGCAAGGCGGCTATGGTTTGCTCGAGTGCGTCGCGGCGGGCCAGCTTACGCTGGGACCATTGGCGTTCGGCGGGATTGGGGAGCAGGTGGACCTGGTGGGCGCGCAAACCATCGAGGGTACCCTTTTGTTCAGGCTGCTGAACGGGGCGGATGCCCCGGAACCAATCGGCTGGCGTGCCCAGGCGGTCTCCATTGTCATCGAGCAGAGGATGCTCGGAGGCCAGGCGCCCTTCGACTTTGTAGAATTCACCGGTGGCACGGGAAGCCATCAGGAACGCCTCGAGGAGGGAGGTCTGGCCGTCCTTATCCAGGTCGGCCACGGGATTAACCAAGGCCGTGGCCAGATAGCCGCCGAACCGGGCGAAGGATTGTTCATGGCCACTGCGGGTGGCCGTAATGACCACCCGGCCGGGGGCTGAAAGTGCTGGCAAAAAAGGCCCGCTGGCCGACGCGGTGTTGATGATAATCAGCGGGCGTTGAAAAGGCTTGAGCCAGGCGGCTAATTCCGTGGCGGTGAGATCCGGGCCGCGCAGGTTGAATTTGGCTTCCCGGTCATCGAAGGTGCCGTGGCCAATCAGCACGATCCACAAGGGCGCTGGATTGGTGTGGGATTGGCTCTGCAGAAGGTTTTGGAACAAAGCTTTATCCGTTGGATTGGGATGATGGGTCAGCCCGATGGCCAAGCAGCGAACCCCGGCTTGCTGGCAGGCGTTGCTCCAATGGGCGGCCCATTGCCGGAACAGAACCTGGTATTCGGCTTCGCCTTCCACGCCCGCCACCAGAATTACGGTGGCCGCGTCGTTGAGTGGAGCAGTCGCGGTGGTTTGGTTGGTTATGGCGGCCACTGGATGGGTGGGGTTGGCGTCAGCGGTTTGGCCAGCAATGGCTGCCAAAGGAACGGCGAGCAATAAGGCCGCCAGCAGGAAAACCCGAAAGATCCAACCGGGGGAATCTCCGGATTCAAAAGCGAGCGGGAGCCGGGGACGAATGGTCATGGGAGTCCTTTCCAGCGGCGCAGGCCCCATTCGGCGGCGAAACAGGCCAGGGCAAAAATGAAAATGGCGGGATTATGCCAGAGCGGTTGGAGGTGGGTTTCAGTGATGGGCGCCTGGCGGAATGGCAAACGGTTCACAAAAGCGGGCAGGGTGGCTGGGGTCAGCAATTCCCCTCCGGTCTGCCGGGCCAATTGATCCAGGAAAGACCGGTTGGCGCTGGGCGAGGAAAATTCTTCGCCGGCCAAATCGGTGACCCAGCCATTGAGTTCCCGGCCCAGTGCGGCGCCCAGGGAGTTGGTGACCGCCGCGTCCACCTGGTAGGCACCGGTATCCCGGGGAATGAAGGTGGCCTCGAAAAGGCCAGGTTCCGCGGCGGTTGGATCGGCGGTCAGACGGATCGCCTCGCCGCTCCCGGAGGTCGTGCCCACAGGCTGAACCCGCAGCGTGACCGAGCCGTCTTCAACCGGTTCAAACTTGGGGTCGCGCACGCGCACTTGAATCGTAACCGCCGGGCTGGGAAGGCTGGGATTGGGGGCGGTTTGCAGGTCGATTTTTTTAGGAATGTCGGAGACCAGCCAGCGGGCGACCTGACGCCAGGCTTTGTTGAGGTCTTCGTGCATCTCCGGGCTGGTCATGCCCCAGTGCCAAAGGTCACCCAACAGCAAGGCGGCGACCCGGCCATTGCCGAAGCGGTGGGCCACCAGCGCGGGGAAAGAGCGGCCGCCCGCATCCTGGACGTTGGCCAGCGTCAGCGCCCCGGGGCGGATGCCGCGGACGGTATTCAAGACGCCTAGCAGGGGCATTTGGTCCAGGCGGCGGAGCTCATCCGGTTCGGTATTACGCAGGCGTGCCCAAGGCTGAAGCATGCCTTCCCGGGTCAGGTTGAAACGGAACGGGCCCTTAGGCTCCGCCAGGTCGGAAGGATTCAAGTAAACCGGCAGCAGATCCCCAATCGGGGTTTGGTGATATTTACCCTGGATGAATGATTCCTGGCCGCCAAGCATGAGCAGTCCACCGCCCCGGAAAGCGATGAACTTTTGGATCAGAGCCATCTGGTCCTGCGTGAAAAAGGCGGCCTCCAAATCGTCAAGGATCAGGGCGTCATAGGCGAACAGATCCTCCGGGGCTTTGGGGAAGCCACCCTGCAACTCCGCGGCATCCCTGGTATTGAGCCGGGATAGCACCGGCTGATCATAGCGTTCAGTGGTTTCGTCTTTCTGATCGAAGCCCCGGAATAATGGGTTGCTGCGTTCCCCATAGCGGCCGCGGAATTCGAATTTTGGCTCGCGGTTGGCCATCCGGATCAAAGCGACCAATTGAACCTGGCGATCCTCGCTCAAAGCGCGGTTGAGGAATTTGTATTCCCAGTTGGGGCGTCCCGCCACATAGAGGATGCGGTATTCCTCCTGGGGTCGGTTGACCACCACCATGCGCGAGTTGTTCAGCAAGGTGGCCTCGGGTGGTTCAGCTCCGTTGGGGGCCTGCTGGGTTGCCAGGCTGGAAACCTGGAGACGATAAAAGGCCAACCGGGACTGCTGGGGGCGGAATTGGAGCCGGAAGACCAGATTCTCGTTGCGGGCGGGAACCGTTTGCGTCTCCTGGATCACGAGGTTGGTTTGCCGGTCGTAGAGAGCCGCCACCACTTTGGATCCGGCAAAACCCCAAGCCGAAACGCTGGCCTGCACTGTGACCGGGGTATCCTCAAACGCCGTTTGCGTGACGGTGACATTTTGAATGGCCAGATCACGGTTGGGTTGGTCGCTGCCGATCATAACCGGGCAAATGGGCGGCAGGCCGGATAAACTGGGAAACTTGCCTTTGAGATCGGTGGCATTGCCATCGGTGAACAATAAGACCGCGGCGGAAGGCCGGTCATGATGCAATTCCGCGACGGATTTCAGGGCGGACCCCAAGGCGGAAACGGATCCGGAATAATCCAAGTCGGCGAAACCGTCACTGGATCGCAAACGGCTGTCGAAGCGGTAGCGGCGAACCATAAAATCCTGCTCCAGGCGAGCGACCCAGGAGGCGTTTGGATCTTGCAGCAGGGATGTTAATTGGGCGCCGCGGCTTTCGGGGTGGCCTGGATCATGGATTTGGAGGCTCTGGCTATTGTCCGCCAGGAGAATGACCTGGTTGAGGCCCGGTTTGGCCCGTTGCAGGCTTCGCTGAGGCTCCAATAGGCAAAAAGCCAGCAAGGCCAGGCCCAGGCAGCGCAGCCCAAAAGTGGCTGCTTTCACCCACGCTGGGACCGCCGAATGCCGCAAGGTCCAAAGGGAGAACAGGCCAATCAATAAGACGGTGCCGGCCAGCATCCACCAGCGGTTGGAACCTGAAATGAAGATGGTGGCGGACATCACTTATCTTTTCCCAACCGCTCGTAATATTGGCGGACCAATTCGGCGTATTGATTGGGCACTGGATCGCGGTCCAGCGGCACGACTGGATTACGGGTATCGCGGCGCGCCAGTTCTTCGCTGAGGCGGGTGCGCACTTCATTCAGCGGGCCCAGGAGCTGGGATTTGACCAACGGCCACTGGGGCGGGCTGCCCCGGCGTTTGTAGTCGGCCCGCATGGTTCGGGCCCGTTCGCGAACGCCGGCGATTTCCCGCCGCCAGCCCGGTTCATCCAGCATGGTTTCCACATCCCGCAAGCGTTCCGACCAATTGACGTAATCCGGGCCAGTAAGCAAACCACTCCCGCCACCGTTGGCGCCAGGGGGGCGTGCGGCCTGGTTGATGAGATCCTCGAGCGCCGACGGGGCGCCATTGGTGCCGCCGCGAGACGCTGAATCTGAGGCGGCGAGGCGGCGGGCGCCATCCGCCCGATTAGTGACGGCGCCGCCCTGGTTTCCCCCAGGGCGATCCCCTTCTGGCAAACGTCCGCGAGGTGATTCGCCGCCATCGGGAAGACTGGCCAGCCGATTGGTGCCGGCCGGTTCGCCATTCGTCAAAGACCTTGAAAAGCTGGCGACACGGTTGGAACCCAAATTGGTGCGGCCACCACTCCCCGGCCCCGGGAGGGACGCCAGGCGATTGGTGTTGGTGGCCTCCGCCAGCAGGTTGGTTCCGGAGGAAGATTGCTCCCGGGCGACATCATCAGCCAGGGAACGGCTTAGATCATCCAGTTCCCGGCTGGCGGCACGGAGGGCCTGGAGTTCATCGCCCAGCACGCTATCGGCCGCGCGGTTGATGCCGCGGGTGAATTGTTCGATGCCCTCACGAGCCCGTTGCTCGAACTGGGAAGCCTGGTTCCAAAAACTCCGGCGCACCAATTCCTGGGTGAAGGACAGGTTCTCCTCCACCTTTTCCTGGTTGCTTTGGCGCAACACATCATAAAGCTGCTGGGACAGCAGCGGTTCGGCTGCCTCCGTGGACTGCGTCAGCTGGGTGGCTTGGGAAAGGACATTGGTCCAGCGGTTTTTCTGCTGCTCCAAGGCTTGGGTCAGTTCCCCGCCCTGGGCCGGATTGCTGAGGGTGGGGCGGGCGGGTTGGGTGGCTTCCTGAAGCTGCTTTTGCAGTTCAGCCTGCTGGCGGGAGAGCTCCTGGCTATCGGCGCGAAGCTGCCGGAGTTGCTCGGAGAATTGTCCGGCGCTGTTCCGCCGCAGATCATCGCCCAATTGCCGCAGGCCGTTCTGGGCGCGGGCCCCGGCGCTTAAAGCCTGTTGCGGCTGTCCCTGTTCCAGCGATTCAGCGGCTTTCTGAACCGAGTCGCGGGTTTGATCCATTTGCTGGCGGGTCTCCTGCTGGCGATCCTGGGCGGAGGATTGCTGGGCCATCCGCTGGGCCATCTGGTCCATATTATCGAGGATTTCCTCCTCGTTTTCACGGAGGCGCTTGAGCCGCTGGCGCAATTCCGCGCGTTCGTTTTCGGTCCGGGCGGCTGGCAGGGCGGTCTGCAATTCCTGCAATTGCGAATTGATGTCTTCCTGGCGCTGGGCCAGTTCCTTCAACTGCCGCACCAATTCGGATTCCTCGCGCTGGCCGGCGGTTTGGGGAGCGGAGGCTTGGCGCTGGGTTTCATAACGGTTTTCAGTACGCGCCAGGTCCAGTTGCTGCAACTGGCGGGAATTTCTCTGGCCGGACCGATTGCCTCTCTGGCTTTGGCTCCGGCTGCGGCTTTGAGCCACCTGGACTTCCGAAGCCTGGGTGGTGAGCAAGGCTTGGTAAGCGGCCTGTTCAAAGGGGATGGCATCCTCCAAAGTTTTGGGCGCGCTCCGGGCTTTTTTCAACGTTTCCGCCGCTTTCTCCATGGCGGTTTCGGCCTGTTGGAGGTTTGCCTGAGAGACGGGATTGGCCGCGTTTTCCTGGGTTGACCGTAATTGTTCCAAGGCTTTTTCCTGGGAGGATTGGATGACCGCGATGTCTTTTTCCAAAGTGCTGGCTTTGGCTTCCTGGACATCGGGCTGCAGCAGGTTCCAGGTGGCTTGAAGGATCTGCCGCTGAAGGTCCAATAAACGTTCGGTCGCCTCGCTGGGATTTTCGTTCCCACCCTGCGATGGCTGGCTTTCCTGATTATTATCCTGAGCCTGGCCCTGGCGGAAAATCTCCTCAAAAGGCCGGACCTCCACAAAATGCAGATTGCTGCAAGCCCGCCTCGGTTGGCCATCCGGGCCCAGATCCTCGGCCCAGGCGAAATAGGTCAGCATCTGTCCCGGTTTGAGTCCCAAGTCTTCAAGAAAGAGCACCTGCTTGAAAGCGCGTTTTTCAAGGGCTTTGGCTTTTTCCCCTGCCGCAAGCCATTGGGTGGGCTTTCCGCCAATGGTATAGGCGACCCCGAATCGTTCCACACCGAAGTCGTCCTGAACGCTGCCGTCGAAGGTGATCTCCTCGACCGGTGAGACACGCAGGTCGCCCTGGGGAGCTTGCAGTTTGATCTGGGCAGCCCGGTTTTTCACGACTTCAACAACCAGGCGATCCGTGGCGTGGTTGGTGCGCCCCTCGGAATCCTTCAGCAGCAACCGATAGGATTGGTTGGTAAGGATGGGGTGATTGGTCCAAGCCAGGCCGGCCCGGCGGGGATCGACAACCAGCGGTATGCGGGTTTGGTCCTGGGCAATCAATTCGGCCGAAGCCACCGGCTTATTGAGTTGGAACGACCAATCCAGCCGGGATCCTTCCACCGCACTGATTCGCCGGGTATTCTCGATGCGCTTTTCCTTTAACCCGGTATAAATGGGATAGGTGATGGTGGCGTTGGCTCTCTCCAGCTTGGGATTTTCGAATACGCGGACGTTGAAAACGCGGGTGCTTTGCCCGTCGTAAGTGATTCGATAGGAAAAATTCGATTGTACCGACAGGGCGTCGCTGGCAAATACCGGATCGGCGAGGCTTTTGGCCAAAGGCAATCTCCCGTTCAAATCCGGCCCGGCGCCGATTTGCAGATTCGCCTCCATGGGGGCATGGCGGGGAAAACGGGCCATAATTACCAAACTGGATCCACGTTCCAAGGTGGCATCGCCGGGGGAAACGGCCACCTCGCGTGCCGCCACGGCCGCGAACGTTTTGCCTGGCCCACGTAGTTCGGTCAGAACCAAAACGAACACCAGGAGACAGGCAGTTTGGAGCAGGAAACCACCCAGCACACGGGTGGCGGGAATGGAAGTAATCCAATTTTGCCGGCAACCTTCCACGAAAGCTTCCTCGATCAGGCATTCCTGGAGGTAATTGAACTTGCCGCCTGGTCCCGCGGGTTCTTGTTCCACCGCAGTTTGCAGCAAAGCCTGCAAGGCGGGGTGTTTTTGTTCAATGATCCTGGCCAGCAACTGGTAATCCGGGATTTTCCAATTCTTGATCCAAATCCAGCCTGCCGCTGCCAAAGCCAGGCCGCCGAGCAAAGGGATCGATCCCGGCCAGGCCCAGTTGGAAGTCACGCGCAACAGGATCAGGAGTCCGCCAAGGGCGGCGGCGAGAATCCAGCAGAAAGCCCATCCGATCAGCACCCGCAGGCGGCGCTGCCGGCGAGCCACCGGCTCCATTTTTAGTTTGAGCAGACGATTACTCATGCAGACTTGGCTCTCTGCCGGGTTAACCAGCCGGCGATTCCCGTTTCAATCAACAACAAGATGAGCACGGTGACAATCAACCACCGCCACAGTTTTTGCTGGCCTTCCAATTCCTCAGCGTGCAACCGGGCCTGCTGGGCGGCGGCCTGGCGGGCCTGGATGACGGGCGGGATTTTTAATGGCACACCCCGGCGCTCCAATTCCACCAAGGGCAGCGGCGTGGTCCGGCTTTCGGCCGGATCCAGGTTTACCGCAAATTGGCGTGGCGGATTCGCGGATAGGACCGTGTAAATCCCGGGCTGGCTGGTTTGGGAAAAGCTCCTGGTTCCGGCGGCCAATGCCACCACTGAGCCGCCAGGTGTTTTCACCTCCATTTTGGAGCCGGATTCCGGCGCGGGCAGGTCAACCGGGTCGCCCACCCAATATTGGAGGCGATTTCGCCCCGGGGGACACGTCCGCTCCAGCAGAGAGTAGAGCAAGGGCACGAACTTGGAGGAAAGCGCCAATTGGCTGTCAGTGGGGTGCCAGCCAAAGGTGGAAAGGAACAAATGCCCATTGCCAACCGGGCAATCAATTAATGCCGGATCCCCGTTATCAAAGCGGCAGATGACCAACGCCTGTGGGATGGCGGCGAGGGCAAGGCGGCGGTATTTCCAGATATGGATTTTGGTGAAATCGCTGAATCGCGGATCGGCAAAAGGCGCCAGGAGGGGATGCGAAAAGTCGATTTGCCCGAACAAGACGTAGCCGCTGACAGCCGCTTCCGGCGCCGTGATCCCCGGTTTATCCAGGAGGATCGACAATCCTTCGACCGCCGCCGGTGAATCCAGAAGGCAAACCACGTTTTTGCCGGTAGCGAGGAATTGCCGGGCTGTGGCTGCTTCCGCTGCGCCCGGGGAACCCGTTAAAAAGGCCAGCACGGCATTGGTGGGCGCCGGAGCGGGGGAAGCGGATCCAATCAGCCGCACTTGTTGGTTCCGGGAATCCTGAAAAGCCCGGTTCACGTAATAAAACAATTGGCTGGAATCGTTGGTTTCCCTTCCGCCCACGAACCAAATCGGCACCGCTTCGACGGGGGGACGAACCACCCAGGCGGTGTTGTCGAAATCGCAGTCGTCACCAGCCAATTGAATGGCTTCCACGTTGGGCTCCAGCTTCTCATCGGGCATCCGGATCACCCGGTTTTGTCCCGGTGGCACATAGACATCGACGCCGTTGGTGATCGGCACCCCAGCGGCGGTTTTCCAGCCGATACGGAATTGTTCGCGGGTGGAATCAGCGGCGTTAAAAATCCGGAACTTGGCGCCAGCCGACTCCGTGATGGCGTAGGTGCCGTCCGTTTCCGACAACCATTGCACACCGGCATTGGAGGTGGTTTTGGGGTTGACGGTTTCGATGGCGACCTCAATCCCCTGGGGCCAGGCATAACCCTGCAAACGTTCCAAATGGCAGCCTTCCTGGAGGTCGGAAATCAATACGATGCGGCGAACCGTTTTGGCAGTGGTGCCCGAGGCGGCATCGCCTGGTTGCGTGCTGCCAGTGGAGTTCTCCAACCATTCCACAGCCGAAATGAGCGCCTCATCGAGGGCGGTGGAACCCCAGCCCGGGGTGAGATCGGCCGCTGTTTTTATGGCCAGCGAGGCACGCTCATCCACCGGAAACTTTTGCCATTGCTCAAAAGTCATCACCGGGCGCAAAACGCGTTCAAAAGCAAACAGCGCCACCTGGTCTTCGGAGGTGGTGTTCCGCAAAACCGTTTGCAGCCGGTCTTGGGCCGATTTCCAAAGACCTTCGCGGCGCATGCTGGCGCTGGCGTCGATCAGGATTGCGAGCTGCCGGCCGGGCGGCTTGAAAGCCAGGGAAGGGGGGGGGCGCCGCAAAAATGGCCGGGCAAAACCGGCGGAAAGCGCCACCAGCACCAGGCAGCGAACCGCCAGCAGAAGCCAATGCTCCAGCCGGCTCCGGCGGGTGACTCGCGGCGGGGTAGGCAGCAGGAACATCAGCGAACTGAACGTCTGTTTTTCGCGGGAGGTTTGCCGCACCAAATGAAACAGGATGGGCAGGGCGACCGCCAGCGCGCCGAAAATAAACAATGGCGCCAGGAAACTCATGAGGCCCACCTGCCGCGGCGTTTGAGTTGGGGCTTGCGCCGCATGCGGGCGCTCAAATACTCGAACAGCGCCAATTCGAGCGGATTATGGGTGGCCAAATGAACGTAATCGATGCCCAAATCCTGGCAGGCTGCCCGCGCCGCGGTGAGGTGCGCTTCCAGGCGGCGCTGGTAGCCTTTGCGGGCCAGGGTGGGATCGACATAGACTTCCCGGCCGGTTTCAATATCCCGATAAAAGGCCGCCGATTCAAAATCCAGGTTGATTTCGGCCGGATCCAGGAGGTGGAACAAGAGCATTTCGTGGCCGAAGGCCCGCAGGCCCGCCAAATGTTTCTTAAGGGACTCGATGGGCGCCAGCAGGTCGGAAATGAAAACGAGAAACCCACGTTTTTTCACCATTTCCGCGATGCGCTGAAGCGGGACCGCCAGGTCCGTGGAACTGCCGCTGGCCGGTTTTTCCAGCGCCAGCATCAAGTGCCGCAAGTGTCCCGGGCGATGCCGGGCGGGCAGGTAGTCGCGCACTTGTTCGTCAAAAACCAGGAGGCCCACGGCGTCCCCTTGCCGGTGCAGGAACCAAGCCAGCGAGGCGGCCAGGGTGCCCGCGTAATCCGCCTTGGAAAAACCCAGGGAGCCGAAGTGCATGGAGCGGCTGTTATCCACCAACAGGTGGCAGCGCAAGTTGGTTTCGTCCTCGAACTTTTTCAGGTAATAGCGGTCGCTGCGCGCGTAGAGGCGCCAATCCAGGTAGCGAGGGTCGTCCCCGGGCGAATAAGGACGGTATTCGGAAAACTCCACCGAGAAGCCATGGTAGGGACTGCGGTGTAGGCCATTCCAAAAGCCTTCCACGACCACCCGCGCCCGCAGCTCCAGGTTTTTGATGGTCATCAAGATCCGCGGATCGATGAGCGACCCGGTCTGGCCGTTTATGCCAGCTTCCTTCATGATGCCGGGTCGGGTTTGATGGCTTCCATCAACCGGTCCACGATGGCCTCCACCGTGATGCCTTCCGCTTCGGCGCGGTAGTTCACCAGGATCCGGTGGCGCAGGACCGCTTTGGCAAGGCTTTGGATATCTTCCGGGGTGACGTGCATGCGGCCGCGCAGGATGGCGCGCACCTTGGCGCCGAGCACGAGGTTTTGCGAGGCACGCAACCCCGCGCCCCAGCTGACCCAGTCGTTGATGAATCCGGGTGACTCGGGACGCCGCGGACGGGAAGCGGCGGCCAAACGGACCGCGTAGCGGACCAAGTGATCGGCGATCGGCACCTTGCGGACCACCTCCTGAAAGCCAAGCACGTCCTTGCCCGTGAAAAGCGGCTGGATCGTGCCCTGGCTGCGGGAGGTGGTTTGCCGGACCACTTCCACTTCTTCGGAGATGGGCAGGTAATCGATCACCACGTTGAACATGAACCGGTCCAGCTGGGCCTCCGGCAGCGGATAGGTGCCCTCCATTTCGATCGGATTTTGAGTGGCCAGGACGAAGAATGGCTCTTCCAGAACGTGCCGCACGCCAGCGGCCGTCACCTGCAACTCCTGCATGGCTTCCAGCAGGGCGGCCTGCGTTTTGGGTGGGGTGCGATTAATTTCATCCGCCAGGATCAGGTTGGCGAAAATGGGTCCCTTGACAAAAACCAACTGCCGGCCCTCAGCGGTTTGCTGGAGGATGTCCGTGCCGGTGATGTCGGATGGCATCAGGTCAGGGGTGAACTGAAGACGCTGGAACTTCAGGTCGAAAATCTGCGCGATGGATTTGACCAGCAGGGTTTTCGCCAGGCCTGGCGCACCGGTGATCAAGCAGTGGCCGCCGGCGAACAGAGCCACCAGGATTTCCTCGATGACTTCCTTTTGGCCGATGATGACTTTGCCCAACTCGGCTTCAATACGCGCCCGGCTGGACCGCAGTCGCTCCACTGTCTCCTGCTCGGCTTGCCGGTTATCGTTGGATGCTTGCAATCTATTTCCTTTCTATGGCCGGCCGAAGCCGTGGTGTGTTCTGCTACATATCATAGGGCGCCCTGCCGGTCCGGAGGTGATTGATTGGCCGTTTTTCCGGTTTCCCGGTTTTTGATCCGCAAAAGCAACTTTTGGGCATCCCGGAAGCGGGGGGCCTCCTCCAGGGCTTGGAGCACGTGATGCTTGGCCGCCGTATCATCTTTTCCAACCAACAAACTGGCCAGGCGGTAATGGATGATCGCCGGATCCGGCGGATCCAGCAGCAACAACCGCCGATAGGCGGCCATCGCCTGGTCGGGTCGGCCCGCCGCTTCGCTGGCCATGGCCAGGTGCCGCCAGGGCGGCAGGACCATGGGGCTGACGGCCAGGTAGCGCTCGGCGTTGGTGACGACGACTTCCCAATCCCCAGCCGCTGAGGCTTGGTCCATCAACCGCAGATAGGCATCCACGGCCTCGGCATCGCGCAAACTCCATTCAGCGAGAATTTTTGTTTCCGCGTTCGTATCCTGGAGGGAGCGGTGAACGGTGGCCAACAGGCGGTAGGGATTATCCGATCCGGTATTTTCCGGGAAGAGCTGGATCAATTTGGTTAAAGGGATCTTCGCTGCCTGCCACTGGCTGCCGGTGACGAGCCGTGTCGCCTGGGTGGTGAGCGCCCAGTAATTTGTTGGATGTTCGACCAGCCATTGGTTCAACCCATCTGCGTGCTCAGAAGCCAGTATCTCCGAAGGTGGTTTTTGCCAGTCGAGTTGGCCGCCATATTTAAGGGCTTTTTTGTGGACAAAGCTGTCGAATAACGAATCCACCTGCCGCAGCGGCGCCAAATTGGTTTCGATGGCTTTATCCAACGCAACCCCCGTGCCCAAAGCCCGCAGCAGCCGTTGCATGGCATCCAAGCCGTATCGCTCCACCAAGAAAGCCACCGCCAGCGACGATTCGCAATAGGCAAACTGCAGGTGCAGCCTATCTTTGGCCGTCAAAAAGGCGGTGCTCAGTTTTGACAGCGGGACAAATTCATCCCCCAGGATCATTTCCCGCATCCGTGGATTCAGCCGTTGGCCCCAGGCGGGATTGGCCTGCTCCTCCTCGAAGACCGAAATGCCTTCACTCAGCCAGCGGGGCATTTGGTTTTTTGTCATCTGCAGCGTCACCACATGGGTAAATTCATGCCACAGCATCGATTCCCAGTTGGCCGTACGGGAAGTGGGCGCGGCGGGACTGTTAGCGGTGATGACCGAGCCGAAACAAACGCCGAGGTAGCCGGAGTTCTCGGGCATGCCAAAAGTGCGCACTTCAAAATCCTTGGCGTCGGCGAAGAGTTCCACGAGCACCGGTTCGACCGGGGCGTAACCGTAGCGCTCACTCAGCCGCGCTCTGGCCCGAGCCAGCAGATCCAGCACCCGGTGTCCGTAAACCGCCGCTTCGGAGGCGCTCATCCGGACCCGGAAGTTTTGATTGGTAAGGGTGGCATATTTGGCCAGGTTTTCTTTGAGGATAGTCAGATTGTAGGCCGCCACATTGTAGGGATCCACACGGCAGGTTTCTTCAACCAGCCTCCAGCCTTCGGCTTCCCGGCCCAGCCGCAAAAAATCCTGCGCCAACTGCATGGCTGCCGGCCGGTATTTGGCATCCATTTGCAGCGCCAATTGCTGGTGTTCCGAACCCTCGGCGAATCGGTATTTTTGTGACAATTTCAAGCCCACCAAGTAATCCACCCGGGGATTGGTGGGCCAATCTTTCAGAGCGGTTGCGCGCGACTCCCGGGCCCCGGCGGGGTCATTTTCCAGTCGTTTGAGGACCGCCCGGCAGGCCCAGGCTTCGGGATGCCGGGGGTTGATTTGCTCAATCCGCTTCAAGAATTTTTCCGCCTCCGCGTAATCCTCCCCGTCAATGGCATGGTTGACCAGCATCAAGAGGGCGGGGATGTGATGGGGGTTTTTCTGGAGCGTTTCCTCCAGGAATTTCAGTGATTCTTTGCGGTCCGTGGCCGCATAAGCCCTGGCCAGGCCAACCAGAAAATCGGGATCGTTGGAGAAGCGCTTGGCGCCTTCCTGGGAATTCTTTTTGGCGAGTTCAAAATCAGATTTTTCCAGCGCCAAATCCCCAATAGCCAGGTAGGCCTCCCGGCAATCAGGATCGCTGCGTTTGGCCGCCTCATACAGCTTTTCAAGTACCTGCTTGGGATCATTGCCACGGCGCAGGGCGGTCCGGCCCAATAAGACCATGTTCACCGGGTTGCGGTAGATATAAGGATCGGATCGCAAGAAGACGATCAGTTCGTCAAGCAGTCGCTCGGCGCGGGCTTGCTGGCCGCTTTGTTCAAAAATGGTGGCCCCCAGCCAGCGGGAGCGAATGCTGGTTGGAAAACGGTCCACCGATTCCTCGATGACCGTGCGCGCCTGTTCCAGCCGCCCCAAGGTCAGGCACGTTTCAGCCAGCAACAACCGCCAACTTTCCTGCGGCAGTTTGTCGCGGATGGCGGTTTCGCAAAGCTTGAGGCACTCCTCATAATCTCCCGCCGCAAACTTTTCCCGGCAAGTGTCCAAGTCCAAGGCGAGCAGGCCAGCCGGCGGAAAAAATAACATGGTGAAATAGATGACAGCCCTCATCCAGGATCGCCTCAGGGCAGGCAATCCAGTCTGGCCCAGCCAGGATGTTATTCGGGCGGGCATATATTTATGGCGGAGACCTCATTTCATGTCTTTTAGCAACCCTTACCATTAAAAGGCCGGCAAGGCTATTAAAACCTGCAATCAATACCGCAGAATTCCAACCGCTTCTGCCCGTGCGTTTGGGACGAAACCCGGCTCGCCGGTTTTCGCCAAAGCGGGCCGCTAAAGCAGGGGCAGACATTTAATTTCCTGTGCTTGCAATAGACGGTTTATCAGCATATCATAAGCCCGTCTGTGGCGAACGTAAAACAACTAACCTGTTGCCTTATGAAACTTCTTCGTTGCCTGTGTATTACCGGTTTTTGCGTTCTGGTTTTTGAGAGCCGGGCGGCCAGCACCAATACCCAGTGGTTCCTCAACTATTCCACCTACCTCGGTGGCGATGGGAGCGGTGAAGGTGTTTATGGGTATGCGATCGCGGCGGATTCGAATAATAATGCCATCGTGGCAGGATTCACCTCCTCGCTTACTTACCCGGTTACGCATCGGTTGGGAGCGGAGGGAATCACCAGCGGCGCCTTTATCACGAAATTTTCCGCAACCGACCACCGGATCCTGTTTTCCATCTTTTTAGTGGGAGCAGTGGTGCAGGGGATGACGCTGGATAGCCAGGACAACATTTACATCACCGGAGATAGTGGTGAAATGCTGCCTGCCACCAACGCTTGCCAGCCGGTTTATGGCGGTGGGGGCGACGCTTTTGCGGCAAAAATCAATCCTGACGGGTCATCCCTGGCATATTGCACCTTCCTCGGAGGCAGTGGCATGGACATGGGCCGGAGCATCGCGGTTGACTCCCAAGGGCAGGCTTGGGTAACCGGTTGGACGGCTTCCACCAATTTCCCGCTGAGCACCAACGCCATGCAAACTACGCTCGGCGGGAAATATGACGCCTTTGTCGTCAAATTGAGCGCTACCGGCCAGAAACTGTTGTATGCCAGTTACCTTGGCGGGACGGACGCCGACGGAGCTTCTTCCATCACTGTGGATCAAACCGACAATGCCTATGTGGGAGGGTGGACCCGCTCGGCGAGTTTTTCGAGCACGCAAACCATGCCGCGGGTTCTGGGGCCTGGCGGTTGGCAAAATGGTTTTGTTGCCAAACTGAATCCCACCGGGACAAAGTTGGAATACCTGGCCTTCCTGGGCGGGAGCGACCGTGAGTCTTTGGTCGCGGCGATAGCGGTCGATGCCCTGGGCCAGGCTTACATATTCGGGCAGACCGATGCCACGAATTTCCCCGTATCGGCCAAGTGCTGGCAGTCGCAAAACAATGGCAGCTTCGACAGTTTTGTGGCCAAGTTGAACAGCCAGGGATCCGCCTTGCTTTATTCCACATACCTTGGGGGGGAGGGCAGCGATTTCACATCCTTATTGGAATACATTGGTGACGAGCGGATTTCCTTGGGCAAAGCGGGTTTGGCGATCGACTCCGCCGGCAACGCCTATGTCGCGGCCCGCACCGGGTCCGCAGCCATGGCCCCAACCGGCATCGCGGCCAATATTTATAGCGGTTATTACGATGGTTTTGCGGCCAAAATCAACGCGGATGGTTCCTCGCTGGAGCATTTTATTTATCTGGGGAATTCCAATTGGGATGCGGCCTATGGATTGGCTTTGGATAAACTGGGTGGAGTATTATTGACGGGTTCGATCAGTCCCGGCCCGATTCCGCCTTATCTTCCGATAACCGCTGACGCCATGGTGATCAAGAATGGGGGGAACTTCAGCGATGGCTTTCTCATGCGCTTGACCGAAGTTCAAGGCCCTCCCCCCAATGACCAATTCGCCAACCGCATTCCTTTGGCGGGGCCCCGGGCCACCACCTTTGGCGAAAATTCTTCCGCCAGCAAGGAGACCGGGGAACCGGTCCACGCCGGCAACAGTGGCGGAAAGTCCCTTTGGTGGACCTGGAAAGCGCCCGCAGACGGCCGCCTGACGGTATCCACTGCCGGCAGCACCTTCGATACCCTGTTGGCGGTTTACACCAACTCGTCCCTGAACTCGTTAAAGCTCGTCGCCGCCAACGACGATGCGTTTGAATGGGATAAAACCAGCCAGGTTCAAATCGCCGTGCGGAACGGAGGGGAATATCAAGTGGCGGTGGATGGCCGGGATGGAGAAAGCGGTCGGGTGTTATTGACGCTCACCCTTTCGGTGCCGTCCAATGATGATTTCGCCAACCGAATCACCCTGACGAATTTCCCGGCGGCGGCATCGGGATCCAATGTGGACGCTTCCTTCGAGCCGGACGATCCCGGTCAGGGGCGCAATGTGTGGTGGCAGTGGGTGTCGCCCATCAGTGGATCGGTATTGATCACTACCGAAGGCAGTTCCTTCGATACAGATATCGTGGTATACACTAATTCCACCCTCGCCGAATTGGGATTTGTGGGTTGGAACGACAATGCCGGAGAAGGGAAATTGACCAGCCAGCTGAATGTGCAAGCAGTGGCTGGAATGACCTATCAAATCAGCGTGGGGGGCGGGTATTATTTGAGCTCCGGGACCATCAGCTTGAAAATTGTCCCCGGGGCCCCTCCCGCTAATGATAATTTCACCAATAGCATTTTGCTGACGGGTTCGATCACCAATTTTACCGCCAACAATTATGCCGCCTCCCGCGAACAGGGGGAGCCTGAATTGGGCGGGCCCGATTTCAATTACGAACCTGGATATCATACCGTTTGGTGGTCCTGGCAGGCGCCGGACAATGGACGTGTGACCATCGGTGCCGCCAGCCGCGATTTTGATACCCGGATGGGGATTTTTTCGGGCACGGCCCTCACCAACCTCACTTGGGTGGCGAGCAATGAAAACAGCAGTACTCCGCATGCCAATGACTACGACAGTCAGGTGAATTTTGCGGTGAAGTCCAAGGCATTATACCACATCATGGTGGATGGGAATGCGTATCATCCCGAGGGGAGCATTCAATTATATTTGCATTTCTATCATGATTTCTCCATTGCCAATCAAACGCTGATGCGACCCACAGGATCGGGTTTTGCCATCCAGGGGATCGGTTATCCGGGATCCGTTTACGGCGTGGAGGTCTCCACCAATCTCCTGGATTGGGAGGCGATCCCATCATTGGAAATGATCGGTCCTTCGTTTGCCTGGAGGGATACGAATGCCCTGGCATATCCGCAGCGGTTTTACCGGTGGATTGAAAAGAAACCGTGATTTTGAAAAGTTCATCGACCCGAAAAATTGGCCAGGTTTGGCCGGTGCTCCTGCACCAACGTACCCTGATTGCCGAGCCGGAGAGAAATGATTGAGATTGGGGAGGCTGTGGTCATAATAACCGCCGGACTATGAACAAGGCCTGCTCGTTTGAATGGCTTAAGACTGGTGATGAGGCTTTTGCGGCCATGATCGCTGCCATCGACGCCGCCCAGAGTTCGATCCGGTTGGAATCCTATATTTTTTCCGCATGCAAGCTGGGCGAGGATATACGAGACGCCTTGGAGCGGGCGGCGGCGCGCGGTGTGGAAGTGCGGGTACTCGTCGATGCCTTCGGCTCGCTTTACCTCTCCGATGCTTTTTGGGAAAACGTGCGGAGGCGGGGAGGAGAGGTCAAATGGTTCAATCCGATCACGCTGGAGCGATGGGGTATCCGCAATCATCGCAAGCTATTGGTTTGTGACGAAAACGTGGCCATTGTGGGAGGATATAACATTTCCTCCGAATACCAAGGGGATGGCGTCACCAAGGGGTGGCGCGATCTCGGATTGCGGGTGCAAGGCCAGATCTCCGTGGATCTGACCGATTCCTTTGAAATGATGTGTTCGCTGGCGGATTTCAAGCACCGGCGATTTGCCCGCTTGCGCCGATCAGTGGCGGGGCTTTCCCCGATCGCCGGCGGAGGTCAGGTTCTGAACAATGGCCCAGGGCGGGGCATGGACGCTTTCAAGTTGAACCTCCGCCGGGAACTTAAAACCGCCAAATCCGTACAGATAGCGGCGGCCTATTTTCTGCCGACGTGGCGGATCCGCCGCGAATTGATGCGCCGGCCCCGCGAAGGTGGGCGGGTGCAAATCCTGCTGGCGGGCAAATCGGATGTGGCGCTATCGCAATTGGCGGCACAAAACTTATATTCGGGCATGCTGCGCTCCGGCATCGAAATCTACGAGTATCAACCCCAGGTGCTCCATGCGAAGTTGGTGGTTTTGGACGACACGGTTTTTCTCGGATCAGCCAATCTGGATCTGCGGAGCCTGGGTATCAATTATGAGTTGATGCTCCACTTGCACAACCGCCAGTTGGCCCGGGAAGCTGGGGAAATTTTCGGTGAGATGCTGCAACAAAGCCGCCGAATCAACCTCGAGGACTGGCGCCGGAGCCGGTCTTTTTGGCAAAAACTCAAGGAGCGTTTCGCCTATTTCATGGTGGCGCGGGTGGATCCCTATGTTGCCCGGCGGCAAATGGCCCGGTTGCGTTAACCAGCCAAATATTTTTGTCCCTTGAAATTATCTGAAAAGACCCCCGTCCTGCTGATCCCCGCCTGCTTGAGGCGCATTTTGACCGAAACCCCTCAGTTGTGGCGCACTTACTGCGTCGGAGGCTGCGTGCGGGATTGGTTGCTGGGCCTGCCCTGCAAGGATCTGGACTTGGAGGTTTTTGGGGTTTCCTACCAGGATTTGGTCCAGGCTTTGAAACCGTGGGGTAAAACCGACTTGGTGGGCCGATCCTTTGGCGTGGTGAAATTAACCATCCATGGTGGTGAAACTTTTGACTTCACCATTCCCCGACGGGATTCCAAGGTGGCTCCCGGGCACAAAGGATTTGAAATAGAGTTCGATCCCGACATTACTCCCCAACAAGCCGCCTCCCGCCGGGACTTCACCATCAACGCCTTGATGTATGATCCGGTGCATGACGAGATGCTGGATTTTTTCGGAGGATTGAATGATCTTCGCAACCGGATTCTCCGCCATACCAGTTCCGCTTTTGCCGAGGATCCCCTGCGGGTGTTGCGAGGCATGCAATTTGCCGGGCGTTTCGGGTTGACCGCATGCGCGAAGACGCGGGAACTATGCCGTTCAATTGCTTCTGCATATACCGAACTGGCGGTTGAGCGGGTTCGCGAGGAGTGGTTCAAGTGGGCTGAAAAAAGCATCCTTCCGTCCGCCGGACTGAGGTTCCTGGAGCACACGGGATGGATCCGCCATTTCCCGGAAATCCAGGCGCTCCAAGGCGTGCCACAGGATCCCGAATGGCATCCGGAGGGGGATGTGTTTACCCATACCTGCCATGGTTGTGATGCGCTGCAGCGCCTGCCGGAGTGGCGGGCCGCTGACGCCGAGACGCGCATCGTTTTGATGCTGGCGGTTTTGGGCCATGATTTTGCCAAACCCCAGACCACCACTTTTGCCGAAAAGGGTGGCCGGATGCGTTGGATTTCACCGGGGCACGAAGAGGGCGGTGGCCCGCTGGTGGAGCGATTCCTGGAACGTATCAATGCGCCGCTGGCGATTCGCAAACGGGTTCTTCCTTTGGTGGTCCAGCACCTGGCCCACCTGCAGCAAACCAGTGAGAAAGCAGTGCGGCGTCTGGCCAAACGGCTGGAGCCGGAAACGATCGAAAACCTTTGCCTGGTCATGATCGCGGATGGATCCGGTCGGCCCCCTTTGCCGGCGGAAGTGCCTCCCGGAGTAACCACTTTGCGGGAGATCGCCCGGGCGATGCAGTTAAACGCCGCCGCCCCCAAACCGATTCTTCAAGGGCGGCATCTGATGGAGATGGGCATCGCACCCGGGCCAGCCATGGGGGAAATCCTCGCCGGCGCCTTTGAGGCCCAGTTGGAGGGCTGTTTCAACAACCTGGAAGGCGCCCGGCAATGGGCCGGAATGAGGCTGGGGAGCCCATCATCCGGAACGTGAGCCACGGCCTGGGAATCGCCTGAATATTCTGGCCCAAACTGTTCGTGGCGGCCAAACTCGGCCCATGAGTTTACAGTCGATTGTCTCCCGCCACCTGGAAAGCGGCGAAAGTCTGCGGATTGAATGGACCGGCGAAATAATCACTCAGATTCAACCGGCACCGGAAAGTCATGCCTCAAAATGGCTGGCCCCGTGCCTGTTCGACGTGCAGGTCAATGGATACAATGGCGTGGATTTTCAAGGCGACGACGTGGGCTTGGAGGATCTGTTGCGGGCGGTTCATGGCCTGCGCCAGGCGGGTTGCACCACCTTTTTGCTGACGTTGATCACCGATGAATGGCCGCGCCTGCTGCGGCGTTTAAACCATTTGCGGGATTTGCGCCAGCAATCGCCCGAGTTGATCCAGGCTATCCGCGGCTGGCATTTGGAGGGGCCTTTTTTATCTCCCGAACCGGGCTATCACGGCGCCCACAATCCAGCCTGGATGCTGGATCCCTCACCCAGACATCTGCGGGAACTGGCGGCCACAGTGGAAGGGGATGCGGTGCTGTTAACCATGGCTCCGGAACGCCAGGGAGTGATGGCGGCGGTCGAAGCGGCCACCGCCATGGGATGGAAGGTCAGCTTGGGCCACTCCAATGCATCCGCTGCGGAATTGGCTGAAGCCATCCTGCGGGGCGCCCGTGGCTTCACGCACCTCGCCAACGCCTGCCCGCGTGAACTCGACCGTCATGACAATATTGTGTGGCGGGTTATGGATGGGGGATTCAATTTTTTCAGCCTGATCCCGGATGGAATGCATGTTTCACCGCCGCTATTCCGGCTCATCCACCGCGCAGCGGGCAAGCCGCGCATCATTTATACGAGCGATGCCATGGCCGCCGCCGGCGCCCCGCCGGGACGTTACCGCCTGGGCACCATGGAACTGGAAGTGGGTGGGGATCAGATTGTGCGGCAGCCTGGAAAGACGAATTTTGCCGGTTCAGCGCTGCGGCCGATCGAAGGCGTTTTACGAGCCACAAAAATGCTGGGCGGCGATTGGCGGGAAGCCTGGCGGCGCTATTCAGTGAACCCGGCGGCCTTAATGGGTTGGGATCCGGCCCTCAAGCCCGGCATGCCCGCCGATTTTTGCTTGTTGACCACCAACTCCAACGGGAATTTGGAGGAAATGCAAGTCTGGCATCGGGGCCGGTTGTTCGCAGTGACGGAACTATTGAATTAATTTTTTAAACCGAAGGTTTTTATGATCCATGCCTGGTCGAATAAACTGCCTGCCTCCCGGGCGGCAGCGTTTTGGATGACGGTCGCCGGATTGCTGATAGCGAAGCCGGAACCGATGAGCCAGCCCGGTGAGCCCGGTTGGTTATCTGCGCGAGTGGAATACCCGGCCTATTTATCCCAACACGACATCGTATATCAAACGCCCGGCTATGAAGGATACGAGGGATTTCCGCTGGGGAATGGCGATTTATCAGCCATGCTTTGGACGGGGGACTCCAGCGTGGTGGCGCAAATCAACAAATGCGACACCTGGGATGCCGCTCTGCCCGGCGACACCAGCGGGGATATTTTGCGTTCCTGTGGTCGGGTGACTATCGATTTTGCCACTCCGTGCTACCAATGGCTTTACTTGGACGGATTCGAGGCCCGGTTAAGCTTGGCCGAGGCAAAGGCCAAAATCACAAGCCTAACGCCGTTTTTAAGCACGGACAGTGCCGCCTGGGTCCAGCCCAATCATAACGTGTTTTTGGTGGCTTGCGAGGTTCAGGGACGTGGCGATTTGGCAGCCAAAGGCACCCCGGTGCGAATTGCCTTGGAACGTTGGGGCAGCCGGGCTTTTGGTGGATGGTATGGCGGCATTGTCCGTGGCGCAGAAAAGGGATTGGGCGCCGCTCAAGCCGGAACCGTCGGGCGAGATATTTGGGTGGTGGAAAACCTGGCGCACGGCTCTTTTGCGATGGCCGCACGGGTGCTGGGTGCGCCCGAGGCGAAGGCCGCCCTGGCGCACAGTCGGCGGGGGGAAATCCTCTTGGATGGCAGGCCCACCCAAAAGTTCACGCTGGCGGTGGCGGTGGCGACCAGCCAGGAGTCCCCGGAGCCGTTGGCGGCGGCCCGGCGGTTGCTGGACGATTGCGAAAGCCGCGGGGTGAAGGCCCTGCAGGAGGCGCACCGGCAATGGTGGGCCGCGTTTTGGAAGAAATCCTTTCTGCATACCGGGAATGATTATCTGGAGAACCTTTATTACCTGCATTTATACCTGATGGGCAGCGGCTCGCGCGGGCGTTTTCCGCTGGTTTTCAATGGCGGGGCCTTCACCTGGAACCACGATGTGCGGCAATGGGTGACTCCGCACCATTGGAATATGCAGCAGGCTTATTGGAGCTTGTGCACCGCGAACCATGCCGATCTCTTGCGGCCTTACGTGGACACCTATTGGCGGTTGCGGCCATTCGCCGAAAAACAGGCGGAGCGGCGTGGCTATCCGGGCGCCATCCTTTGGAGCGAGGGACATTCGCTGCTGGGAGAAATGAGCTTCTGGGACCGGGGTGACATGATCAATAATTTCACCCCCGCCTCCCAGATGGCCCAGTTCTTTTGGGAATACGCGCGGTGGACGGGGGATCAGGAATTCCTCCGGGAACGGGCTTATCCATTCCTGAAAAAGGCGGCGGAATTCTATGTGCAGGCGTTGCGCTGGGATGCCCTGCGCAACGAGTTTTTCATTTTCCCATCGCAACCCTACGAAAGCCCGGAGAACAACCAATGCCGCAATCCCATTACCGACCTGGCCATGATCCGGGTTTCCTTTGCGCGGTTGATCGAAATGAGCCGGCAATTGAACCTCGATGAGGGAAAACGCGCACAATGGCAAAACATCCTGGAGCATCTGCCGGCCTATCCCCAGGCCGTGCCCGCTCCAGGCGGGCCGGTTTTTGCCGTGGCCTGGAACCAGGCCGGAGAAATCATCCGGGAGGGGCTGTCGGCAAAATGGTTTTGCCGCAATTGCGCGCCGGTATTTCCAGCCGGTGACCTGGGTTTGAAAGACAAGGGAACTCCGCTTTTTGAAACTGCCGTCCGGACCATTCGTGAATACCCCTTGGATCAAATGGGCGCCATCGAACCCATGGCGCTGGTCTGCGCCCGCCTTGGATTGGGAAACGAAGCGGAGGCACACTTGAACTCCACCATCCGTCGCTTGCAGCATTTCCCTCAAGGACTGTTTTACAATATCAATCACTGGTATACCTACTCGCGATACCAGAACGCGGCCACCAATCCGGTTTTCTCCTGCCAGCGCGACTATATCCATGATCGGGCGGTGACTTATCGCAACGTCAATGCCTCGGGTGACAAGATCGACCTGCCGATGCAACCATTCATCCAACACGGCCATGAACCGCTCGGTATTCTGGCGGCAGCGGTCAATGAGATGCTGCTGCAAAGCCATGACGGAGTGATTCGGGTTTTCCCCGGGGTGCCCAGCGCCTGGCCCGCCGCTTTTCAACTGCGCGCCAACGGAGCCTTCCTGGTTTCCTCCACGCGGCAACCGGGAAAGCCAGCAGACTTGGTGGTTGTGGAGAGTTTGGAGGGGAATACCTGCCGGATGGAAAATCCCTGGCCCGGGCAGCCGGTTGGCTTGAAACAAATAACCGGCAACCAAGGAGCGCCTGTGAAAATCAATCCGGGCGCGAGCAACACCTTGTCATTCAATACCGAAAAAGGGGCTGCCTATTGCCTCCGGTTGGAAGCTGAAGCAGATAAACCGCTGCAGTTGTCGAACTTTTCCGGCAAAGTCAGCCAGGCGCCGAAACGCTTCCAGGAAGCGATGCTGGGCAAGGCCCGGGATTAGTAACGACGCGTCAGGTTTCGAGCAGCTTTTGGACCTCGCGCATGATGTCCTCGGCGGTGGGTTTGGCCGCCAAGGGGCCTTGGGTCTCTTTGCGGCGGCAGGCAGAAGCGGCCTCCGCGAACCCGCAATCCGCCAGCAGGCAGGCTACCTGGGACCGGATTTCTTCCAAATCGGATTTTTCTTTGGGTGACAATAATTGCCGGGTAGTTCCCAATTGGAATCCGCGCAGGGATAGCCCGGCCCGGAAGCCCTCGGGGAAGTTTGGGCCAAACAACATGGCATTGATCAAATCCAGCAGTTTTAGTTGAAGCCGCTTGCCTTCCTGCCAATTGCCAGACCGGAAATACTGGTAGAGCTTCATGATCACTTCCGGCACCACCCCTGCGCTGGCGATGGTCCCGCCATCCGCTCCCATCAGGAGCGAAGGGAACAGAATTTCTTCGCAGCCAATCAGGCAGGAGAAATCGGGGCGCTGCGGTTTGACTTGATGCAGCGTGTTCAGGAAGCGCGACAGGTCGCGGCTGCTATCTTTGACACCGACGATGCGGGGGCAGTCCAACGCCAGCCGGGTGAGCACGGGAACGCTGATTTCGTTGGAGAATTGGGGAATGTTATAGAGCACAATATCGATGGGCGTCTGCCGGGCGATTTCCCGGAAGAAATGCTCAATGCTCTCCTGGCTTACCTTGTAATAGTAGGGGCCGGTAATGGAAACCGCGGTGCATCCCCAATCGGCATAGGCGCGGCAAGCTTCCAGAATCATGGAGATGTTATTTTCGGCCGCGCCCGCCAAAATCGGCACGCGCCCCCGGTTCTCCTCCGCCACGATTTGGATGACCCGTTTGCGTTCCTCAAAGCTCAAGCGGATAAACTCGCCGGTGCTGCCATTGGGGTAAAGTCCGCTGACGCCTTTTTCAATCAACCAGTTAATCAGGCGGCGAAGCTCGCCTTCGTTGATCCGGCCGTCGTTGTCAAACGGCACCAAATTGGGGACAAATATACCTTGAATCATAAGCAAAATAAAATGGGGAACTACCACCAAAACGAAGGATCACCATCGGTACGCACGATCATTTTTTCAAATTTCCGCCACTCCAGGTGGTTGTCGAGGCACAAAACATTGCCCCCCGCGGGCAGGTTGCCGCGAGTATTAAGGTGGGCCGCCTGGTGCCCTTTCCAGCCCCCATCCACGTTGCGGTAGCGATTGGCCAGGCGGTTGTTTTCATTGGCGCCCACCGAAAGGGTGGAATCCGCCAGCATGGCGCGTTCGCTGGGACGGGTGGGGATGCTCACGTTGTTGACCTTGATGGGCTTGGCGGTGAGGGTGTAATTGATGTTCGTTTCCCGAACCCGGCCGCAATAGGGGAAGCTCATGACGTAACCCAAAACGCGGTAGCCCAAACCGGGCTGGTTCGGATTGGTGGTGAATACCCAGAGTTCGTCATTATCCTGTTTGAGGAACGAGGGACAGTAAAACATGTGCCGCTTGCCGCCGTATTTGAGGAGTTGATCGGTTACGCGCTCCGGGCAATCCCAAGGCCAATAGCCCAATTCGCCGTTGGCATTCTTCAGCTCCGGGAACTTGTCATTGAAATCGTTGGCATACATGGTGCAGGAAAGGCCGAATTGTCGCAGGTTGCTCGAGCAACGGGCTATTTTGCTCTTTTCCTTGGCCCGGGCCAGCGAGGGCAGCAGCATGCTGGCCAGGATGGCGATGATGGCAATGACCACCAGCAACTCGATCAAGGTAAAGGCGAACACCGAATCCCGCCCGCGGAAACCTTGCCGGGGCAGGGGATCGTGAAGATTAGCAATCGTTTTCATATGCTCACATAGGTTCCTGACCATCAAGCTAGTCAAAACTGCTAAAGTTCAAAGCAAATATTTCACAAGGCTCAAAATTGGCCAATCCTCAAGAATGGATTATAATGGGGGCGATGGGAAAAATGAGCACTATCGCAGGATGCATTGGCGTGGTGGGACTCGCCCTGATGGCGGGAACGATCCACGCTGCCAACCATACCAACCAGATCCCGAGCGGGATCCAAAGAAATATGACTGTCAAAGTCCGCTTGCTTGATGAAAACGGTGTAATGGGAGCCGCAGTTGCCCAGCCCAAGGTGGTGAAAACCGACGCTGAATGGCGCCGGTTGCTGACCCCGGCACAGTATCAAATTGCCCGCGGCAAAGGGACTGAACGCGCGTTCTGCGGAGCCTTTTATGACCACAAAAAGCCCGGGATCTATTTGTGCGTGTGTTGCCAGCTGCCATTATTTTCGGCGGAAACCAAATTCGATTCCGGCACTGGCTGGCCCAGCTTCTTTGCCCCGATAGCGGCCGAAAATGTAACCAATCATCCCGACCTGAGCCTTGGCATGCGGCGGGTGGAAATCTTGTGCACCCGATGCGACGGCCACCTGGGCCATGTTTTTGAGGACGGACCCCCGCCTACAGGCCTGCGGTATTGCCTGAATTCGGAATCCCTGGTGTTCCAGGAGAAAAAATCCGCCGCGAAGAAATAATTCCTAATCCCGGCGCACGGGCGGCTTTTCGCGCAGTTCAATCAGCATTTGAACGGCGGCATCGGCGAGCCTTTCTCCGGAGCCGGCCGCGCAGCGGGCACTTTCCGGTTCATAGTTGCCTTCCGCGTAACTCCGGCGATCCGGGATGTAACCGATGTTTTCATTCGCCAGCTCCACCACCATGGTTTGGGGAAAGGGAGAACGCTTTTTTATGGCGAGCCCGATTTCCACGAACACTTCACCAGGCAAGCCGATCCACGCCAGTTCTTTGCCCAAGGCCATCGCCTGCACTTCCACCTGCAGAGGTTTACCCTCGCGGGCCGCCACATCCAATGCCCGATAAGCCCTGACCAACTTCATAAAATTGCCGCCGCTGTCATCCTTGACGGTGTCCAAGGTTTTTCGGGCTGCGGCCACCTCCTCTGGAGAGATGCCTGGCAAGGCCAGTTCGACGGTCTGGATCTTGGCCGTCAAAGGCGCAGCAGACAGGGGCTTCAAATCTTTGTAGGCCTGAAAAACCGTGGCGCCCAGAATCACCCCAATCCGGTTTTGCTCAAAAGCGCCACTGTTCGGCCATTTCCAAAAAAAATCGAAGTTATTGATATTACCACAGGTGCCGTTCGCGGTGAGGGTCAGGTGGCCGGCGCCATGGTAACCAGCCAGCACGCGGCCCAAGGCGCCGGGCCAATCCGCGCTGAACTTGCTGCCGCCGGTGGTATCCGGATGCATGGCAAAATTGACATAGGTGGCGATGGCTTGAGCGGGTCCGGTTGCCTCGGGCGATTCGGCATAAAAAATGCCCACTTCGGGATCGGAGGGGCCGGCTGGCAGGCCGATGTTGGGATTCAATTTGCCCGGATTCCAGCCCACACTGCCATCGCGCATGAAGTAGCGGCGGTTGTAAGCCAGGTTTTCACACCGGCCGCGGGTGGTGCTCAGACGGGCCGGGCGCAATTTCTCATTGGCCAGGCAAACGCTTTCCGCGATGCGCTTGGGTAACTGGGCGGTATAGTCCACCGCGATTTGCCGCTGGCCGCCCATGGCGGGGCTGCGGTTATTGCGATTGGCCAGTTCCGGACCGGTGTGGGCATGGGTGGCGCTGATCATCACTTGCGTTCCCGGAATGCCGGCCGATTTTTGGATTTCAAGCCGGGCCTGATCCGTGATTTCGCGCGTCACACTGATGATGTCCACCACCACCAGGGCGAGCTTATCACCGCCCGATTCGATGACCATGGCCTTGCTATACAAGGAATCCAGCACCCCATCGGCACCGCGTTCGTGGTAATAGCCCGCCATGGGAATGCCCAGGGGAGGGGTGATATCCACCGTCGCCACGCCGACGCGGTAATCAATGGCCGCTTCAGCCAAAGAGGTGGATAAGAAAATCGCCATCAAATACGGATGTTTCATAAAAAAACTTTATTGCACCTGGATGTGTTTTCCGGAATTGGTGGAGGCGTAGCAAGCCGCCAGCACGCGCTGGCTTTGCAGGCCCAGTTGGGCATGATTGGCTGGCTCCCGCTGCTCCATCAGCGCCTGGCTGAATTCCTCGATTTCGGCCCGGTAGGTGTTGATTGGGGCGGGATTGACGGCCAGGTTTTCACCCCCGCTGCGGGCTTGTTGGGCATCGTAACCGGTAGCCGCAGATTTCCGGGCAAACCGCATCTCACCTTGCGCACCTTGGCCGATGGTGCCGGAAGCCAGGATGCCCCCTTGGGAGCCGTAAAGTTCCAGCCGGTTTTGGCTGACTTCATCGGGCATGCAGAAAAAAGCATCCACCGCACCCAAAGCGCCGCTGGCAAACTGCAAGGAGACCAGGGCGCTGTCTTCAACCGCGTAAGAATGGACGGCCCGGTTCAGGAAGCAACTGACCGTGCGCACCGGCCCCAGGAACATTTCCAACAAATCAATACAATGGCCGCCCATGTCCATCAGCGAGCCGCCCCCGCTGGCCAGGGGATCCTGGCGCCAGGCGCCGGCCAGCGGTGGATACCAGCAGGAAAGTTGAGCGCGGCCAAAGACCGGCTGGCCAATCTGGCCTTCCTGGATCAACCGCAAAGCGGCTTGGTGCTGGGTGTTAAACCGCATCATGAAGGCCGTGCCCAGCGTGACCCTCTGCTGCTGGCAGGCGGCGATCATGGTTTCCGCTTCCGCCACGGTCAGTCCCAGCGGTTTTTCGCAAAGCACGTGCTTGCCCGCGGCAGCACATTGCAGGGTTTGCTCGCAGTGGAATTGCGGAGGTGAGGCCAGGTATACGGCATCAATTCCAGCTTCCAGCAAAGCGGCCAGGCTGCTGGCGGGTTGGGCGCCGAACTGGCAGGCGACCTCCGCGTTGGCTGCCGCCTGGGTATCATATACGGCGATCAATTTGGCGTTAGGCGCGGCCAGGATCCCTTCGGGAATTGTCCGGCGCCGGGCGATGCCACCCGAGCCGATTACCCCCCATCGAATTGGCGGATTCATATTGTTAAAGTTACGCACAGGCATTTTGTTTCATCCAGGCATGCATGGCTGTTCAGTTCCTCGGACGATTATTTGGCGTAGGCGCGGATGACTTTGCGCAGGGCTTCGCCAATTTGCTCGCAGTGGTGGGGTTCGTAAGTGGGAAACGAAAAACAGGTAAAGGTGTGGTCCTGGTGCCAGAGCGCATGGGGCACTTCCACTTTTGTATAGTCCGCGCTGGCCGGGGAAGTGTATTCCCTGGACTTGAACGGGAATCCTGACCGCCCGAAGGCCTGGCCTTCCCGGAAGGCTCGTTCGGTATGGCATTGCGGCCAAAAAACCTTCCAGCAGGGCGCGCCTTCGGCCCCCACCGCTTTCACGAATTGCCCTATGTCGCAGTGCATGTTTTCGATGTCGAGCGAAAAGGCCATTACATACCATCCATTTTGGCGCTCGGGGGTGTCGATGGGCCGGAATTTGATCAATGGTTCGTCTTGGAGGGCGTCCAGGATGATCCGGGCATTCCGCCGGCGCCGCGGCATATTCCAGGTGTCCATGCGGTCCAATTCCGCCAAGCCAATGGCCGACTGCATTTCGGTCATGCGATAGTTCCAGCCAACCTGGTTGTGGATGTAGGAGAGTTTTTGCTCCATTTCGAGCAAGTTCAGGCGATCACGAACATCATAGCCATGGTCACGGAAACTGCGCGCGGCCCACGCCAGGTCTTCGCTGTCGGTGGTCACCATGCCGCCTTCGCCACCGGTCGTGAAAGTCTTATTCTGGCAAAAACTGCAGCCGGCAATGTCCCCCAGGGTTCCGGTTTTCCGTCCCTTGTAAATCCCGCCAAAAGCTTCGGCGTTATCCTCCACCACGAACAATTTGTGCTTCCTGGCAAAGGCCAGCACGGGATCCATATCGCAGACATTGCCATATAGATGCACGGGCATCACCGCTTTGGTCCGCTCATTGACGAGTTTTTCAGCCGATTCCACGCTGAGGCAATGATCCTCCAGGTTCACATCCGCGAAGCGGGGAATGGCTCCGGCCTGGACAATCGAGAAACTGCTGGCGATGAACGTATAGCTGGGCACTATGACTTCGTCACCCGGGCCAATCCCCAGCACCGAGAGCCCCACATGCAGGGCGGCGGTGCCGGTAGCCACACTGATGGCGTAACGGCTCCCCTGCCAGGCTGCGAAACGTTTTTCAAACTCCATTCCCCGGCGGCCGGTCCAATAATTCACTTTTCCCGAGCGCAGGGTATCGGTTACCGCCTGGATTGCCGGTTCGTCGAACGCCGGCCAATGCGGCAGCGCATCTTTGACGGCCCGGGGACCGCCATGCAGGGCGAGGGTATAGGTGCTCATAATGCGGTTTGCTTTGTTTCAGTATGATTGGAGCTCAGTGCTGATCGAGTATTTCAGCCATTTTTACCGGGCGCCGCTCCCGGCAGGATAAATCCGCCGCAAAAATGACCTCATGCGTCCGGACGGCTTCGTCGAGGTTCGTCAGCGGCATCGGCACACCGCGTTTGAGTGCGTCGAAAAAGGCGTCAAACTGGGTTTGGTAAGGATGGTCGGCCACGTCACCCGAATCGACCGGTTTGAAACCGAGCTGGCTCCACGAATTTCGATTCAGGCCCTCGATGAGGTTCGAGTGGAATTTGTTATCCAGCAGGGAGCCTTCGCTCCCGACCAGGTGGGTATGGAAATAATATGGCTGCCAGCAATCGATCACGGAGGCCACCTTGCCCATCCGGCCATCCTGGAACCGCAGCACGGTGACCGTAGTGGGTGGATATTCGTAAGGCGCGTAAGTGGCGCTGGTGGATTTCGCGCCGCAAGAATACACCTCCTCGACTTCGCCGCCCATGCACAACAGCAGGGCATCCATGGCGTGGCACCCGGCTTCCAGCAGGCTGCTGCCGCAACCGGCCATGGTGGTACACCATTCAAACTCACGATACCAGGGGCCGATCCCGTGGTAGTAATCGATTTCCCCGTAATGCACCTGCCCCAGCCAGCCGCGGTCGATCAGTGATTTCACCGCCCGGAATTGGGCCGAAAAGCGCAGCTCGAAACAGAGGCAAAATTGGACCCCTGCCCGGCGGACCTCGCGTTCCACCTCCCGCAGTTCCGCCAAGGACAAAGCCAGCGGTTTTTCAGCGATAATGTGTTTGCCAGCCCGCGCGGCGGCGATGATCTGGGCGGGATGTTGCTGGTGGTAACTGCAAATGGAAACCACATCCAGTTCCGGATTCTTGAGCATGGCATCCAAATCGGTATAGATCTGGAGGGGACAGCCATGTTTGGCGGAGAGTTCGCGGGCATCCAAATTCCGGGAGGAACAGATCGCGGTCACTCTGCCGGCAGCCCCGGCGTTGATGGCGGCGATATGCGCTTCCGCCGCCCAGCCATAGCCCACGATGCCGATATTAAACTTTTTCATGCTCAGATGCGGTTCAGAAGCCATTCAATACCTCCGCGAGGTCTTTGGCAATAGAAAGCGGTGATTGGCACGCACCACCGATGGCCCTGAACTCGGCGCACCGAAGGTTTGGTTGTCCTTGTAAAGGCACGCTGTTTGGAACTAAAATGGCAGCGTGGAACTAGCTGAAAACTTGAACAAAATCCAGGTTCTGATCTCGGCGGCCTGTGAGCGTAGCAGGCGGGAGCCCGGTTCGGTAACCTTGCTGGCGGTCACCAAAAAACAGCCTCCGGAACGGATCCGTGAGGCGGCGGAACTCGGCTTGAGCTTGTTTGGTGAGAACCGGGTGCAGGAGGCCAAGCTGAAAATCGGGATGTGCCCCAACCGTCTGCGCTGGCATCTGATCGGGCATCTGCAATCCAACAAATGCCGGGACGCCGTTCATTTTTTTGGGATGATCCAAAGCGTGGACAGCCTGGGCCTGGCCCAGGAGCTGAATAAATGTTGTGAAAAATCAGGCAAGAGGATGCCGATCCTTCTGGAGGTCAACGTGGCTGGTGAAGCCAGTAAATTTGGGTATAAGCCGGAAGCCGTTTTGCGTGATTTGAAGGCGTTGAATGAATTCAAGAAACTGGAAATCCACGGCTTGATGACCATTGCCCCCTGGACCTTGGAACCAGAAAAGGTCCGTCCAGTATTCCGCCGGTTGCGTGAATTGAAGGTGCAATGTGAACAAGAGTTGGGGGTTCCGCTGCCCCATTTAAGCATGGGCATGAGCGGGGATTTTGAGGTAGCCATCGAGGAGGGGGCTACGATCATCCGGCTGGGAACGGCCTTGTTCGGAGATCGGTAGTGAAAATAAAGTCCATGGTGATTGGGCGTGACTGGGGCTTTTGATTCGGCGAAAATTGGGCATATGAAACGCTGGATTTTGTCGCTTGTCCTGTTTTTGGGACCTTGGCTCGGCTTGCAGGCCCAGGCTGCCGCGCAGCGGCCCAACGTGCTTTTCATCCTCTGCGACGATCTCCGCTGGAACGCCATGAGTTGCGCCGGTCATCCGGCCTTGAAGACCCCCAATATCGATCGCCTGGCCGGTGAAGGGGTGCGGTTTGCGAACGCCTTTTGCACTACCTCGCTTTGCTCGCCCAGCCGGGCCTCGATTTTGACCGGGTGCTATGCGCACAGCCATGGGGTGCGTGATAACTTCACAGAACTGCCCGCGAGCCGGATTCACTGGCCCATGCGCTTGCGCGAGGCGGGTTATGAGACTGCTTACGTGGGCAAATGGCACATGGGAGAGGACAACGACCAACCCCGCCCAGGCTTTGACTATTTCGCCACGCACAAAGGGCAGGGGAAATACTTCGGCACCGAGTGGAATCTCCACGGCGCCGGCGCAAAACCGATCCCCGGCTATTACACAACCGTCGTGACCGACCTGGCGCTGGAATGGCTCAGGCGGGATCATGGTGGCAAACCGTGGGTGATGTGCGTGGGCCACAAAGCCCCGCACAGTTTTTATACGCCGGAGGAAAAGTATGCGCAGGTTTTCGATGCAGTGCGGGTTCCCTATCCAGATACCGCCTTCCACCTGGCAGGCAAACCGGCTTGGATCCAGGAGCGGCTATATACCTGGCATGGTATTTATGGCCCGTTGTTCGAGTGGCGGAAAAAGTTCCCCGACGACCGTCCCGCCGCGGTTAAGGATTTTGAGAACATGGTGCACGGTTACTGGGGCACGATCCTGAGTGTGGATGACAGTGTGGGGCGGTTGATCCAATTTCTGGAGGCCACGCGGCAACTGGACCATACCGTGGTCGTGTTTATGGGGGACAATGGCCTGCTCGAAGGGGAGCACGGCATGGTGGATAAACGCACCGCGCATGATCCCAGCCTGCGGATTCCGTTGCTGGTTCGCTTCCCCGCCCTGGCCCGGGGAAAAGTGATCCGCCAACAGGCGCTCACTATCGATGTTGCCCCCAGCCTTTTGGAACTTTGCGGCGCGCCACCCCTGGCCGATATCCAGGGCCGTTCGTGGGTAAACCTGGTGCACCAGGGGGACCCCGCCTGGCGCAAGGCGTGGTTTTACGAGTATAATTACGAAAAACAGTTTCCTTATACCCCCAACGTGCGCGCGGTCCGAACGGACCGATGGAAATATATCCATTACCCACATGGCGATGGATCGCCTGACCGCCACCTGGCCGAGCTTTACGATTTACAGAATGATCCAGAGGAACGCCATAACCTGGCTGCCGATGGCGCCCATGAAAATGTCGCCGCTGATTTGATAGGAGAACTGGCCCGGTTGATGAAGGCCACCGGACTGGAAGCCGGAAATGATAAAATGCCGATCGATGAAGGCATCCGCAAGGAATTGCCGGACCAGAAAATCCGCTGACCATCGGTGCTGGAACTGGCCTCCAGCGCCAACCATGCCAACCTTGAAAAACCTTTATGAAAAACCTTTTTGCCGCCGGTTTGGTTTTTTGTTCCCTGGGGAACCTGGATGCAGCTGAGGTCATTGACCGCCGGGCACTGGTGATTCGCCACAACCTCGAATGGAATGAATTGAAAGGGGAGATTCCCCTTGGCAACGGGGAATTCTGCTTCAACACCGACGCCACCGGTTTGCAGACTTTTGGCGGCAGTACCCTGTCGCACTGGGCCTGGCATTCGGCGCCGCTGCCGCCCGGATCAGTCATGGGTGATGTTCCTCCTACGGGAACTATCGAGCGGGGGCGGATCACCGGGCCGATGCGAAAAGCCGCTGAGCGGGGCGATCTCGACGGATGGATGTTCAGAAACCCTCACCCGGCCAATCTGGCCCGCCTGCGGTTGGTTCAGGCTGATGGCTCGGCTTTGACGCCCGGCCGGATTACGAAATTAAAAAGGACATTCGATTTATGGACCGGACTGCACCGGAGCCGCTTTGAGGTGGATGGGAAACCGGTCCAGGTGGAAACCTGCGTTCATCCGAGGCTGGATTTGGTGGCGGTGCGGGCGGAGTCGCCGCTGCTGGGGAATGGGAAGTTGGTATTGGTCCTGGATTTTCCTTACCCCGCGGCCATGGGGGGGGCTTGGGTCGGCGACTGGAAACATCCTGAGGCACACACCAGCGAACTGGTGAAGAAGGAGGACAAAAGATCGGGCAGCCTGCGGCGGACCGCTGATGCGCTAACCTATATCGCCAGCCTGGCTTGGGGATCCGGTTGCGATTTCAGGCCTGTGGCCAATGCAGCGTTGGGAAACCACCGTTTCCTGGTGGTGGGTGGAGGGGATGGACGCTGCGAATTGGTTTGTGCTTTCTCCAGCCAGGTTCTGGAGACGTTGCCCACGGTGGAGGAAACCCAGCTCGCTGCCGCCCGGCATTGGCCGGAGTTTTGGCAAAGTGGCGGGGCCATTGATTTGTCGCAAAGCAAGGATGCGCGCTGGCGCGAATTGGAGCGGCGGATCGTTCTTTCCCAATACCACATGGCGGCCCAATCTGCCGGAAGCTGGCCTTCGGCGGAGATCGGTTTGATGGGAGTGGACTTTTGGAGTGGGCAATTCCATATGGAAATGGTTTGGTGGCACCTGGCCCATTTTGGCCTGTGGGATCGCTGGCCGCTGGCCGGCCGGGCGTTGGGGTGTTACGAAAAGTTCCTCCCCGTGGCGCGCCAGTTGGCAGGGCAGTTTGATTACCAGGGAGCGCGCTGGGGCAAGCAGGTTGGGCCGGAAGGCCGCACGGCGCCTTGGGACGGCAGCTTTGTCCTGCATTGGCAACAGCCGCACCCGATATTTTTCGCTGAGCTGGAATACCGTTTGCAGCCCACGCGGCAGACCTTGGAAAAGTGGCGGGACGTTGTTTTTGCCACCGCCGACTACATGGCTGATTTCCCAACCGCCGACCAGGGCGGGATCCGCCACCTGGCACCCATCATGCCGCCGAGCGAACAAGGTGTCACCCGGGATACGGTTTTTGATCTGGCATACTGGCGGTGGGGGCTTGACCAAGCCCAACGCTGGCGGGAAAGGATGGGGCTGGCACGGGAGCCAAAGTGGGATGAGGTGCGGCGGAATTTGGCTCCGCTGCCGACGGTGGACAAGGTTTTTGTGCATTCCGCCGATTGGACTGATACCTATCTGAAACGGGCTTGGGAACATCCGGATCCCATCGGCGTGCTGGGCATGCTGCCCCCTTTGGAAGGCGTGGATTTTGAGACGGCACGCCGCACCGTGCACAAGGTATGGCAAACCTGGGATTGGAACCGGTGCTGGGGGTGGGATTTCCCTTGGATGGCCATGGCCGCGGCCCGGGTTGGTGAGCCGCGGATGGCGGTGGATGCCTTGCTCAAGGAGGCTGGCAGCAAAAACCGCTACGATCAGCGCGGGGTGAATACGGGCGGCCCTTGCCCTTATTTGCCCGGCAACGGCGGACTGCTTTATGCCGTGGCCATGATGGCCGCCGGCTGGGATGGGTGCCCCCAAAACCAAGCTCCCGGTTTCCCCAGCGATGGCAGTTGGGTGGTGCGGTGGGAAGGGCTTAAAAAGGCTCCTTGAACCAAGGCCATGCTGGCGCTTGGCCACGATCGCGAGACATCACTGCCGGGAATCATTTGAACCTATGAACCTAACTGGTAACTTGCTGTTGATGGCGATGTTCGTATCGCAGGCCTGGGGACAATCCGATCCGCTCCCTCCCGGAGACCATTTGCGGGGCTTGATCATCGGCGGGCAAAAACGTTCCTACCTGATGCATATTCCGGCCCGGCACGATCCCAACCAACCGGCCCCGGTAGTCCTGGCGCTGCATGGGGCGGCGATGAATGGACCGATGATGGCGGTTTTCTGCGGCCTGAATGTGAACTCGGATGAGGCTGGTTTCATTGCGGTCTATCCCAGCGGCACCGGCGCCGGCCCATTTCTGGTTTGGAATGCTGGCGGTTTCGGCGGCAAGCAGGCCGAGGGGCGGGTGGATGATGTCGCCTTTATCAGCCGGGTGATCGATGAAGTGGCCAAGTCGGTCAAGGTGGATACCAACCGGGTGTATGCCTGCGGCATGAGCAATGGCGCGATGATGTGCTACCGGCTTGCCGCTGAGCTTTCAGACCGGATTGCTGCCATCGCGCCCGTGGCGGGCACCATTGCCATCAGCGAAAGCAAGCCGAAACGCCCCGTCCCAGTGCTGCATTTCCACGGCACGGAAGATGCCTTGGTGCCCTTCGCGCGATCCGCAGGGAAAAGGCAATCGTTCATGCGGCTCAAGGGTGCGGAAGAGTCGGTGCTGGCCTGGGTGGCGCTCAATGGCTGCCTGGCGGAACCCCGGCTGGAAGTGCTTTCAAAAGCCGGCGATGAATTGAAGGTTACCCGGAAAACATATTCCGGCGGGAGGAACGGTTCCGAAGCGGTTTTGGTGACTATTGAAGGTGGCGGCCATACCTGGCCGGGCATGAAACCGATGGTCAGTTTTATAGGTAAATCGGCCACGAATGTGTCCGCCAATGCGCTGATTTGGGATTTTTTCAGCCGCCATCCCATGAAGTAGGAGCCAGCCTTCCGCAGGCAAGTCAGTAGTGCCAATGAAGGATAATCACCCTGATTGGCGGGGAAAAGCCAGCGCCACAAAAAACCGGGCAGCCCGGCTGCGGAATCCACCGCCGATTTCCCCAGGCTTGCTGAAGGGTTAAAGACCGGTTTAGGGAGCGGATTTGGCGCTGCTGGCGGCGACTTTGGCTGGCTTGGCAGGGTTTTCGGCTGCAGCCGTCTGATTGGTGGAAATCATCGCGGCCAGAAAATCGCCCAAAGCGTCCACTTCCGCTTGAGTACCGGCCAGGGGCGGCATAAAGGAGCGGTAGGGGGAGTCCGGTTTGTAATCGTGCAGGATTTTAAGCAGGCTGCCGATGGATTCACGGGTCCGGCCAGCCAGCAGGATTTTCATGGGGCGATAGGCATCGCGGGTATGGCAGGCGAGGCATTGGCCGCGGAACATGGCTTCGCCTTGGGCGAGTTTATCCGGGCCGGTGGTCCACAAGCTTTTGGTCAAAAAGCCCTCCTGATTAAGGCGCGCCACGTCGCGAACGCGGATGCCATTGGAAAACATGTGCCGCCCAATCACGTAGGGTTTGCGCAGGGCCTCCCGGGCATATTCGCCCGAGGCGGTGGCCACCAAACCCAGGAATAACACGGCAATCGCATGGGCGAAGCTGAAATCTTCAGGGGTGCGCCAGGCAAAGAAATATACCACCAGGACAATGGTGCCGGAGGTCATGATGATGAGCAAGGCAATGCGAGTGACCTGGGTGAAGGCCCCGGTGCCCATGGTGGACATCCCCAACTGCAGCAGGGAACGCTGGGACTCAGGCACCTGCCAAAGGTAAAAGGCCAGGGCCAAAGGCATCAAAGCAAAAGAGGGCACCAGCCATTTGGCGCTCCAGCGGACCAGTTCCGTTTTCAATTTGGCATGCAGGCGGCCGTCCAGGCGGCTGCAGGTGACCAACGCCCAAATGCCGGCCAGCGCGGTGCAAACGAGGATGCGCATGAGCAGGCTGGGCCAATAGGTGGGATTGAAAAATGCATTCCAGAAATAGTGGGCTTCCTGGCCCGAGCCTGCCACTTGGAGCCAGGTGTTTCCGGGGAAAAGCATAAAGGTGAGGATGCCGTTGATGATCACCAGGGTGAGCAAGGAGGAAATGGCATACACCCATCCCACTTTCACATGCAACTCTTTGGGGATGCGCCCCCAAGTGTAGTAATAAACCGCGGCCGTAGAGAGTTCGATGATGAAAAAGACCCACTCGATGGCCCAGCCGAAAACGAAATTGTGGATCAAAGTGCTGGTGGCTTCCGGATTGGTGAGGCCGATGGCGAACCAGATGCCCACGCCTGAAACCGCCCCGAAAACGCCGGTCAGGATCAGGAAAAACCGGGCATGTTTTTGGAGTATATCCAGCCAGTCCTTGCGGTTTTCGCGCAGGGCTTTGGCCTCCGCCATGGGCAGGTAAAACCCGCCACCAACGGCGAAGTGGGAAATCATGATGTGGTAAATGGCGATGAGGCCAATGACCCAGCCGCTGCCGATGTGAGGGACATCCCAAAATGGATAATTCATAAAATGAAGCCTTTGGAGGTTAGCGGATTGCGAGGTAACCCCAAGTGGTGGTCACCACCAGGATCCCCAGGGCCAGCAGGCCGAAGTAGGTCGCATTCCTGGCCCGCTCGCCAGATTTGCGTGAGGTGTCGTAGAGTGGCACCAGAATCCACAGCACCAAGCCCAAGGTGAACAGGGTCATGCCGATGACCTCCCCCGAAGCTCCCGGGAACCACTGGCCGAAAATTTTCAAGACTTGGAATGAACTCATGAAATACCATTCGGGGTGGATTCCCTTGGGGGCCGGCTTCAAGGAGTCGGCGATGGGACCCAGTTCCCAAGGGAAAAGGGAGGCCAGCAGCGCGAGAATGTTCAAGGCAATCAACCACATGGCGAGATCCTTGGCGAAGAAATTCGGGAAAAACGGCATGGTCCGCCGCTGGGCTTCGGGCTTGTCTTCCTCTTCCGGTGGCAGGGCATTGCCGTGTTTCTGAACCAGCCATAGGTGAAAGCCGAGCAAGGGTAAAAACAGTGCCGGCAGGATGACCACATGCAGCGCAAAGAAACGCTGGACGGTATATTCGTTGACATCCAATCCGCCACGCACCAGGGAGGCCATTTTGGCGCCCAACAAGGGGAAGGAGGCGGGAATCTCCAGACCGACTTTGGTGGCGAAGAAAGCCAGTTCGTTCATGGGCAGCAGGTAACCGCTGAATCCAAACACCATCGACAGGAGCAGCAAGCCCATGCCGCTCCACCAGCCGAATTCGCGTGGCTGCCGGTACGCTTTCATGAAAAACACCGAAAACATGTGGATGAAAATCGCCAGGATCATGAGGTTGGCGGCCCAGGAATGTGCGGAACGAATCAGCCAGCCGAAATTGGTGTCGAAGGAAATCTGGCGGACGGATTCGTAAGCCTCCGGGCCAGGCCGGTAATAGAGCAGCAGCAGCACGCCAGTGAAGGCCTGCACCAGGAAGAAAAACAGGGAGAGTCCGCCCCAATAGTACCAAAAGGTCTGGCGGTGGACCGGCACTGTTTTCTTTTGCGCCAGGTGCAGAAGATCCTGGAGGCCCAGGCGCGCATCCATCCAGTTAAAGACTGAGGCGAAAACCGATTTCATAGGCTAATAAAATAATCGCATGAACCTGGGGCTGGGTGGCGCAATCCGCGGTGCGGGCAAGCCGCCACCGGATACCCCTTCATCATCCTTGTTTTTCCCTCGTCACCACCACGGCATCCTGGGAAACCGTGACCGCGTATTTCCCCAGGGGCCGGGGTGGGGGGCCGCTGATGTTCTTGCCGGTTTTGGCATCATAGATCCCGCCATGGCAGGCGCAAAAAATCCGGTCATTCTCGGTTTCGTATTGGACCGTGCAGCCCAGGTGGGTGCAAACCGCATCCAAGGCGGCCCAAGTGCCGTCCTTATGGTGGATGAGCAAGGCTGGCCGGGCGCCGAACTTGAACATCATGTGCTTCCCGGGGGGGAGTTTGACGGCATCCGGGGGGGTGACGGAGGTCACTGCCGCGGCGGCCGCGGATTTCTCCACCGGGGCGGATAGGTAGCGGTAAACCGGGTAGCTGACCGCCGCCGCGTAACACAGCCCAACTCCGCCGAGGGCCGCCGAGGCGAAGCCACGGCGGCTGAGTAAATCATCCTGCTCCTGCTTTTCAATTTTGGTTTTGGACTTGCTCATGAAACCACCCTTTCCGTTACGGGCCGGGCCCGCATCACCACCGAAATCAACCAGGCCAGCAATCCGACGCCCGCCACAAAGAGCGCCAGGAATAACCCCACCACGCTCCAATTGACTTCCAACGCGCGGCTCCAGACATCGTAGTTCTTCTGGACCAAGGTCAAATCGCGAATGCCGTCCCGGTAAATGGTCCATCCCAGAGCCGCCAGGAAGCCGGCCGCCAAGGCGCCCCAACTGCACCATAAACAGGTATGTTTGGATAGGGCGGCCCGGGCCCCCAGCAAAAGCACCAACCCCATCGAAGCGGCCCAGCCATAGGCCGCCAGTTGATAACCTAATTTCTGCCCCAAACCGGCCCGAACCGCCTCCGGTTGGGATTGTACCAACCAACAGGCAATGCCGCCCAGGATCACTACTGACACCAGTGCCAGCCGGCCGCCAGCGCGGGACAGGTAGGTTTGGACCGCGGTGTCCTGGGAACGCGAAGTCGAAAGCCAGATCATCCAAAGCCCGGCGAAAACCAAGCCGCCACACATCATGAACAGCCACCGCGGCATCAGCGTGGGATCACCCGTGGGCAGATTCCATCCCACAGCCGAGACGGCATACATCTGTTTCCAAACCTCGGGCCGCAGCATCAAAGTCATGTTGGAACTGTAGATTTTGGCGATGCTGGCGACGATCAGCCAGGACAAAAGCCCCAGCCACCAGGCGCGGCGGCCTTCATCGATCGCTGAGGAGAAACGGTATAGCAGCCAGTAGCCCACCGTGAGCAAAACAATCACCGAAATCCAGGGAACCCCGATCAGGATGCTGCTGGTGTAGATGGCGCGGCCATACAGGACTTGAGCGAACAGCAAAGGTGGCACCCCCAGATTGATCACAAAAGTCATCAGCACCGGCAGTCGGCGGGCCAAAGCCCCGGCCGCATTTAATCGCAAGGCCGCCGGGGTGTTGGGCAAGGCGCCCGCGCCGAGGAAGCTCAACACTACCGCCACCAGGAGGCTGCCCAGCATCATTTCCACGGTGATGAAGTGAAGGCTGAGGGTCACTATGTGCAAACCTTTAAACAGCCAGACCGGGGCTGGCAGGGGTATGGGATCGACGGTGGGAAAAGAGTTCATACGCTAAAAACGGAGGCGGGTTGTCGAACCGGTTGCGTTCATTTGTTTAACTAAAAAATAAACCCTAACAATCAACGAAACCTGCATGGTTCCCATACAGTGCGCTGGGGCAAAAATACCAACTTCCGGGCGTGGCAGGTTCATAAAAGCGCAAGTGATTTTTCACACTCGCCTGGGAAAGGCAATCACAAAATGAGCTTAAGGTGGTTTTGGGATTTCTACGGCCTGGCGATCCTTTTGCCGAGAATGATCCCTCCCTTAATATTTCGGCAGGGAAGGATCGATTTCCTCGGCCCACGCCTGGATTCCACCTTTGACACTTTTAACCTGGGTGTAGCCTTTTCCTTTCAGGAACTGAACGGCCCTGAGGGACCGGCCTCCGCTGTGGCAATGCAAATAGATGATCTTGGCGGGGTCCAATTCACCAAACCGTTCGGCCAGGGAACTCAAAGGGATGTTTTGGACGCCTGAAATGGACACCATCTGGCATTCGGCGGGTTCGCGGATATCGACCACCTGAATTCGTGGATCGCCTGCCTCCAGGGCTTGTCTCATATCGTGAACGGTGACTTCATCCGGGTGGGTACCGGAACGGCCAGGTATGTTTCTCATGTCGCAAAGGGGTTGGTATTCTTTCAGTTGCAGGATGGTGGGATGATTGCCACAAACCGGGCACTGCGGATCGCGGCGCAATTTCAATTCGCGGAATTTCAATTCCAAAGCGTTGAACGCCAGCAGGCGCCCCGCCAGGGATTGGCCGGTCCGGAGAATCCACTTGAGGGTTTCGGCAGCTTGCAGGCAGCCAATAATGCCGGGTAGCACCCCCAAAACCCCGGCCTCCGCGCAACTGGGCGCAAATTCAGGCGGTGGCGGTTCACGGTACAGGCACCGGTAGCAAGGGCTTCCGCCGCCCGGATCAAACAGGGTTGCCTGACCCTCAAACTGGAAAATGGAGCCGTGAACGAACGGTTTTTTCAGCAAAACGCAGGCGTCGTTGATCAGATAACGAGCCGGGAAATTATCGGTGCCATCCACCACGATATCGTAATCCCGCAGCAGACCCAGGGCATTGTCCGCCGCCAGTCGATACGGATGGAGGTCGAGCGACAGCAAAGGATTGATCCGCAGCAAGGTGTCCCGGGCCGATTCGGTTTTTGGCCGGCCCACATCGGGCGTCCCGTGGATGATCTGGCGTTGCAGGTTGGATAAATCCACGCGGTCGCCATCGATGATGCCCAGGTGGCCCACCCCGGCGGCGGCCAGGTAAACCAGGCATGAGGAACCGAGCCCTCCAGCGCCCACGCATAGCACACGGGCGCGCTGAAGCCGTTCCTGGCCCTCCCGCCCCACTTGGGGCAGGATCAAGTGCCGGGCGTAGCGCTGCTGCATTTCCTCGGTAAAAACCATAAGTGAGGGGTAAATCCCCAGCTGCGCAAACATAATAGGATGGCCGGTGAAAGCAAGCCGCGATGCGGGAGGGTTTGGCGGCAGGTGGCGCGACCTGGTGCATGCATAAACACGGTTGAGCCAATGCCGCCAGGCGGCGCTTTGCCAGCCAATGCTCGCCACCCGGCAGTTTCGCCACCATGGACCAAATTTTTCGGGAATAGGAAAACGCCTTCCCCTGCTCCAAAATCGGGCTAAATCGTGCTTTTCTGTGCCAACCTGAGGCTTCAGTGGAAAAGCCAGAGTTAAGCGCAGAAGCCAGCCGGAGGCAAAATGTCCGGAGGTGGAACCAGCGGCGTAGAGCGGAGGGCGGCTGGTTTACGCGGTGCGGAAAATCAGCCAGTAGCCGATGAGGAAAATGGGCATATCGACGATGGCGTGGCTGAGGTAGCAGGGCCAGATCGATCGGTAGCGCAAGTAGAGGGCGCTCCAGATGGTTCCACCCACGAAAACGCCCAGGGAGGCGGCGGTGGTGATGCCCCAGTTGAACTGGGCCTGCAGCGCCACCACGTGGTGGAGGGTGAAGCCGAGGGCGGAGGCGATCACCGCCCAGCGGGCTCCCAGCAGGACTTCGCATTGGCGGAACACGAACCAGCGCCACACGTATTCCTCCATCAAGGAGTTGAGGGTGATCCAGTAAATGGCTCCAACCACAAACACCGGCCAGCGGTTGAGGCCGGTGCGGGCGGCCTGCCTGGCCACTCCCTGGTGGTCGATCCAACCCATATGGGCAACGAGGCCGTAGGCCGCCAGGACGACGGCGGCGAGGGCCAAACCAAGGATGGCTGAGAAGACAAAGCCTCCCCGGTGGGGTGGAGACCAGCTTAAGCGGCCATGTTCCACGAATAGCAACCAGGCGGCGGGAAAGGCCACCAGCCAGGCCTTGCTGGCCAAAAACAGGGCCTGGCCCAAGGCTGAATCCGGCCACCAATAAGTGGCGGCCAGGATGCCCAGCGTGGGCGCGGGAACCAGGCAGACCAAGGCTGCCAGGCCGGATAGCTTGTTTGGGGGATTCGTCTTACGGGGCGCGCTGCTTTTCATCGGCAAAGAGGAACTTCAAATCATCCAAGGTTAGGGATTGGGCGAATTTTTCCTCACCGAGGACGTCCTGCGCCAGGGCGGATTTTTGCTTTTGGAGGAGGCGGATCTTTTCCTCGACGCTGTCCTTGATCAGGAGGCGATAGGCGATGACTTTGTTGGTCTGGCCAATGCGGTGGGTGCGGTCGATGGCCTGGTTTTCCACCGCGGGATTCCACCAGGGATCGCAGAGCATGACGTAGCTGGCGGCGGTGAGGTTCAGGCCGAAACCGCCCGCCTTGAGCGAGATCAGGAATACCGCTGCGCCTTCGGCGGACTGGAAATCGGCGACCAACGCACCGCGGTTTTCCGTGGCGCCGACGAGGTAGAAGGTGCGCCATCCGCGTTTATCGATGGCGGGCTTGATCAATTCCAGCATGGACACAAACTGGGAAAAAACGAGCACTTTCTGGCCTTCATCCATGAGCGGTTCCAGTTGTTCCATCAAGGCGTTGAGCTTGGCGCTTTCGGCCTTGGATTCGGGCATGACCAGGGCGGGATGGCAGCAGATCTGACGGAGCCGCAGCAGCGAAGCCAGGAAATGGAATTGCAGGCCGGCCAGCTCTTTTTGGGTTTTGACGCGCAGGAGGAGCTGCTGGGCGCGTTTGAACTCCGCGCGGTAAAGGGTTTTTTGCTCCCCCTCAATCTCGCAGAAGAGGTCTTCCTCGATGCGGTCAGGCAGGTCCCGGGCCACCTGGGCTTTGGTGCGCCGCAGCAGAAAAGGGCGGACGCGGGAGGAGAGCCGCAGGCGGGCGAGGGGATCGTTTTTCCTTTCGTAATTGCGCCCGAAACGGGCCCGGCCGCCCAGCACGCCGGGCATGGCAAAGGCCATCAGGCTCCACAGGTCGGCGAGGCGGTTTTCTATGGGAGTGCCGGAAAGCACCAGCCGGTATTCGGCTTTCAGAGCGCGGGCCACGATGGCCGTTTGGGACTGGGGATTCTTGATGTATTGCCCTTCGTCCAGGATGACGGCCAGCCAGTCGATGGCGGTGACCGTGTCGCTGGCCGAGCGCAGTTGGCTGTAATTGATCACGTGGATGTCCGCTTCGGCCAAAACGGAAGTCAGGTTATAACATTCCCCGGCCTCCCAGGTTCGCACGCGGAGGGTGTTCGCGAAACGCCGGGTTTCCACCCGCCAGTTATCCATCACTGATTTGGGACAGACAATGAGGATGGGCAGGCTGGTTTTCTGGGTCTGCTGGCGCAGCCAGAGCAGCCAGGCGAGGGCCTGGAGGGTTTTGCCCAGGCCCATGTCGTCGGCCAGGATGCCGCCAAACCGGTTGGCCGCCAGGTAGCACAAGAAATGATAGCCGGTAACCTGGTAGGGGCGCAGTTCGGCAGTCAGTTCCGGAGGCAGCGGAGGGGCCACGCGGGTGCGGATTTCCTGGGCCCGAAGCTGGAGTTGGGCCGCCTGGCTTTCGGACATGAATTTTTTGGCGGCGGAATGGCCCAGCTGAAGGGCATGGAAACGCTGGGTTTCGGCGTTCAAATCCAGTGGATTCAAGCCCATCTCCGCCAGGAGTTGATCGTCCTCGGCGGAAAGGTTGAACTCCAAACGGCGCCAGCCTTTGCCCTTGAGGCGGACGTATCGGCCCTGGGCCGCCAGCAAGATTTTCAGTTCTTCCTGGGTGAGTTCGGTATCCGCGACATCGAGGGCCACGCGCAAGTCGAACCAGTCGATATCGGCTTCCTCGGTCTCCAACCGTACGCGCGCCGAGATGGTGCCCAAGGTGAGCGAAGCCAGCTCCCCTTTGAGGATGACCTTGACCTCCGGAGGCAAAGATTTGAGCCATTCCGAAAAGCGTTCGGGAAAATTCCGGGTGACCTTGAGCGCCAGTCCCCCAGCGGCGGCATCGTAGGCCAGGCGCAACGGCTCCATGAGCGAGCCGATTTCAGCCTGGCGGGAGTGATCCCGCACCTCAATGGTATCCCCCGGCGGGGCCGCCGGGGGGGCAGGCCTGCGCAAAACGCCTTCCCGATGCCACCCCCGGCCATCCCAAAGCTCCTGGTCCCGGGAATCATCGGTGCGGGCGGTAACCCGGACCACGCAGGCTTCGTAGCGGGTGGGCAGCATGACCAGTTCGCATTCCACAAAGATTTGGAAAGGAATGCGCCGGATTCTCGCCGCGAGGTTTTCTGGCAATTCCGCCTGGAGCGCGTCGAGGAAACCGATTCCCTCAGGGGTTTCCATAGCCTCCGCCGGAACCTCAAGGACATGTTTGAAGGCCTGAATGGTGATGGGCAGGGGCGGACCGCGGAAAATGGCGTTGGCAGCCACATAAAGGTAGGGCTGGCCAGGCAGGGTGAACAGGATGGGCCCCGGCGGCTGGCCGGCAGCATGGATCAATTTTACCTCGTAAGTGGCCTCCTTGCGGTCAGCCTCCTCCTGCAACACCGCTTTCCAGCGCAGTGGCTCCCCGGGCCGCTCAAAGGGCAGGCCGCCTTGGGTCACCAAACGCGAGGTGAGCAAGGTGCTGCGGAAAGTGCGGCTCAAAATGGGCAAAGTAAAAGGGGTGTATTGGATATCGGAATTGCCTGCTTCAAAATGATGCCGCCACATATTCCAGAGCAATTCCGCTTCCGGGGTCAGATCCAGGGCGTCATCCTCAAATAGGCTGCATATTTGACGTATTTGGGTGCTGGATGCGGTGGCGAAATGCTCCTGGTCGATCAATTTGCTTTCGATAAAGGCGCCCTGGATCTCGACCCTTAAGCGCAGGTCCAAAGCCTTGCGGACAGGGCTTTTTTTGACCAGTTCCCGATGGGAAGAATCGAGGAGGGTCTTCCATTTGCTCAATTCCTGTTGGTGACGCCAGCGCAGGATGGTCCCCCGCACCAATTCCAGATCGGTCACGGGCCTGAGGATTTCGGGGATTTCCACCCGGTTTTCCGTGAGATAAAAGGCGATGTATAACCAAAAAGTATGAAAATCCTTGGGGGTTTCGGGCCAGAGGCTCAAATGGCCCCAAGCCTGGTTATTCCCCCCCCAAAAACCGAGTTGACCCAGGCTCCAGGGGTTGATGGTGCCGCCTTGCAGCACGCTTTGGTAAAGCGCCGCCAAGCCTCGGAGCAGTTGGAGGTCTTTGTTTTTCACCGGGGTCTTGGCGGATTGCATCACCCGGTCGGTAAACGGGCCAATGGAGGCCTGGCCTGACGGTGCCGGGGGGGCCTCCTGGGAGGTCGAGGAGAGGGCCCGGAACGATTGGCTCAAAGCCTGGACTTCCGCCACGCTATGTTCCGCCAAAACCGCTTTCATCAGAGCCGCCGCATGCTCGCAGTTTCTACGCTTCAAACAGGAGCAGAAGCTGCTCCAACCTCGGATGGCATCCAGCAGGAGCGCGACGGTGTGCTCAGCTCTGTCATCGACCAATCCGGAATAGCGCTTGCCTGGCACCTCACAGGTCACGGTACACACTTGCGCTAAGCGAAAAAGCCGGTCGCCCTCATTACGCACCTCAGGCGCAAGCTGGGCGAGGTAACTCCGGGCCAGTTGAGGCTCAGTCAACAAGTATGGATTTTCCATTCCCAGAGCAGATTAAAACTTCAATGCTGGGTATCGCAAGGGGGAATTTTGCAGGAACACGGCCAAGCCCGCCCGGGAGTTCCCCCCTCGGGCCAGGGGATCGCCAGGATGCGGCTTGCCAACCAGCGGTGGCTGCCTCAATCATTTGTTCCAGGCGGGGGAAGGAACAGCCGGTTTGAGACCTGCGCCAACGGATCAGCGAACCGTAAAGGGAATCGCCAGGTCAAAACACCCCGGAAACAGACCTCGCGCCACTGGAAAAACTGCCATGAACAACCAGGAAAGCGGATTGGATCCGCTAAAAAAGAAGCAGCTTAAGATTGCGGACCGGATCAAGGAAGCCCGGCAGCAACTCCGCGAGTTGGGGAAACTGATGAAGCCCTTGCGCAAGCAAAGGGACAACCTGGAGATCCTGGAACAGGCCATTCACCAGTTCATCGTGGATACCCGTCATTTAAAACCGCACATGATGATCGGGCGCCTGCTCGACTTGCCCGTGCACAAGCCGATCGTCGCCCATTTGTTCCCCAAAAAACAAAGTCTGATCACGCGCGAAGTGGCACTGCTCAAGCTGGAAGCCTTTTTATGCCAGCTGGCCGCCCGGAAAATGCCTTTGGACCGGCAATTGGAACCGTTGGTGGCGCAGGAAAAATTGTGGCAGGAAGTGATCGATCTGAACCAGAAGGTGAAATTATCGGTGCGCCAAAAAGCCAAAGATCGGTTACGGAAACAGAGGGAGCGGGAAAAAAAAGCCCTGGCTGCAGCCCGCCGGAAAAAGCGTTGAGGAGGCAGCCAGGGGGAAATCGAACCCTTCGTGCGGAATCCCGCAAGAATGGGTCAGAACCCGGTCATCGGTTCAGGTAAGCGCCGGCGAAATTTTTGAAAACATTGAGGTTTTCCTGGCTGAAATCGCGCTGTACGGAACCTTCTTTGCCTTTGACTACGACTTTGACTTGGCGGGCTTCGGCGATCCGGCGGATGTCTTCCACTTTGACCAGGTATTGGGTTGATTCGCGATGGATGTTCCCCTTGATTTTTTCGCGCATGGCTTCACTGCCCATACCCGAATAACGGACATCCTGGCCGTCCACAGTTACGATGAGTGTTTCCCCCGGTTCGATATTCAGCGGACCGGAAGCCGATTCGTAACGAACGCCCAGGAAATACTTGGTCTGACCATTGCGATCCTGAACCCGCGTGGCATCAAACCAGACATCGGTGCCGGGGGTGGCGCCCACGGTGAGCAGGTTGGCCGAGGTCATGTCATACTTGCTGCGGGTAAAATCGTCGTAATAGGAAGTCAAAGGTTTATACTGGCTGGCACAGCCCGCCAGGAATCCGGCCAGGATCACTAAAGCACCAAATTTGGTATAGTTGGCTTTCATAGTCGTTTGTGTCGTTTAATTTGCCCGAAAGCTTTTTCGGTTTCAATATTTATCAGATGACCAATCTGATTGGCACTATTTTTTTAATCATAACCGCTGCGCGCCCGTTGGCGGACATGTATGCACCGCTGGGGTGGGGATTGGGTTGGGGGCAGGCGTCACCAAGCGGCCACGCATCCGCTTTGGTCCCAGAGTTGTGAACCGCGGTAGACTTTCATATCGGTGATTTTTTTCCAGGCCACCGAGCCATCCATCGTTCCCACGTTGCCACCGACTGCCCCAATCGAGGCGGAAGTGGCCCCGTCGGAACTGGGATTGCCAGGATCCCGATCCCGGAGAATTGGGCCGCGGCTGCCGTGCGGAGCGAAAGTTTTTTTGTAGCCAGGGGACCAATCATTCAAGTCTGCCACCAGCGGCAGGATGGCCTTTTCGCTCAAAGATTGCGGGGAGGTCCACACGGCGGAGTGGCCTTCCAGGGCGGGCCAGGGGGTATTGGTATGGCTGCCGAGATAATTATACCCGATCACAAACCCATAGTTGGGCTCCTCCCATCCATCCTCCGTGTTAAAAGGGGCGCCCAAACCGGGGCAGTCCAAGACCCGGAAATTGCCAGCATACTTGATGAAAATCTTGCGCGTGGGCGTGGAAATCACCGGCACGTGTTCATCAAGTGGATTTTCATTGTCGGAGAGACCGCTGGGGAGTTTGTCATTGTGATCCCCACCGTAAAGGTTGGCCGCCATGATCAACTGGCGGATATTATTTTTGCATTTAACCCGCCGTGCGCGTTCCTTGGCACTGGCCAAGGCTGGCAAAAGCAGCGAAGCGAGGATGGCGATGATGGCAATCACTACGAGCAATTCAATCAAGGTAAAAGCCCAAGATCGGCGCATCAGGGATTTCTCCATACGCATAAGAAAACCTTTTCCAAACTTATAGTTCGTATAGCAGTAATCATGCCAGACCGTTCCGGTTTTGGATCCTGGCGCTTTTCCAACTCCGACTTCCGGTGCCAGCAGGACAGGGGATAGGGGATCTTATCCTCGTGGTTTGCCGACTATTTGCCATAATCATACGATACGCAACATTTTACGTTTGACCAGTCAAGGCCAGCTTGGATAGGTTGGGTCCTTACTGTTTGGAAAAAGATTATGTTTGCCGTATTAAGAAGACATCAAAAGTGGTTTTGGGCCGCCATTATCGCCGTGGTTATCCCCAGTTTCGTGGTCTTTTTTTCGCCGGATGTCGGCCGGGGCTCACGAGGGGGAAACGGGGATTATGGCTCTGTTTATGGTCGTCCTATAACCCAAAATGAAATTTATGACGCCTATAAAGAGGCCCAATTGGCCTTTTTATTCAATTACGGCAGCTGGCCGGGGCGTGATGAAGCCAATCGTTTTGGTTTCGACCTGGATCAACAATCCCGCACCCGGGTGCTTTTGACTGAGGAAGTCAAACGGTTTGGAATTCATTCCAGCGAAGAGGCGGCGGCCAAATGGGTGGCCAACGCTTTCCGGGACCGCCGCCAGGGTGTGTTCCGTCCGGAATCTTATGATCAGTTTGTGCGGCAGATGCTTCCGGAGCAAAGAATGTCCGAAATGGATATGGAGCGTTTCGTGGCCAACCAAGTATCCATACAGCACCTGATTTCGCTGGTGGGCATCAATGGCACTTTGGTCACTCCTAAAGAAGCGGAAGTGCTATATCGCCGGGAACATGAGCAATTAGAGGCCGAGGCGGTCATTTTCTCCGCCACGAATTACCTGGCGACTATAAAAATCGAAACCAACGATCTGGCTCAATTCTATACCAACCGCATGGCGGTTTATGCCATTCCGGATCGGGTCCAGGTGCGTTATGTGCTGTTCAATGTCACTAATTTCATGACTGAAGCCGATGAAACCATTGCCAAGGAAACTAATTTCAGCCGCCGGATAGACGAAATATATCAGGCCCGGGGAGCTAGTTATTACGTCGATACCAACGGGGCGGTGATGGCGGAGGCGGCGGCCAAGGCCAAAATCAAAGAGGAGGCCCGGCGCGAATTCGCCCTGCTGGCAGCCAAGAAAAAAGCGAGTGCCTTTGCGGTCGATCTTTTCAACGTGAAAAATGCCATGATCGATGAGTTGAACAAACTCGCAGCCACCAATAAGCTGACCGTTCAGACCACCGAGCCATTCACGGCCAACGATGGGCCTGTCAGCATCAAAGTATTTGCCAATTTCACCAAGGCCGCCTTTGCTTTAACCACTGAAGAGCCCTTCGCCCAGCCGATGGACGGGGAAGAGGGAGTGTTTGTGTTTGGTTTGGACAAGAAACTGCCCAAGGAGAATCCGCCCTTTGAGGCCATCAAACTGCGCGTGACGGAGGATTACCGCCGGGTGCAGTCCATGACCGCGGCTCGCAAAGCAGCTACTGACTTCATGCAGAAGGCAACCAATTTCCTTGCCCAAGGGAAAACGTTCACGAACATTTGCGAGCTGGAAAAAGTGGTGCCCATTGCCTTGCCAGCTTTTTCCTTGAGTTCCCGTGACTTGCCGGGATTGGATAGCCGTTTGGATTTCTCCAGTTTGCGTGATCAGATGGCCAACTTGCAGCCCGGAAAGGCCGTCTACTTATACTCGTCCCGGGACGGCGGTGCTGTGGCCTATTTGCGCAACCGGGTGCCGGCCAAAGAGGACGATGTGAAAAAAGATTTGCCGGATTATTTGAAGTCTTTACGGCAAAATCGCGTCAGCGAAGCCTTCAATGAATGGTTGAGCCGGGAAACCCAAGTGGCGCAGTTGACGCTGCCCGAGACCAAAAACTCCAAAAACGCCAAGAAGTGAGGATCATGGCCTGCGCCAATTATTCGCGGGAGCAAATTTAGGATTGAGTATCCGCTAAGTTGCCTTTGTTGTGTGGCCAGCCTGCCTTGAATGAGGCAGGCTGGTTTCTTTGGCCTTCATATTTTGGGCCTGCGATTAAAACCATGTCGAACTGCATCAAATTGTCCGCTCCGCAGACCAAAGAGTTCTGGGAGATTCCAGTCCTCTTTGAAGACAGCCATCTGCTGGCCCTTTATAAACCGAGCGGCTTGTTGAGTTGCCCTGACCGTTATGATCCGCGACGTCCCAACTTGATGAGTTTGCTGCGCAAAGATCTCGAGCGGGGAGCTGTTTGGGTCCGGGAAAGGAACATCAGCTATCTGGCCAATGCCCACCGGCTCGATTTCGAGACCTCCGGGATCATTTTGCTGGCCAAGGCAAAGCCCGTGCTGGTGTCGCTGGTGGACCAGCTCAACAACGAAACTCCCCATAAAAAATATACGGCCTTGGTGCGGGGATTGCCCCATGAAATGGAGTTTTCCGTTTTAGCCAAGATTGCCCCTCATCCGATCCAGGTGGGGCTGATGAGAGTGGATCCCGACAAAGGAAAGAAATCCATAACCCATTTCAAGGTAAAGGAGCGGTTTTTAGCCCATACCCTGCTGGAGTGCCAGCCTTTGACTGATCGCACGCATCAGATCCGGGTGCATTTGCGGAGCAAATCCCTGCCGATCGTGGGGGATCGCCACTACGGAGGCAAGCCGCTTTGGCTGTCTGAACTCAAGGCTGATTACCGTCTGAAACCCGGCCGGGAAGAAAATCCTCTGATGAACCGGGTGGCGCTTCACGCTGAACAATTGGTGATTAAACACCCAGTTACTGAGGCCGAAATGGTGATGGAGGCCCCCTGGCCCAAAGATCTGACTGTGGCGGTAAAGTATTTGCGGAAATATGCCGCCACCGGAACCACTGCCAGTGAGGCATCCTCGCACGAAATGATTGCTTCAAATGATGAAACGTGATAACCTGTTAGTCTTGAAGTGGTTTTAAGTACCTGATTCGTGAGAATGGACAAAGTCTAGACTGGATTATTGACTCCATGGCTGGGGGCGTTAGGCTATGGTTGTTATTGGTTTTTTAAATTCGATTATGAGATGGATGAATAGTTTGGCCAACTTGCTGGTGGTGATAATTTTATCAACTGTTACCGGATGCAGCCTGTTGCACGCCGAAAACAAGGCCGGCAACACCAATGCGGCGGCAGCGAGCGCAGGGGCTGAAACCAATGCGCCGATCGATGAGGCATTTGCTCATAAAATCATGCCGCTGGAGGAAATCGTGATCATCGTGGTTGGCGAAAAAGATTTGTCGCAGGAAGTGCGAGTGCAAGCCAATGGGAAAATCACTTACCCCATGCTTGGGGAACTGGAAATAGCGGGCATGACGGTCAGCCAGTGTGAAAGCCTGCTCCGGGAACGGTTGGCCAAGGATTATCTGGTGGATCCGCAAGTAAACGTTTTGATCAGAAAATACCGGGAACGTTTCATTTATGTGAATGGCGAAGTTATTAAACCGGGACCCATACCGTTGCCCGGCGAGCAAAAATGGACCATCCTCGACGCCTTGGGCCAGGCCGGAGGACCCACCAAGGCTGCCGCTGTGAACCGTATCGAATTCACCCGGGGAGGGGTGACCAAAACCTTCAATTTCAAAAAGCTCAAGCTCATCAAGGATATCAAACAACATATCATCCTGGAACCCGGCGATACCGTTTTTGTGCCGCAAGCCAGATTCTAATCCTGCCCAAATCGGTTCTTAGTTGTTATGGAAAACCAGACGAATAATAACTCCATCAAGGCGAGCGGTTCCATCGAGGAGAATCTGAACCTGCGCTATTACTGGCACGTGGTTTTGGAACGCCGCTGGCTGGTGATTGCCGCCTTCATCTCGGTAATGATTTTATGTTCCATCTATGTGGTGAAGGCGCCCCGGGTATATGAGGCGGTCGGGCGGTTGCAGATTGACCGCGAAGCGGAAAATGTCGTGCTGGCGCGGGATCCGTTTGAATACGGTGGCCGCGAGCAGGATTACCTCCAAACCCAATATAAAAACCTTACCGGCCGCACTTTGATCCAGCGGGTGATCGACAAACTCAATTTGGACAAAGATCCGCGGTACTCGGTGTATGTTGACCGGGTCAAAGCGGTGTTATCCGATGTCACCGTGGCTCCGATACGAATCAGCCGTTTGGTGGATGTGCGCGTGGCCCATACCGAACCTAAAAAAGCGCAGGAGATAGCCAATACCTTGCTGACCATGTTCAAGGACGATAATTTGGCGACCAAGAAAGCCGCTTCCATTGAAGCCAAAAACAAACTGCAATACGAAGTGGAAAACCAGCAGAAAGCTTTGGAGGATGCCGAGCGCAAATTGCAGGAATACAAGGAGTCCATCAAGAACATCTCGGTTGAAGATTCCCAGAACATGATCCTGCTGGCCATGAAGCAGGCTGTTGAGCAGCACAATATCGCCCAAAGCAAAGCGGTGATGGCGGAGAAAATGGACCAGGAAATCCAGGATCTGATCAAGAACGGTGCCCAACTGGAAAGCCTTCCGGCCGTGGCCAATGATCGGTTGGTGCAGGAAATAAAGGGCAAATTGGCTGTTGAGAAGGCGGAACTGGAATCCCTTCTGAAAAAGTATAAGGATGGGTGGCCGGCTGTTTTCCAGAAGAAACAAACCATTTCCTCGCTTGAGAAATCGCTCAAGGACCATGCGGAAAAGCTGGTGCAAGCCATTCGTGCCGAGGCCCAAATCACCCGCAGCCAGGAGGCCAGCATGGCGGCGGTGGTGAAAAAGTGGGAGCAGGATCAGCTTGAGTTGGGCAAGAACCGCCTGAAATATGAGGAGTTGAACCGGAAAGTTGAGATTCAGCGGCGGCAATACATGCAGGTGCTTCAAGCGCTCAAGGAGTTGGAAATTACCATTAATAACAAATCGAACAACATGTTCATCCGGGATCTGGCGGAGTTGCCTTTGAAGCCGGTCAAACCGCGTGTGGTCCTTATCCTTGTTCTGGGGGTATTCGGTGGCTTGATGGTAGGCTTCGGCCTGGCCTTTTTCGTCAACTACCTGGATGATTCCATCAAAACCCAGGAGGATGTCGAAGTTTATCTGCGTTTGCCGTTCCTTGGCTACGTTCCCAATATCAAATCCAACAGTGTCATCGAACGCGACCTTCAGGCTCACGTGCATCCGCAATCGACCGCCGCCGAAAGTTTCCGGACCATCCGGGCGGCGGTGGCCCTCATGCCCAAGGCGGACCAGTTTCATATCCTGGCGGTCACCAGCACCATCCCCTCCGAAGGCAAATCGTTGCTGGTCTCCAACCTGGCCATTGTGACCGCGCAAACCGGGCTCAAAACTTTGCTGGTGGATGCCGACTTGCGGCGTCCTTCCGTGCATAAAACATTCCAGTTGCACAGTCCCGTGGGATTGTCTGCCTACCTTTCCGAGAGCGTGCCTACCGTGGATGAAATCGTTCATAACACGGAGGTGCCTAAACTGGACGTGATTTGTGCCGGCGCCATTCCTTCCAATCCTTCCGAACTGTCCGGTTCAGTTCGCATGAAGCAATTCCTGGATGAAGTGGGCAAGCGCTACGACCGGATCTTTTTGGATTGTCCGCCAGTTTCTGCGGTGGCGGATCCCTTGGTCATAGCAGCCATGTCCGATGGTGTTCTGTTTGTCACCAAATTCAACAAAATCCGCCGCGAGCATGCCCGCAAATCGGTGCAAAGGATTCAAGATGCCGGCATCCATCTGCTGGGCGTAGTTCTGAACGATATCGATTTCGAAGGGAAAGACTCCTACTACTATTCCTATTATTATTACCAAAATCGGTATTACGCCAGCCATTACAAAACCAAACCGGAAAAGCAGATGCCGACTCCCACTCCGGCATCCAAAGCTTGAGTGTGGTATGGAATTTGGGGGAGGCGCGAGCCTCTTTGAAATTAACTTGAGGCGGTTCTGACTGCAGCGGGTGGTTGCTGGTGGCAGGGTATCCACCTTTTGATTGTTGGCTGCATTAAGCCCGAACTCGGAGATAGAAAATGAGGTCGTAATGCGCAACCTCCTGAGGCTATAAGGTTTAATGCAAAACAAACCCGCTTCAGACTCGCACAAAACGACCCCCATCGAAATTAGCGCCCTGTTCGGCCGAGCAAAGCTTAAAGTGGACGAA
>CAIMWS010000165.1 GCA_903845125.1 uncultured Verrucomicrobiota bacterium
GCGGGGAGGCCTTGGGGGAGCTGTTGAAGGGGGATCTGGACTGGATCGTGATGAAGTGCCTGGAGAAGGATCGGCGGCGGCGCTACGAGAGCGCCAGCGGATTGGCGGACGACATTGAGAGGCACCTGGCCAACGAGCCGGTGCTGGCGCGGCCGCCCAGCGCGGCCTACCGGTTGGGCAAGGCGATCCGGCGCAACCGGGGGGTGTTCGGGGCTGTGGCGGCCATCTTCCTGGCCTTGGTGGCGGGCATCACGGTGAGCACCTGGCAGGCGATTCGGGCGACAAGGGCTGAAACCCGAACTGAAAGGATAGCGGAACAGCTTCGCAAAGAGAATTACGCGGCGGATATGCATCTGGCTGGCAATGCCCTCGAAAGCGGGTTACCCGACCAGGCAAGGAGAATTGTGGAACGACATCGGCCTCAAACAGCGGCGATTAGCAGTAAGATCACCAGCGCCAACGTGGATCTCCGCGGTTGGGAGTGGCGCTATCTTTGGCAGCAAACCCGTCCCGAGGAACAATCCATATTCTTGAAACAGGAAATGGGCATTGGCAATATAACTTTTTCACCGGGTAATCGCCCCCGGCTAGCCGCCATGGTTACCAAAGGGCTGAAGATCTGGGATTTCGAAACGCGGGCTGAGCTGAAGGTCTTAACCCCACCGGCCGAGGGCCGCAGCTTCGTGTTTTCACCGGATGGCAGATGGCTGGCCTGTGGCGGGGCCGAGATCCGTGTTTGGGATACCGCCACGTGGAAACTCCAACAAGCGATCCCGCTGCCTGATGAAGATGGTCATTGGATCGTGGAGGTGGCCTTTTCGCCCGATTCACGCCTCCTGGCTGCCGCTTCCCGCTTGGAAGTGAAGATCTGGAGCGTACCGGCTTTGGAAGAGTGGGCTTCGCTGCCCGCTTATTACGATTTCAATAACGGCGGATACCTCTGCGGCCTGGCTTTTTCACCGGACGGCCGCACCCTGGCTTATGGCACTTCCAATAACCTCGTGCAACTTTGGGATACGGTATTGAAGTCGCCCACTTTCCAGATCACCGGTCACCCTGCGAGTGTGGGTAACCTCTGCTTTTCGCCGGACGGGCGAAAACTGGTGACGGGGGTGCAGAATGCCCAACCCGGCGTCCGGGTTTATGATTTGAATTATCCGGGAGCTTGGCAGGAGTTGATGCCCGAGAGCCGCGGTGTCGCGAGAATCCGGTTCTCGCCCGATGGGAAACGGTTGGCCATCGCCGGGAACGGCAATAAAATCCAGATCTTCAAAACGGAAACGTGGCAAAAAATCATCATCTACCGCGGGCATGCCGGTCCGGTTTGGAACTTGGATTTTTCCCCGGACGGCAAATGGCTGGCCAGCAGCTCCGGAGATGGCACGATCCGGGTTTGGGATGGCGACCCGGCCGCTCCGGAACCGGACGAAAAGGTGATCCCAGCAGGAGTTAAAGAGTGTTTTTTCTCGCCCGAAGGGGAAACTCTGCTCACGATTTATACCAACAGCACTTTCAGCCTATGGCGCACGGCGGCACTCCAGGAAGGGCCTCGCCTGCCGTTTCCCGGGGCGGTCAACAAGGTGGAACACTATGATGGAGTTCCCTTGGGAGCAGCAGTGGCGCCTGAGGGAAAGCGCATCGCTTATACGCGCCCCGATGGTGGGATTGTCGTCTGGGACGTCGCCAGCCGGCGCGAAGTGGCCTCCATAGTGCCCACGATCAATGGTTATGGCCCCATCCGTTTTTCCTACGACGGAAACACCGTAGCCTTTGCGCTGGCCAATGGCGCCGAAGTCTGGAACGTGGGAGCCTGGACGAACCGCCTCGCCTTTCACACCTCTGATGCCTCGATATTATCGTTCGATTTTTCGCGCGACGGAACGCAACTGGCTGCTGGCGGCAATGAATCGTATGGGGAGGTTTGGAGCCTGGTTGAGCAACGCCGGATCGCTCAGCTCCATCCTAAACGTCCCCAGTGGCCATCCGCCTTGCAGATTGCGCTGTCGCCCACCGGCCGGTTCGCGGCATCGGTCGGTTATGGAGGCCGGCCACACTTATATGATCTGCAGACCCGCAGCGAAAATTGGATCATGGATAGCGAATTAAACGAAAATATTTGGATCGCGTTTTCGCCGGATGACTCGCGCCTGGCCGCCAGTACAAAGGTCATTACGGAGATCGGCCAGGCGATCAAAGTGATCGATGTTCAGACCGGTGCCGAACTCGCCTCAATCCAGGCACCGTTAGGCCGGTTGGTCTTCCTGCCCGATGGCAACACGTTGATCTCCCTGGGCTTGGATTCCCGCCTCCGCCGGTTCCGCGCCGCACCCTTCACGGAAACGGATGCCGCGCCGGCGAAAAATCCGGGGACCAGCAAATGAAGCACCCACCTCCCTGATGGAACTCAGGAAGCCCTCAGCCGTGTCCGGGCATTGGGGATGGAAGTAATTGCGCTGCAGTTTGTTGAGGCTGGAAATGAGCCAGGCGGGTGGACCAATCCACGGCACCCAAACCCCACCGGGTTGCAACCGCCGACACCCGCAAGCCTGGACCTCAAGCTAATGGTTGGGCTCCTGGACGCAATCCCTTGGGGACTCACGGAGGGAAAAGAGAATGGCCACGAAAGATCGCACAGGACACCCAATGGACCGGGTTGGCACGGTTATCCCGCCCACCCAGGCCTGGGGTGTGAGTTCGCAGCGGCGTTACCCTGGGCGATGCCTGGATTATCGCCGCCCTGTTGGGGATGGCACGATTTCCCGGCGACGACACCATTCGGCATTTTTTCCTGCGCTTCAGCCAGGGCCACCTCGAATCGTTCTGGCGACCGCTCTGGCGCTGGCTGCTCAATCTGCTGGCCTGCCCCTGAAATCCTTTTTCGCGACGGAGTCGGCGTTTCTGGCAGTGCTCTTCGCGTTCAACCTGCTGAGTCTTTACCCGCATCAGACAACCCCGACCCAGCCTTGCCGCCAGCCAGGAACATTGCGCAAGGCAGTTTTTCTGGCGGGAGCCGTCCTGGGCACCATGGGTCGCGATGTGGTGAGGCGACTCTCGGCGGCTTGGGGTGGCCTGGCTAAACACCAACCATTGATAGAAAAAGC
>CAIMWS010000166.1 GCA_903845125.1 uncultured Verrucomicrobiota bacterium
CTCAACGACACGGATCCGGACGGGCTGGCGCTGGCGGTGACGGGGGTCAGCCCGGCCAGCGCCAAGGGCGGGGAGGTGGCGCTGGCCAATGGGCTGGTGACCTACACGCCGCCGAAGGATTACGTGGGGACGGACCGCTTCTCTTATGAAGTCAGCGACGGTTACGGGCCGGCGGTCAGTGGGACGGTGAGCGTGGTGGTGTGGGATTCCTTGTCGATCCAGCTGGTTTACGGGCCGGTGGTGGAGAATGGGAACCTGGTCATCCGCTGGTCGGGCTCGCCCGGGATGACCTACACGATCGAATACTCGGGGTCGGCCAATGGGGTGTGGGAGAAGCGGACCAACCTGGTGGCGCCGCTGGCGGCGGGCACCTGGGGGGCGGGGGTGTTCCAGTATTCGGAGCCGGTGGGCGGTTTGGCGATGGGCCTCTACCGCGCCGTTTACCCGGCCTATTAACCGTGCCGGCCGGGTTCCCCGACCCGGCGAAATGAGGTTTGCCCGGCGTATTCGCCGGTGCGATTTGGGGGGGCCGGGCGGGTGCTGGCGCGCCCGTTCGGCCCGGGGAGTGTTGACGGGATTCCACCCGGGGGCGGGGGCGTTGGGCAGTTAAAAAACGAAGCCGTGATAACGGCGCAAAAAAAGTAAGAATGAATGGTTATGAGAAAAACGATTAAAAACATAATGGCGGTGGCCATCTTTGGCGTGCTGGCCGGGGTGGGGCAGGGGGCGGTTTCCACCTCCTATACCGGAGCTCCGGATTTGATCACCGATGGGGGTTATCCAGGTTCGGTGGTGCAACATACCTTCAATGTCAGTGGTTCGGCTTTTGCGATCGCCGACCTTTCGGTTGATCTGGTTATTTCCGGCTCCACCGGCAACGGTTCCGGATATCTGGGTGATTTGTATGTGACGCTTGAAAAGGACGGAGTGACCGCCGTGCTGCTGAACCGCGTTGGTAAAACCACCGCCATGAGTGGCGGCTCCTGGCTGGATGGATTCAGCGGGACCCTAGGGCTGACAGGCACCGATGTCCACTTCGCCGAATCAAATGGTGGACTGGCGGATACTTCAGGCCGTCTGACCGGTTCCTGGGCGGCGGATGGGCGTCTGGTGAGTCCGTCCACCGTGGATGAGAATTCGGCCCGGGACAACACCTTGAGCGCATTTATTAACGCTGGCGTCAGCCCCATTGGGGATTGGAAGCTGACGGTGGCTGATGCCAACCTGGATAACATTTATCAGATGCAGCTGGATTCGGCGACGTTGAACATCACCGCCGTGCCCGAGCCGGCGGCGACGGCGGCGGCAGTGGCCGGGTTGCTGGCGGCCTTTGCGCTGCTACGCCGGCCCCAGTTCCGCGCCCGGTTGGGCGACCTGGTCAGCCGGTAATAACGGCCTGGCCGAACTGGAAAGCCAGATCTCAGGAAGTTCCGGCTCCGCCGGATGCTTGCCTGGGACGCTTGGAAGGCGGGAGCTTGGCTCCCGCCTTTTTGCGGCCAAGGCGGGAAATTGAAACAGCTTCAACCATGGGACGCGCGGAAAAACAATAAATGGCAGGTCCCATTCCGCTTGGCTAGGGTGATCCCTGGTTGGGTCTTGACCACAGATGGTGCCGGGATTGGCGAGTTCAAAGGCCGGGTTCCAGCCTTGCGTCCGCCTGCGGCATTGGAGGCTGCCCGCGGCGGGCTGGCGGCAGGCTCTGTGGCATTTTCCGGGGCTCCTCCCTGGGCTCGATTAGCGCCACCCCGTTGGGTTGTGGAAAAGGCGTTTAAAGCGGAAAAAGAATTTAAGATGGACCAGGGATTTCAGATTTCCGCGGACCGATGATCGGCGGCGCCGGTGGGATCCGGCGGCAGCCCGGCCGGGCAACCGGGCAGACGGACCGTGAAGGTGCTGCCGCGGCCCGGTTCGCTGGCCACCTCGATGGTTCCGCCGTGCGCATCGACAATGGTTTTCACAATGGCCAGGCCGAGGCCGGAGCGTCCGGCGGCGTTCGAGCGGGCCTTGTCGGCGCGGTAGAACCGCTCGAAAATGTGTGCCAGGTCTTCCGGGCCGATCCCCTGCCCCGTGTCGCTGACGGTAAGCACGGCGGCCTTCGGCCCGGCGCCGACTTGGACCTGCACCCGGCCGCCAGGCCGGTTGTAATAGACGGCGTTGCTGAGGAGGTTGTTGACGATTTGTCCAAGCTGTTCCGCGTTGCCCTCGCAGCTGGCGGGGGTGAGTTCGACGGCCAGGTCGATGCCCAGCTCTTCAGCAAGGGGACGGTGCAGATCAACGGCCTCGCGGGCGATGCAGTCCAGGCTGCAAGGCGAGCGCAGGCGCGGAGTGCGGCCGAAGTCGAGACGGGCGAGCTCGAGCAGCGACTCGATCAGCCGGCGCATGCGTTGCGAGGCGCGCAGGCCGGCTTCAAAGGCTTCGCGGTGTTCCTCGCTATTGCACTGGGTGTCGAGGCCATTTTGCACGTGGGTGAGCATCACGGTGACCGGCGTGCGGAGCTCGTGCGCGGCGTCGGCGGTGAAGCGGGCCTGCTGGGCAAAGGCCGCATCCAGGCGGTCGAAGGTGGAATTCAACACGCCGACGAGCTGGCCCAGTTCGCTTTCCGAGTCCTTCGTGCTGATGCGGTGGGTGAGGTCGCCAGAGGCGATTTTGGCGGCGGCGGCGCCGATCGCGCCGATGGGGCGGAGGGCGTGCGTGGAGATCCACCAGCCGCCGGCCAGGCCGGCCGCAAGCACGATGGCGCCCGCGGCCGCGAGCAGCCAGGCGAAACGCTGGATGGCGCCAAGTTCGTCGCCGATGTCCCGGCCCACCAGCGCGCATTCCCCCCGCGGCGCAAAGTCAAACCGCTCCCGCAGGGTTCCGCGCCACCGCACATTCGGCGACTGCAGGACACGCTCCGGCCGCGGCACGCCCGGCGGGCCGGCGGCGGATCGGGCGATCTCCCGCTGTTCGTGGTCCCACAGGATGTAATAGTAGGGGGCGGTGGGCCCGGCTTCAAAAAGACTCCGGTCCCGCGCCGGCAAACGTGCCTCGAGCGGGGCGGGCAGTCCCGCCGCCGGGCGCCCGGGAACTCCTTCGCCCCGCGGCATGGAGCCCACAAGGTCGGAGATGAGCCGATCCAGCTCATGGTCCACCCGCTGGATCTGGGTGGCCCGCTGCAGCCGCCAGGCGGTGGAGCCGAAACCGGACAGTACCAGCGCCAGCAGCAGCCCGTGCCAGAGCTGCAGCCGCCAGCGGATGGAGTGGAAAAACTTCATTCGATACAATAGCCGCAGCCGCGGCGGGTGGAAATGATGTCCTGCCCCAGTTTCTTCCGCAGATTGAAGATATGGACTTCGAGGATGTTGGAGAGCGTGGTTTCGTTTTCGTCGCAGAGATGCTCGTAGAGCACGGCGCGGGTGGCCACTTCACCGCGGTGCAGCGCCAGGTATTCGAGCAGCGCGTATTCACGGGCGGTGAGGGTGACTGGCTGGCCGGCGTGGGTGACGAGGCGCGCGACGGTGTCGATATGCACCTCCCCGATCTCCAGGGCCGCGCACGGCTGGCGGGCGCTCCGGCGGATGAGGGCGCGCAGGCGGGCGAACAACTCTGGTGTATCAAACGGTTTGACCAGGTAATCGTCCGCGCCGGTGTCGAGCCCCCGCACCCGGTCGGAGCTGCGGTCGCGGGCGGTCAGCATCAGGATGGGGGTCACTTTGACGGCGCGCAGGCGGGCGAGCACTTCCCAGCCGTCCAGGCGCGGGAGCATCACATCGAGGACAATGGCGTCGTAGTCAGCGGACTGGGCTTTGTAGAGGCCCTCCTCGCCGTCCGCCGCCGTATCGACGGAATAACCCTGCTTGCGCAGCGCCCGGGCCAGGCCGGCCAGCAGGTCCGGCTCGTCTTCCACCACAAGCAGCCTCATAGCGCCGGGCAGGTTGAATAACACGACCGGCTGCTCCAAATACCATGCATTAATCGATCCATATTGGCAGCCTACCATATCGAAGATTAATGGGAGATTAACGGCACGCAAATTTTAAAAAAAACCGCCCGAATCCGGGTTCTTAATCCCGCCTTAAGGTGCCGTGGCACCAGGCGCCGCAAAGCCTTTCTCCGGGCGCTGCCGCCGGACGGCCCACCGCGCAAGCCAGCCAATGACCGGGCCAGGGGGCAGGCCAGCCCATCCATCCCCAGCGCGAACCAAATAAGATAAAACTGCTCCGCCGAATGACGGTTGGACATCTTCCTCACTGAATAGTAGATTTATTCCCGATAAGCGTATGAAGTTTCGAGAAAGTCCGCCGTCCTGGCGAACCATGCGTTTGCTGCTATGCGGAAGCCTTTTTCTTTTATGGATCCAGGCTTGGCTGCCGGTTTGTGGCCAAACCACCCCCTATCCCATCACCAAACACTATCTGGTGGACACTTGGCGGCTGGATGAGCTGCTGCCGGGCAGCACCACCACGGATGCCGTCCAAACGCCCGATAATTATCTTTGGTTTGGCTCCTTTGAAGGGGCCTTGCGGTTTGATGGGAAAAGGTTTGTCTTATTTTCGCCGCAAAACACCCGGGAATTGCCATCCCCATGGGTATTGGCGCTGCTGGTGGACCGCGGCGGGGCCTTATGGCTGGGGACCCAACTGGGTCCCGTGCGCGTCCGGAACGGGGTGTGGGAAGACCTGCATTTGATGAAAGGCTGGCAGGGCGAGCCCATCCGATCCTTGGCCCAGAATGCCGCCGGGGAAGTATTCCTGGGCACGACCAGCAATTTATTCCGCTACCGGCCGGACCGTTTTGAAAAAATCCCCATTCCCGAGGGCAAAGGAAAGGTTCACCTTGCGGTGGATCACCAGGACCAGCTCTGGATTGCCAGAGAAAACGAACTCCAGCTGTTCCACAACGGAGGCTGGCAGGCCATTCATACTCTCCCGGACCCCGGCAGGATCCGGTGCATCCATCCGTCAAAACAAGGCGGGCTTTGGCTGGCCGATACGGACGATATCCGCCTTTGGCGCGACGGCAGCTGGGTCAGAACCCACCGGATCCCCGCCCAATTCCGCGAAAACCTCTCCGCCCTCTGCGAGGACCGCCGTGGCTGTTTATGGGCCGCCTTTTTTGGCCATGGGCTGCTGGCTTTTTTCCCGGATGGACAAATCGGACGCTGCACCATCGAGGAGGGACTCCTCAATGACGCCTTGCGCAGCGTGTTTGAGGACAACGAGGATAACCTTTGGGTGGCGACCAACGGGGGTGGGGTGGCGCGGTTGAAGCCCCGCCGGGCGCGTGTTTACGGACAGCCGGAGGGCTTGAAACAGGACATCGTCAACTCCGCGCTCGCGGCGCAAAATGGCCATCAATTATTGGTCGCGACCCATGGCGGCGGTGTGGTGCCTTTTGATGGCACCCGTTTTGGGGAGCCTTTGACCACTCCGGATGGCAATCCCCGGAATCTGAATTGGGTGCTGTCCTGCATCCAGGACGCCCGGGGCGATGTCTGGCTGGGAACCTATGAAAAAGGGCTGTTCCGGTTCAAACCTGCAACCAATGGCTACGATTACGCCTCCACCATCGAAACCTCCGAGGTGCGCTGCCTTTTTGAGGACAGCCAGCGGCGGGTCTGGGTGGGGATGATCGACGGATTGGGAATGCTGGAGGGGAATCAACTCCACCGTTTTTCCAGCCAGCTCCCCAAAGGCCAGGTGCTGGCTATTGCGGAGGATGCCAGCCAGGCCATCTGGGTGAATATCCAGGGCAAGGGTATTTTTTACACCAAATCAGCGGATGAATTCACGGCCTACTGCCGGTATCAGGAAAAGGACCTGCCCCGCCCCTCCTGCCTTTATGGGGATAAATCCGGGGCCCTGTGGATCGGCTATCATGCCGGCCAACTGGCCCGAATCCAGGGCGGCCAGGAAACCCTGTTTACCAGCACCAATGGCTTGCCCAAGGTGCATTTTGCCTCGTTGATCGCGGATGATCAGGGCAACCTATGGGCCGGCACCGACGTCGGGATCATGCGGCTTGGCCGGCCATCCCTGGACGCGGTCCCGCCGGGAAGCCAACGGCGGATTGACTTCCAGATCTTCGACCGGTCCGATGGCCTGGCGTCCCGGCAGTGCCGGAGGGAGTACCAACCCCTTTCGGGCCGGATGGCGGATGGCTCCTTATGGTTTGCCACCATGCAAGGGCTGGCCTTGATGGATCCCCGCCAGGATTTTCCCCGCCAAACGCCCACGCCATGGATTGAACAAATCACCTTGGGGGACACCAACTCCGTATGCCTCCGGCCGGGGGCCGAGGCCCGGATGGTGGTGCCCGCGGGAACGCAGCGGATGCGTGTCTCTTTCACCGGCATTTCCCTGGGCGCCGGGGAGCGGGTGGTCTTTGAATACCGGCTGGAACCAAACGATCACGATTGGATTTCCGTGAACCAGGACCGGACCGTGGCGCTGCGCGGTTTGCACCCGGGAAATTATCTTTTTACGGTGCGCGCCTCCCATGATTCCAGCGTGTGGTCGCCACCGGTCAGTCTGCCCATAACCATCGCGGCTTTCTTTTGGGAGACTGCCAGCTTCAAGGTGCTGGTGGCCCTCTCGAGCCTCGGCTTGTCAGCTTTCCTGGCGATCACCGTGTCCCGGCGCCGGTATCAGCGCGCCATGGAGCTGCAGGGCAAAAAGCATGTGGAGGAAAAGGCCTTCCAATTGGAATCGTCCAACCGGGAGTTGCGGCAGCACAAAATGGAGCTCGAAGCGGCGCTGGCGAAGGTTAAAACTCTCAGCGGATTGATCCCGATCTGCGCCAACTGCCACCGCATCCGCGATGATAAAGGTTTTTGGGAACGGGTGGAGGTTTACATTCAACAGCGATCTGACGCCCAGTTTTCCCATGGCATTTGCCCAAAATGCATGGAAAAGCTTTATCCCGACCTCGCCCGGGATATTAAATATGATTAACTTCACTTTAAGAACCAAGGCCAATAAAAACCGCCTTCCATAAATCCTGGCTCACCACCGGAACCTTTTTAACCCAAGGAGAATCCATATGAACAAGGAACCAATAAAAACCGCAAATCCCATGGCTCGGCGCGAATTCCTGGCCGGGTCGGCCCGGACCGCCGCCGGCCTCTGCCTGGGCGCCGCGGGCGCCCGCCTGCTGGCCGGCTCGGCGGCGGGGGCTGAAACGGCGCCCCAGTCTGCCGGGCGCGGGCCGGCCAGGAGCCCCAACGAGAAGGTCGTGCTCGGCATCATCGGCACCGGCGGGCGCGGCTCGGGGGTGATCATGGGCCTGGCCAGCCAGCCCAACGTGGAGGTGGCCTATGTGTGCGATGCGCACCGGGACCGCGGCCTGGACGTGCTGCGCAACCTGCAGAAGAAATATGGATACACCCCGCGGAAGGTGGAAGACCTGCGCCGGGTGCTGGAAGACCGGCACGTGGATGCCGTGCTCGTATCCACCCCCGAGCATTGGCATGCCCTGGCCACCATCTGGGCCTGCCAGGCGGGCAAGGACGTGTATGTGGAAAAGAACATTTCCATGACCCCCTGGGAAGGGCGCAAAATGGTGGAGGCGGCGCGCCATTACGGGCGGGTGGTTCAGTGCGGCACCCAGAACCGCAGCGCGCCCTATGCCTTCTCGGCGCGGGAGTTCATCCGGAGCGGGAAGCTGGGCAAGATCGTGCATGTGAAGGTTTACAACATGCTGCCCGGGCCCTCCAAATGGGCGCCCCAGCCGGACGCCCCCTGCCCGGCCAGCCTGAACTGGGATCTGTGGCAAGGCCCGGCCAAGGCCCAGCCCTTCAATCCGGGGCGGTTTGGCGGCTGGGGTTCCTGGTGGGATTACGGCGGTGGCACCCTATCCGGCGACGCCTCGCACCAGCTCGATCTCACCCGCATGGTCCTGGGCGACCCGCCGCATCCGCGGGCGGTTTACTGCAAGGGCGGGCGCTTTGCCTATGACGATCACCGGGAAATACCCGACATGCAGGCGATCACCTACGATTTCGGCGATTTCATCATGACCTGCGAAAATGGCGATTTCACCCCCTACCTGGCCAAAATCCCGCAGGATGTGCGCGAGGGCGACAAGTTCCCGGTCTGGCCGCAGACTTCCACGCGGGTGGAGATCTACGGCACCAAGGCCATGATGTATCTGGGCCGCCACGGCGGCGGCTGGCAGGTTTTGGTGGGCGGCATGAAAGTCACCGACTTCGAGTACGGCCGCTTCCCGGACCGCTATCACCAGCCCAACTTCATCGAGTGTATCCGCTCGCGCAAGCTGCCCAATGCCGATGTGGAGCAGGGGCACCTGAGCGCCTGCCTCGTGCACTTGGGCAACCTCTCCTACAGGGTGGGGAACCAATACCTGCTCTTCGACGGCCAGACGGAGAAGTTCCTCAACTGCGACGCCGCCAACGCCCTGCTCCGGCCCGAATACCGGAAGGATTTCCGGATCCCCGACACCGTTTGAGGCGCCGTTCGGAACGGGGCGCCGCCGGGCCGCCGCGAAGCCTGGACTACTGGTCCGGCCAATTGGAAACCGCCTGCACGCTGTAGGTGCGCGGCAGGCGCGCTTTCTCCTGGTAAAGGGCGCCCAGCCGGAGGGCTTGGTTCGGGGTCTGGCCATCGAGGGTCAGCAGGTCGATCGCGTCCTCCGTTCCGTCATCAAACTCAATCACCCCGGCATTGGCCGGGCCGGTGCCGGCGCCCCCGAAGCAGCCAAAGCAGTATCCTTCCCCCACGGTGTCCCGGCCGGCGGCCACCGCGAAATCGTGCGTCTGCCTCCCGGTGCCGTCATTGATCCGGGTCTGGCCCACGCCGGTCAGGACATAGCCCTGCCCCTGCCGCCGGAAGATCAGCGGCGTGATGGCGCGCCCTTTTTCACCCGGCCCGCGGCCGTTGTAAAAGCTCCAGCGGGTGAGCCGCGCCCCCGTCCCGGCAAACTCCTGGCCCTGGCCGCACCCTTCGCCAAGCACCCAAATCACTCCGGGGGCCGTGTCCAGGTTTTGGCGGGGAACCAAAGCTTCGGGACCGCCCACTTGCCCGGACCGGTTTGGCGCGGACAGCAGCGCGCGCGCGGCGTCCCGCAGCAGGGTTTGGATGTCCCCGGCAATGGGAGCGGCTCCCGCGGCGGCGGGCAGTTCGTCCGGGCGTGCCACTGCAAATGCGGGGGCGGCGTCCAGCAGCCGGTAAACCCGCCCCGCCAGATCGGCGATCCGCTCATACCCGGCCGCCGGCCAGGCCGAGGGATTTCCCCAACGCACCACGAGCGCCGGGCGGGGCGCCAGCGCCGCGAAAAAATATTCCAGATCCGTGACCTCCAGCAGGCCAGGCAGATAGGGCATGACCTGGCTGAACGCCGCCAGACCCGGCGCGACCTCCTCCGCCCAGGCCCGCGCCGTCGTGGCGCCCACACTCGCCACTCCCGCCACGCGGCCCTCCAGAACGCCCGCGAGGCAGGCGTCCACCCCGCCCACGCCGAGCCCGGCGAACAGGATGCGCCGGGGATCGCACTCCGGCCGCCCGAGGAGGTGGTTGAAGGCCGCGAGATTGTCCGCGACCCGGAGGGCGAGCGGGGGCAGGCCAACGGTGTCCGCGACGCCGTAGAAACTCACGAGGCCGTTGCTTTGCACCCGGCGGAGGCTGGCGGCCTGCAGGGAGGCGTGCTCGGGCGCCAGCACCCAGCAACCCCGCGCAACCAGCTCGCAGGCCGCGCGCTCCAGCCGCGGACTTTTCAGGCATTGACCCGAATCGTGCGACAGGATCACGGCGGGATGGCGGGCGGACGCGGCCTCCGGCGGGCGGAAAAGCCGGGCCGGGCTGGTGAAATCCCCATCCAGCGGCAACTCCCATTCCTCCACGAGGATCCCCTCCCTGAGGGCTTGGGAAATCCGCCGGCCGGGTCCCGGGTGCAGGGTGTCGAGGGCGCAGGTGGCCCGCAGCCAGGCGGCCATGCGATCCCGGCTGGCGGCCCACGCCTCCCGGCTGGCGAATTGGCTGGGGCGGGCCTCCGCTTCCCGGGCGATGCGGCGCTGGAAGTGGCGCAGCATGGAAAAATCCGGGTCCACCGGCGGCCCGGCCGGCGCCCGGCGGGCATCCGTGGTGGCGGGCAGGGAATGGAATTGGCGATTGATCCAGGGCACCAGCTCAGGGATGAACGGCGTGAGGCTGTGCGAGCGCAAATCCAGCAGGTGCGTGAAACGCTCCGGGTGGCCGTAGAGCTGGAAGGTGTGTTCCAGCGTCCGCACCACGCGGTCGTAGCCTTCTTTGGGCCACCAATTGTCGCCCGAATTGCTGGCGATGAAGACCGGGCGGGGGGCGATGCAGGCGTTGATCTCGTGCCAGTCCGTGTGGCGCAGGATGTTCCCGACGTAAGGGGAAGGATCCGATAGATCAACCCCGAGGAAGGCCGGCATGCGCGCCCAGCCTTCATAGGTGGTCGTGCCGCAGACCGGCACGGCCAGTTGAAACCGGTCTTCCAGCGCCGCCGCCAGCCACGTCTGCTCTGAGCCCTGGCACAAGCCCGCCACCCCGATGCGCCCCGGATCCACATCCGGCCGCGTCAGCAGGTAATCCAGCCCGCGCAGGGTGTCGAACACTTGGATGCCCATGACCTGCGTGCCGGCGGCGGCCGCCACGCCATATAAGCCGGCGTTGGGCGCCGCGCGTTGGCCCACATGCGGATCATCGATGAACAGGACCAGGCAGCCCTCCCGGGCCTGGCGATGGACAAAGGTGCGGTAAAAATCCTGGCCGAGCTGCCCCAGCCAGCCGGGCGGCATCACGAGGGCGGGCCCCGGGCCCCGGGCCGCCACCGGCCGGACCACGTTGGCGGTGACATAGGCGCGCTCAGCCCAGAGGTACATCACCTCCTCAACCAGGACCTCGCCCTCCTGGGTGGAGCTGAGCACACGGGCGCGCATCGGTTCCCGCACCGCGGGCAGGCCCAGGACCTGGCGCAAGTGTTCGCGCACCTGCGGCCGGCGTGCTTCCCAGGTGGGCAAATCCGGCGGCCGGGCGGGCACGGCTTGGGCCGCCAGGCGGCTGGCCCGCTCTCCGAGGTATTGGAGCACCGTCGGCGAGCCATCCGGGGCGCTCCCTTCCCGGGCTGCCAACTCGGGGCCAAGGCCGAGCAAAAACAGCAGCCGCAGCGCGCGCCGGCACGCGGACCCGATGGTGGTTCGGTGTGGCGTAGGCACAGGCTAAGGCTCCGGCTCGATCCACCAGCGCCTCGCTTCGCGCGCGATTTCGTCCTCCAGGTGCGTCAGCACCGTCTGGCGCACGCGCCGCCCGCCGGGGGCGGAGGCCATGGGGCCGCCCCAGTTGTGCGGGCTGAGTTGGCGGCTGAGATCCACCGTCGCGGTGATCATGGCATTGGCTTCATCTTTTTCATAGCCGAGGATCGAGGTGTCGCAATAGCGGGTTGGGTCGGCCTTTTCAACGCCTGCCTGCGCACCCCCGGAATCCCATATGCCCGAAGGGCTGCTGGCGCTGGCGGCGGCGATCCAGACACCGTTGTCGGCGGCCCGCGCCGGCATGAGGCTCACATAATATCCGGCGCTCGGGAATAGGATCAGCTCGGCGCCTTTGTAAGCCAGGAGGCGGGCCGTCTCGGCGTGCCAGCTATCGTAGCAGGTCATGATGCCGACCTTGCCGAACGCGGTCGGGAACACTTTCATCTCGCTCCCGGGCGAACATCCCTGGTCCAGCTCCGGGTCGTAAAGCTCCACCTTCTCGTAGATGCCTACGAGCCTGCCTGCCGGATCGTAGAGCGGGCACGAATTATAAACGACTCCGTCCCGCCGCTCATAGAACGTGCCCGCGACATGCATCCCCCATTGCTTCGCCTTGCCTGACATCAGCTGTCCGGCCGGGCCGTCGATCGGTTCCGGCTGATCGACTCCCTTGCCGTTAAAGCCTTCGGTCAGCAACGCGATGTTCACTTTCTTCTGGCCGGCCACATCGAGCCAGTGCGGCCAGAAATCCGCCTTGTGCCCCCCGCAACTGACGGCGATTTTGACCGGCCGCTCCGGCAGGGGCGGGCATTCCTCCAGGAGAACCTGGTCCCACCACACCTTTCCGCTGGCCGCGAAGCGGAACGTGAGGCGGACTTTGCAGGCGCCTTCCTGGCCCCGGAACCGGTTCTCCCCGATGATCCAGCCGTCCGCCGCGCGGCGATAGCGGAAGATCCCGTCGTTAAACGTTCCGTAGACCCCGTGGGTGAGGTTGCGGTTGACATCCTCGATCCCTTCCACCTTGAACCGCACCTGGAAGCGATAGTTCTTGCCCGTGAGCTGCACCGGATGCTCGATGAATCCGAAACCTTCCTTCCGGCCGTTGCCCGTAGCCTGGAGCGCTTTGCCGCCCTTGCCGCCCGGGAAATCCACCACCTTGAAGGTGGGGGCCAGCGCCGGGTTGGGTGCGGTCACGGTCCAGCCCGTCGGCGCTGCGCCTGCCGCGCTCCCCGAGAAATCCTCGCTCAGGAAAACCTTGTGGTTTGCCACCGGCTCTGCCGCCGCCAAACCGCCAGGCCGCCAGGCCGCCAGTGCCACCAGAGCCGCCAGCCAGACCAGGGTTGCTGTTCGTTTCATGGATCGATCCTTTCAGTTTTTACATGGCTTCGCCGGGCTTGCGCCCGGGGCCGCGGCTCCCGGCCGCCATCAACGGGGTTGAGCCCCTTCAATACGAAACACCCAGGCCTGTTGGCAGGGGCGATTCTCCGCCGCCTGTAGCGCTTGGGGAATTTCGATCGTCAAGCCGGTGTCCCGGTTCTGGGTCCACCGCAACAGGCTGGCGGAACCGAGCAGGGTGATTCGGGCTCCTTCCGGCACTTGGAGCGAGGCCAGCACAAGCTGCTTGCCTGGCCACTGGAGGGCGATGGCATAGACGCACCGGCCATCCTGCGCCCGGGTGAAGCGGATATGATCGCCTTCTTTATATCGGGCCCAGGGACGCGTTTTATAAATGGCCTCCCCGTTTACCTTCAGCCAATCCCCGACATACAGGAGATGCGCGATGGCCTGGGGGTGGAAATTGCCCTTTTCGTCCGGGCCGATGCTGGGCATGAAATTGCCGCCCTTGGCGCAGATATCAATCAGGTTGGTGAGGATCCAGGCGCCGGACTTGTAGGCGGACCCCTTCGGGTCGTAGGCAAACTGGCCCGACAAGGTGTGGATGACCATCCAGGGGCGATCCACGCGTTTATCGGTCATCCCTGCGGAGGTGGGCACCCAGTTTTCGGGTGTCGTATAGTCGCCATAGGCGCCGATGCCGCGCTCGCGCATCAGCACCTCGGGCTGCAGCTGCCGGGCCATCAGGACCGTCTCTTTGACCTGTGGCCAGCAAAAGCCGGGCAGCTCGATGTCGAGGCACACCATGTCGATCCGGCCATAGTTGGAGAGGATTTCCCGGATTTGCTCCCGGTGGCGCCGGGCCATGCGGTCATACGCCTCCGGCGCATGGCTGCGGGAGGTGAACTGCCGGTCGTAAAAGGGATGGATCGGATCCATGCGGAAATCCGCGTCGTACCAATCAATGTGGGAAAAGTAGAGGTCGATCACGATCTGGTGGCGATGCGCGGCCTCGCAGAGCTCCTTCACGATGTCGCGCTTGAAGGGGGTCTCCATGACGCTGTAGGCCAGATCGCAATCCTCCACCCGGGGGCCGCCGGGGGCGGTCCAGTCGATCCGCTGCCGAACGCGCGTGTGGGTGTCAAAGAGGCTGAAGCCATCATGGTGCTTGGTGGTGAAAGCAAAGCACTTGAAGCCACAGCGCTCGAACAGCTGCATCCACTTCTCGGCGTCGAAATCGGTGGGATTGAAGGTGCGGTAGCTCTGGTTATACTCCGCGCGTTGCGCGTTCGACATCGTCTTGAACGGCCAGGAGGCTTCGACCCCGAGCCGGGAGTAAACACCCCAGTGGATGCGCAAGCCGTATTTGAGATCCCGCCAGTTTTCGTAAGCCTGCCCGGAGGCGTGGCGGTAGGCCGGGTCGAGGGTGTTGGCGTCGTCTTGCGCCGCTTTCGGCTGCGCGCCTGCCAGGCAGACGGCCAGCGGCGCCAGCACCGCCAGCCCATTCAGCTTGATCCGGGTCATGTTTCCATCCTTTCGTTTGCCAGCCGGTTGTTTGAGTTCCGGGACCTGGCGGATTATTCCGGCAACGGCCGGCCCTTGGTTTCCGGGGCAAACCAGATCAGGACCATGCCTGCCGTGTAGATCAGCGTCACGATGGCCCCGGCCTGGGCGTAACTCCCGCCAAAGGCGGCCACCAGCTGCCCCTGCAGCAGCGCCCCCACCGCGGCGAAAATCCGCCCAAAATTGTAGCACAGCCCCTGGCCCGTGGCCCGCACCCGCGTGGGGAACAACTCCGGGAAATAGAGCGGGAACCACCCATAGAACGAGGCCGTGGTGAAGCTGGCCAGGAAACAACAGGCCAGGAAGGGGCCGGTGTAGGCGTCGAAGGCGCGGAAGATGACCGCGCAGACCGTCAGCGACGATACGCAGAGCAGAAAATACGCGGGGCGCCTTCCGATCCGGGCGCCGATCAGGGGGGCGATCAAGGCTCCCACAATGGCCCCCAATGCTTGGATCATCTGCATGTTGGCGGAGGCTTTGCCCGCCGCCTGTTTGACTTGCGTCTCGGCCGCCGTCCGCTGGGCCGCCACCGTCTCCGGCACGGCCGCCCCTAGATTCCCCGCCGGGTACCATTCCGGATTCCGGGCCTGGAGGGCCTGCAGGCCGTGATCCGTCACCATCTGGTTGGTCCACAAGGGGAGCCATTGCACCGAGCCCCAGGTGCCAATGAGCGCCACGGAAGCGAAACAAATGGCCAGCAGGGTGTTCTTCCTCAGGCCGGGCCTGAAGACCTCCCGCAGGGGCTGGCTCGGGCCGGTTTTCACCGATTTCCGCCAGCGTTCCGACTCGGGGACCAGGAGCATGATGAAAAAAACCAGCAGCGCAGGCAGCGCCCCCACCAGCATCATCCAGCGCCATGACTCGGGGGTGACCTGGTGCAGGCGGGCCACCGCGCCCGTGAGCAGGAAGCCCACGTTGGCCGCCGCACCCATGAAGCCGGCCAGCAGCGGCCGCCAGCGGTCCGGCCAGCATTCCATCACCAGCGCCACCCCCAAAGCCCATTGGCCCCCCATGCCGAGGGCGGAGGTGAACCGCACCGCGGCCAGGTGCTCCGGGCGCTGGGCCAGGTAGCCCAGGCCGGTCACCAGGGAGTAGGTGAGGATGCTCAGGGCCATCGCACGCACCCGCCCGATCCGATCCCCCAGCCAGCCAAACACCACGCCCCCCAGGGCCGCCCCGATCAGGAAGCACGCGGTGATGGTGCCCATCCACGGGCCGATCTCTTTATCCCCCGCGCCCAGGAGCACGTTTTTGAGCGCCGGCCGGGCGATCATGGGGAACAGGCCGATTTCAAACCCGTCGAACAACCAGCCCAGGACGGAGGCCAGCAACACCATCCACTGGCCCCGCGAGAGGGAACTGAAAGCGCCCGGGCTGGCGGGGGACTGGTTCGTATTAAGCATGCCGTGCTTATAGCAAACAACGCCCTGCCGCTTCAATGCCGAATGTGTTCTTTCGCGCAAATATCCCGGCTCGCCGGCCGTCGGCTCCCCGGGCTTTCAGAATATCTGGCCCCAACCGTCCCGTCGCTTTGAACAGTCGCTCTGAACGCCCCGCTTAATCATGGCCGGGCTGGTTCGCCGGCGGGCGCGGCCGCCAAAAAACCTGCCTGGACGAAGTCGGCATCGTCAAAGTCCACCCCATCGCCGGCATCCTCCACGACGAGCCGCAAAGTTTTGGCGCCGGCCGGGAGCGCCGTGTCGATCTTGGCCGAGGCGCCGCCCCCGCGCAGCAGGGGCGTTTGGACCAGCAGGCTGGTGTCGGCAAACACCTTGACCACGAGGCTGCCGCGCTGGTCCTGGAACCGGGCCACCTGGTCGTCCAATCCCACCACCGCCACGAACCGGCGCCAGGCCGGTTGGAGACTGTACGTCAATTCCGCCGGGGCATGTTCGCCAACGCCCCGCTGATAGGTGATCCCCTGGAGCCGGAGCGGCTGGCCAATGCAGTTGAGATTGAGGCGCGGACGCCCCTGCCCGCCCTCATTTCCGGACCTGGCTTGGAGCGGTTCCAAACTGTCCAGCCAGACCTCTGGCAGCGGCAGCTCAGCGGGCCGGGTCAACGCCCTGGCCCGGGTGGCCAGGACCGGATCCCGCGTGGCGGACCCCACTTGGTTTAAGGCGGCATTGACCGCTCCATCGTGGCCGGGGCCCAGGTGGGCCGCCACTTCGACGGCCGCCAAGACCGCCTCCGCCTGGACGGCGGGGCGGTTCAGTTCGGGGAGAATGAACTCCAAGGCTTTGAGGTCGTGAATTTTGGCCGCCGCGCTCAACCACAATTTGCCGCTGGCGGGATCGTCCGCCACGGGCCGGAGTTTTTGGAGGACCTCCACTTTGCCGGCGGCGGGCAGTTGCGATTCCTGGAGCAGCCGCACCGAGGCGCGCAGCACCAGGGCTCGCTGCGCCTCCTCGAGTGGCTCCCGGGCCAGCTCCAGCAAGGGGGTGAGACCGGCCTCGTTGGGCCATTGCGCCAGGGCGCGGATCGCCGCCCCGCGGTCTCCGGCAGTTCCCTGGCGGGCCTGGCCGACCACGCTCTGCAAGGCGCTGGCGGTGCCATTGGCCGCCAGCAGCCGCAGCCACGCCGCCCGGTCCTGCGGCCGCCGGGCGGCCGCCAGGCGCTCCCTCAGCCAGTCGGCCGGGGGACCGGCATCCAGCGCGCGGCCCAGGACTCCGGCCAGGGTTTCCTCCACCGCTTCGTGGAGGCCGGGATCCTCGGCGGCCTCCAGCAGCTCAAATAAGGCGGCATGGTCACCGGGCGTGGCGGCCAACCGCAGCGCGCGGACAGCCTGGATGCGCCCCTCGTTTTCCCCGCGGCGGGCCCGTTCCAGGATCGGTTCCAGCGGGGGTTTGGCGCCGCGGGCAACCAGGATTTTCACCAGATCAGGCAGCCCGGCGGCCGGCGCGGTGGGCAGGGCTTCCAGGATCACTTCGGTGGCCGCGTGGCCGGTCATCCCGGTGAGCCATTGAAAGATTTCCCGGCGATCGTCCGTTGGCCCGGGCGACCAGGCCTCGGCGAGCAGGGCGGCCGCCGCCGCCGGTTCCTCCCGGCTCCCGAGCATCCGCAAGGCCGCACGGCGCACGGCTGGCTGCCGCGCCAAATCCACCAGGGTTGCCAGTGGCAGCCCAGGCCCCAGCGCTTCGACCGCGAGGACCTGGCTCGCGGGTGGGAATTCCCGCAGGCTTCCCGCCAGCTGGCCCGGCAGCGGGGAGCTGCGCAGCCCCCGCAGCACCTGGCCCAGCGCCGGCTTGAGGTCTGGCTCCTGGTCCCGCAGCGCCGCCAGCACCCAGGGCCAGGCCGCCTCTGGCGCCGTTTCGCCGAGCCGTAAAAAGGCGGCCCGGCGCACCGTTGCGGATTGGCCCCGGGCGGCGGTCAATTCCTGCCAGGTGGGAACCGCGGCGCCCGGCTCCAGGGATTCCACCGCCCGCAGCCAGGCCGCCTCCGCCCATGGGCGCCAGTCTGGCGGAGCGGCCTGACGGAAGGCCTCCAAAGCCGCCACCGCCGGACGCCCCCCGATCTTGCCCAAGGCAACGGCCGCGGCGGCGGCCACCTCCCGCTGTTCGCACCGCAGGAAGGGTAGGACCAGCTCCACGGCGTTGGTGTCCCGGCGCTGGCCCAGGAGGTTCAACAGGCTGATCGCCACTTTGCCAGTGCTGCCCGGCAGGACCTCCCGGACCGCCCGGCCCAGCTCTGGATCGGTATTTTCAGCGATGGCATAACAGGCCATATCCACTGTGTCCGGCCGCCCCAGCAGCTGCTTTAGCGCGGGGGCGGATTGGGCGGTGCCGATGCTCCACAGGACCCGGCAGATATCCTGTTTGACGCCCAGGGGTGCCTCGGATTCCAGTGCGGCGGCCAGCTGCCGCTCGAGTTCGCGCACCTGGCCGGCGGCGCCGGCCTGGCGCACGAGGGCCTGGAGGCGGAACCAGGGCGCGGCGTCGAATACCGCGCCGGCGTGCGCTGCCGGGCGCAGGGCTTGGTCCACCCCCGCTGCCAGGTCCTCCGCCCCGGGCAATGCCGGGGCGATGGCCGTGGCTCCCAGGAGCGCGGCGGCGATGATGGACGATAAAGGGGGGCGATGGGCGGTCATGTGCAGGCTCGGTTGGCTGGTTGATCTCAAAGCGTCCACGGCGCGCGCATCGCACGGGCCAGCATGCAATTGGCGGCGTCATCCTTCACAAAACGTTCCGCGTGGCGGTCCCACCGTAGGTTCCGGCCCAGCCGCAAGGCGATGTTGGCGGCGTGGGAAAGGGTGGTGGAGCGGTGTGCCACCTCGGCATCCGACACGGGCCGGGCGCGCGTCTTCACGCAATCGAGCCAATTGCGGTGATGCGGCGCCACCACGCTCCAGTGGGTGCTGAGTTTTTTATCCTCCAGAAGGGAGGCCGGATGCGCCGTCACCTGGCCCTCGTCCGCCAGGTCCACCCAGCCCTCGGTGCCCACCCACCGCATGCCTTTATCTCCCTCGGCCATGTGGATTTGCAGGCCGTCCTCGTAGGTGGCCACCAGCTCGTAACCCCAGGCCGTGTCAAAGAGGCCCTGCTCATGGAATCTCACCTTCCGAACCTCGTAGGATACCGGCGCATCCAGGTGGCTTGGGCGGAGCATTTGCACGATGTCGTTGTAATGCGCCCCCATGTCCGTCATGCTGCCGCCGGCATAGTCGGTGATGAAGCGGAACGCGCCGCTCACCCGGATATCCGAGTAGGGCTGGGCGGGGGACGGCCCCAGCCACAGTTCATAGTCGATCTCCGCCGGCGGCGGGGTGATGGCCGGTGAAACCGGACCGGGCGAGCCGCCCATCCGGCACTCCACGCGCAGCAATTTCCCGATCCGGCCCGCACGGGCGGTGTCGGTGCAAAACCGGTAGTTGAGCTGGCTGCGGCGCTGGGTGCCGCTCTGGTAAACGATACCCGACCGCCGCACCGCGTCGGCGATCTCGCGGCCCTCGGCGATCGTGACGCTCATCGGTTTCTGGCAATAGATGTCCTTCCCGCATTGCGCGGCGGCGATGGAGATGAGCGCATGCCAGTGATCGGGGGTGGCACAATAGATGGCGTCCAGATCGGGGCGCGCCATGAGCTCGCGCCAATCCCGATAAACCGCGCAGTCCTGGCCTTGGTATTGGCGGTTCACCATCCCGGCCGCCGCGCGCCGTGCGCCAGCCTTCACATCGCACACCGCCACCACCCGCACCTCGGGTTGCGCCAGGAACGATGCCAGGTCGTGGCTGCCCATCCCCCCGATGCCGATGGCGCCCATCGTGATCCGGCTGCCGGGAGGGATCTTCCCAGCGCCGCCCAACACCACGTTGGGTATGAGGGTGGGAAAGCCGAGGCCCATTCCCGCCGCCGCCATGCGGCCCAGGAATTTCCGCCGTGCGAGTTGGTTATTCACGTTGCTCCATGCTCCAATTTATTCGGTTTTCCAAAGACCACGGCCTCCCGCCGCCTGGTTCAATGATTCCCCAGCCACGGGTTGAAGAGTGGCCATCCAGCCCGCTTTTCATGCCCTGTCATCAATCCTTCATTGACCTTCCACGCGCCCCTCGGAACCTGCGGGCAACGGCCTTCCCGCAACCACCGTGGCCTGTTTTTGACCCCTGGCGCGATCCGCATCGCCCGCCCCCTTCAGCTTTTTCGCCAGCTGGGCCACCCGCTGGCCGAGCCGGTGGGCGCTCTCCAATTCCTGCGCGCTCACCCCGGGATCGAGCGGGCCGGTCATGGCTGCCGCCCCGGCCTCGCCCCAGACGCTGCCGGTCTTCTCGTTCCGATACAGCGGGCCGGCCACCACCATCCGGTTGTTGAGCATGAACATCATCAGCGAAACCACCACGAATTCCTTGCCGCCCACCTGCCCGCCGCCGGTGGCAAAGGCGCCCCCCACCTTGTCGGTGAAGTCCACCTTCAGCTTCCAGGACCAATCGTCGAGCACCACTTTCAGGTTGCCCGGCAGGCTGCCGAAATAGGTCGGGCTGCCCAGGATGATTCCATCGGCGGCTTCCAGGTCGGCTTGGGAAACCTCCTCCACTTTTTTTAGGCTGGCAGCCACCCCGGGTACCCTCTCCACCCCTGTCACCACCCCCCGGGCCATCTGCTCCGTGTTGCCGGTGCGCGAGTAATAGGCCACGAGCACCCGCACTTTGCCGGCCGGGGCGGGTGCCGCCGCCGTTGGCGCTTCGCCGCCGCGCGGTGCAACCAGCGCCAGGCAGTACCCGAGTAAGGCCAGCGTCAGTCCTTTTCTGCTGCGTTCGGTTTTCATAATCAGTTTCCAGGGTCGGCCCCAGCTTGGCTCCCCATGGCTCCCCCGGCAAGCCTGGAAATCAGCTGGGAAACCGGCTTTCAGCGCTGCCGCTTTAAAAGCTCGCCACCCTCCTGGAGCGGGAGTATGGATGGGGAGGTTGAACACACTATTTTCAAGGATTGGCTGGCGATCTGGAGGCCGGAGATCCTGCTCTCCAGGCCATGGCCGATGACCGGTCCATGATGAATGGGCGGAGGCCGCCCGCGGGCTTCACCTTGATCGAGCTCCTGGTGGTGATCGCGATCGTCGCCATCCTGGCTTCCTTGTTGCTCCCCGCCTTGGCCAGGGCCAAATTGAAAAGCACCTGCGCCTCCTGCCGGTCCAACCAGCGGCAATTGCTGATCGCCATGCAGATGTATGCCGATGACAACTCCGACACCATTTTGCCCACCGACTACCGCGGTGCCCTGGGCGATCTTTTCCTCTACGCCGGAGGTTTTTGGCTGGGGGCCTTGCCCGGTCCGGATATCCCCCTCAACCTCACCCGGGAGGAAGCCCTCCGGCGGGTCACCGCCGGGCTGAAAGCCTCGCCGCTCTACAAGTATTGCATGGCGGTCGGCGCCTATCATTGCCCCGGGGATTTGCGGACGAAAAACCTCGCCCCGGGGAAAGGCTGGGCCTGGGACAGTTATTCCAAACCCCAACCCATGAATGGCAGCGCCCAGTGGGCCACGGGCGGAGGCCGGTCTTTCACCAGGCTGGGCGCCCTCAAGTCCGCGGCCAATGCCTTTGTTTTCATCGAAGAATCGGATCCGCGCGGCGGCTGCAACGGAGGCACCTGGTTCCTCAATGTCGATCCACCCGATTGGGTGGATGGTTTTGCCGTTTTCCATGGCGATCTCACCACCTTTGGATTTGCCGATGGCCACGTCGAATCCCATCGCTGGCTCGAAAAATCCACCCTCGAGGCGGCCCGGGGCTTCGCCGCCGGCCAGTCGGCTTTTTATTGGCAGGGAGGCAATCTCCCCAACAACCGCGATTTCCGCTGGGTTTATAACCACTACCAGCATCCGGATTGGAAACCGCTGCCCTGACCGGTCTTTCACTCCGGCCACTGGATCCTGGCCACTAAATCCCATACTCCCCTCCAGGTTACCCGGCGAGCCAGTCCACCATGGCCAGTTGTTCATGGAGCTGTTGCGGCTGTTCTTTGGCGATTTTGTCCATGTTTTCCTGCCTGCGGCCGCCCAATGCCACCCAATACCTCGATTAAAAGCCGGTGCAATTCCTCGCCCAGGAGATCCTCGACCTGCCGCAGCAGGATGAGCGGCACGCGGTGGATCTGGTGGCCAATGGCCAGTTCCATGGGAAACCATCCTATTTCCGGGTGCCCATCGAAAACCAGGCGCAAAAGCCGGCGGATCTGGTGGCCTGGCGGCTCCAGGCTCCTCGGCTTTGTTCCTGATTATAAAATGGAAATGATTGCGCCGCCGATACTTGAGCAAGTCGAGCCGCGCGCATGGCTCGATCCGGTCGGCCAGGGGCGAATGGCGAATACCGTGCCCCAAAAGCCATCCAGCACGGCTTCACCATGCGTTGGAAGGTCCAGAAAGCTTGAGTTTGGCGGCCTGGGCTGTCATTCTCGCTGGCGATGCTTGCCGGCGTGTGTGAAATCAAAATCAGCGGATTCAGTTTTGCTGCGGGGGAATTCCTGAAAACCAGCAACCTCAAACCCCGTTTGGTTTGGGCCAGGGGCGAATGGGTTCCGTCCGAAACCGCGCCCCGACCCGACGCCGGTTTTGTGGTGGCCATCCACGGCCGGGCTGGCGAGCCGCTCGCCCTCCACCTCAAGGAGGCCACCCGTTTTCTGGCGATTCAAGAACCGGAGTTGAACCGGGCGGTACGGTGCGGTGCGGAGGAGCTGCGCTTGATCCTGCATCTGAACCAGGCCGGGCCGCTCCACCTCGTTCTGCCGCCCAAGCTGCTGCTGCTGGCCGGCCGGCTCGATATCGGCATCGAAATCACCGGCCAGCCCGGCTGAGCCGCTTCACCCTTGGTCCGGATTATGGCTTGGACGGGAACGGCAGCTTGTGCCATTATAATAACGGTTCTCAACCGGAACCGAAATGAATACCGATATGACGAAAAATTTGCTCGTGGGAATGGTGGCGGCTTGTGCGATCCTGAGTGGTTGCGGAAAACAAGCTTCCGAAAAAGTCACGGAGAAGATCATCGAACACAACCTGGCAAAGGATGGCGTCCCGAGCGAGGTCAAAATCACCGATGACAAAATGACCATCCAGACCAAGGATGGTTCGATGACCGTGGCGGGTGGATCCTCGGTCGCCGTTCCTGACACCTTCCCCAAAGATGTGCTCGTGTATGACGGCGCCAAGGTGGTGTCCGCCATAACGATGCCGGAAGGCTGCAATCTCTCGCTGCAAACCACCGACCAGCCGGACAAAATCATCGGTGCCTATAAAACCAGGATGACCGCCGAGGGCTGGCAAGAGGCAGCGTCGGTCAACACCGCCCAACATAGCATGGTTTCCTTCAAGAAAGAGGACCGGACCACCACCGTCATGGCCATGGTTTCCAAGGACAAAACCCAGATCGTTCTGACTGTCGAGCAGCCTAAGAAAAAGAAAACCGAAGGGGAATAAGGCGGCGCCGGGTGGAGACCAAAGGGTGTAAGGCGGTCCCTTCCTCCCGCTGAATCTGTCCTGGCGGTTGGGGAGAAAATCCATCGCGGCCCACCAGCTGGCCCTGGCAGCCCCGATTAATCCAGCTGGCTGGAGGCAGCCTGGCGCAAAATCCGCTGGCGGGGGAGTTGCCGGGGTCCGGGAAGGATTTTGTGGCCCCAGCTTCCAACTCTCCGTGATGGAACCGACCCCCAATTTCCCGCGCCGGCCCCCTGGTAAAACAGGGAGCCCGGCCATTTCCAGGCTTGGGAGCCCTCCAACGCCAGTGGATCCCCAGCCTCACTGGGGAATTGGGTTCTTTAACTGATAATGACCAACCATTTTTAGCCCGCCACCCATGGGTGGGGGAAGGCCGGCCACCCAGGCGCGCCTGCGCCGCTGGGGGCGGAGGATCTTCCCCGCCCGGGCCCGCCTGCCTGCAGCCCGCGAAACCAGCGCCTCCAGCACCGTCCGGATGCTCTCCTGCCGGGTCAGCCGGGCGCCCGAAATTCCAGCCGTCACACGTGATTCGCCCAGACGCGGAAAAGGGCAAAAACAATGGTGGCTTCCGCACAGCTTTTCTGGCATTCTGATGCGTTAATTGTACAAATGAGAAAACTGTTCACCTCAGTTATGACGCTGGCTGGCCTGCTCACGGCCGGCTTTGCCGAGGCGGCTTCCCCCGCCGCCACCTTTTTGGACGGTGCGCAATGGATCTGGTATTCCCAGGAACCCATGCCCATCTCGCAGTCGTTTCCCGCCGACGCCAATTATTTCCGTGGCTCCCTGGTGTTACCGCCGGCGGCGCTCGTCCAATCGGCCGAGCTGGCCATCACTGCCGACAATTTATTCTGGCTCAACATCAATGGGAAAATCGCCGGGGAAGGGCATACGGACCCCGGCTTGTGGAACAGCCCGAAACGCTTCGATGTGAAGGGGCTGCTGGTGCCCGGGCGCAACGTGGTGGCGGTGGAAGCCGCCAATACCGCGGCCGGCCCGGCCGGATTGATCCTGAAAATGGTGGTCCGGCTGGCGGACGGCACGGAATTGCCGCTCGTGACGGACGCCACTTGGAAATGCACCGACAACGAAACGGCCGATTGGCAAAAACCGGAGTTCAGCGATGAACGCTGGTCGGCCGCCCACGTCGTGGGCAATCATGGCATACCGCCCTGGGGCCGGTTGCAGGTGCCCCAGGCCGCTGAACCGGCCAGCCCGGTGCTCACCGAGGCCCGCGTGCGGGCCAGGAAAACGCTGGATTACCTGCGCGCCGCCGCCAAAGCGGGCGGTGCGCCGGTCGGCCGTCCCGTGATGTACGTGGACCCGCCCGCAAACTACGCCTGGCCGGAGGGGATTGTCTTCCTGAGCGACGACTGCAGCCTTTACCGGCCTTCCAACCAAAGCGGCGGCAGCTATGACAGCCTCAGCGTGACCACCTTCAATCCCCGCCACTCCCGGGCCTACCCGGAGCATGATCTGCCGGCCCCGATCAAAGTGGGCCGCAAACTGTTCGCCCTCCGGCCCGCCCGCCCCGGCGCCCGGCCGGAATTGCTCCTCGATGCGGGCCGGGGCGGCATCGGCTCCCCCAGCGTATCCTATGACGGACGCTGGATTTACGTTTCCATGGCCCGGGATACGGAGCCGTTTTTCCACCTTTACCGCGTGCCCGCCGCCGGTGGATCTCCCGAGCGGCTGACCGATGGCCCCTTCCACGATATCGATCCCGCCGAATTGCCGGATGGGCGCCTCGTGTTCACCTCCACCCGGGCGGGGACCTTCGAGGAATACCATAATCCTCCTTCGCGCGCCCTGTTCCTCATGCCGGCGGCCGGCGGGGAAATCGTGCAGCTGACCCACACCTTCATCTTCGACAACGAGCCGGAGGTCATGGCCGACGGCCGGATCCTGTTCATCCGGTCGGACAACTTTTTCGACCGCGGCAAGGTGGAAACCCTGCTGCATGCGGTGCATCCCGATGGCACCACGGGCTACACGGAATTCGGCCTGGACCTGGGTCCGGATTATGGCGGCCGGCTGCGGGCTTATAATTGCGGCAGCCCGGCGCCCATGCCGGATGGCCGCGTGGCCTTCGTCACCGGATCCAGCATCGCCGTGGCCCGCCCCGGGGCCGCCGGCGAAGGCATCCGGCACCTGGGCGTGGAGGTCGGCGATGTCGCCGCCCTGCCGGACGGACGGCTTTTGTGCACCCTCCTGCCGGGCACGATCCCCGGCAAGAAAACCACCCGCGCCAAGCGCACCAACCGCCCGGAATACAGCTTCGAGCGGATTGGCATCATGGATCCTCAAAACCCGCAGGACGAAGTGGTTCTGCTCTACGAGGATCCCGGCCAGCCCCTGCATTCGCCCGTTTTCCTCGGGGCGCGCCACAAGCCGCCCACCCTGGTGGCCAAGGTGGAGCCGCAAGCGGCGCCCGGCGGCACCGGCATCCTCTATTGCCAGAACGCCCGCCTGACCCGGAACACCACCGCCGGCTGGCCCCACGTGCGGGCCATGCGCGTGCTGGCCGGCAAAGGCCTGACCCTGCGCTCCTCTCATTCCTACATTGTCCATGCCGGCAGCGAGGTAATTGAGCTGGGCACCGTGCCCCTGGCGCCGGACGGATCTTTCTCCGTCGAAGTGCCGGCGGACACCGCCATCGCCTTCCAGGCCGTCGATGCCGAGGGGCGCTCCGAGCTGAACGAGATGTCCTGGATCTTCGTGCGGGCCGGCGAAAAACGGGGCTGCGTGGGCTGCCACCACGGCCGCCAGGCCTCGCCCCATGCCACCGGCGCTCCCGTCCTGGCCACCCGGATCCCTCCCTTGAAGCTCCTCGGCCAGGGCCAGCCCCACCGGTTCCGGGGGAACAACGCCGCCGTCACCGGCATGATGGAGCTGCAGTTTGACCGCTATCGCGAGGTGGCCGGGCTCAACCGGGTCTCCGGGCTCGCGGGCCGGGCCGATGAAGCCCTCCTCCTGGACCAGCTGCGCGGCACGGATGAAGGCCTCAAGCTTTCCGCGGCCCAGCGGCTCTCCATCTTCCGCTGGCCGGGCGCCGCGTCCGCCCTAACCGCCTGTGTCGGGAAAGGGGACCGGGAGCTGCGGGTGGCCGCCGCCCTGGCCCTGGCCACCTGTGGCACCCGGGAATCGGTCCCGCAGCTGGTGGACGCCCTGGCGGATCCGGATCCGCTGGCCTCCCAGGCCGCGGCTGTGGCCTTGGAAAATCTGGCCGGCCATACCGAGCCCTTCGATCCCTTCGCCCCGCTCGAAACCCGCCGCCAGGCCGTCCAAAGCTGGCGTGCCTGGCTCCAGTCCAATTCCTGGGCACGCATTGAAACGGACCTCGCCGCCCGGCTGCAAGGTGCCGATCCGGTGGCCGCCCGCCGCGCGGCGGTGGCCTTGGGCCACATTGGCGGAGACACCGCCCGCCAGGCCCTGCGCGGCTATGTGACCCGCGAAAGCGAAAACAACCCCTACCCGGTCTGGCGCCAAAACCACCAGGGCGACGGCGCCTTGTTCAATGCCGCCTCCCCCGCCAATCCCCGCACCTTGCAGGCTGCCACCCGCGCCTTGGGCTACCTCGGTGACACCGCCGCCGTCCCGCTGCTGGCCGGAACCCTGGCCCGGCACCGGGATCCCGCCACGGCCAACCTCTTTTTGGCCGAGGCCTGTGTGGAGGCGCTGGGCTGGATCGGCGGCCCGGAGGTGGAAACCGCCTTGATCCAGAGTTTCAAACGCCTGCCCGATTACCTGGAATATACCCGCTGGTATGGCGACCACGACGCCTTGATCGCCTGCCATGCCTCCCCGGTCCACTACTTCATCACCGAGGCCCTCCTCCGCCTGGGCTCCACCCGGACCACCGAAATCGTACCCCACCTCATCCGCTCCGTGCCGACCGATACCGACCGCTCCCTGCAGCTGGCTAACGACGATTGCGAAACCCTCATCGGCGCCGCCATCCGCCAAAGCGGGTCGGAAGCCCCCGTGGTCGAAACCTGCCTGGCCATTTTGGGCGACCCCAAGGCCGTGAAAGTCTCCGAGATTGCCCTGGCCATCGGCAAAACCCACCAGGCCTGGGGTGGCAAGCCCGACCCCGAAAACCGGGCCGCCCACATCCTCTCCCTCACCTGCCGGAATCCCCGGTATGAACCCCGCATCCGGGCCGCCCTGGCGCGTTACCAGTCCGCCCCGGTGGACATCCCACGCGTGTTCGACACGGGCATCCCGGTGGTGACCAAGCTGCCCATCCGCCACTGGGTCTGCTTCTTCCTGGCGCGGTCCCTCGGCAACCTGGGGGATAAAGCTTCCGTGGACGCCTTGCTGGCCGCGCTCCAGACCGCTCCGGAAGGAGCCCCCGGCCGGCCCGATCCGCTCGGTCCGGGCGTCCTGTTCATACACAACGATCTCACCCCCTGCTGGCGCGCCGCCGTGGCTTGGGCGCTCGGTCGCATCGGCGACCCGCGCGCCACGCCGCTGCTGCTCGAGGTGGTCGCCAACCTGGAAAACGCCCCCGATACACGGCACGCCGCCGCCCTGGCGCTGGGGCATCTCGCCACCCCGCAAACCACCGCCCAAATGCGCAGCCTGGCTGCCCATTACCCGGAAATGTCCGTGCGCCGGGCGCTGCTGCAGTCTGGTTTATAAAAGCCCGGGGGGCGCCCGGCTTTTTGCTGGAGGCCTGAGCCTGGCGGGGGGATGCCCCGCCCGGCCAACGGACCGCCTTCCCGCATTGAAATCAATCCCCGGCCGGGTATTATGGGCACCATGAACGAAGCGGCGCCTTTGCCTTTGAAAACCAAAACCCCGCGGGACAGCCAGGTGGAGTCTCGCTACATCGTCATGCCTCAGCATGCCAACGATGTCGGGTTCGCCTTCGGCGGAACCATCATGTCCTGGATTGACATGGTCGCGGCCATGGTGGCCCAGAAACATTGCGAGCGGGAGGTGGTCACCGCCAGCTCGGACCGTATTTCCTTCCTCCAGCCGATCCGGATCGGCGACCAGGTGGTTTTGCGGGCCAGCGTCAATTATGTGGGGCGGACTTCGCTGGAAGTCGGTGTGCTGGTCACCCGGGAGAATCCGTTCCGGAGCGAATCCGTGCGGGCCACCACCGCCTATTTGACTTTGGTGGCCTTGGATGAAAAGAAACAGCCGGTCATGATCCATCGGCTGCGGCCGGAAACGCCGGACGAGATCCGCCGGTTCAACCACGCCCGCCTGCGGGTGGAGGCGCGCCGGGAACTGCACCAGAAAATCTCCCAGTCCGGTCCGGCAGCCGGTTAAGGAGCGAGGGTGGCGGGGGCCAATCCAGCACCGGGTCCGGATTCCAGCGGGAGCCTGCCTCCCCGGCTGGATACGCTGGATGCCTGGCTCTGCCCCTCCTGCGGACGGAGCAACCGCGCGGCTCTGGAATATTGCGCCGGTTGCGGCTCGCCTCCGCACCGCGGGCAGTTCCGGCGCGCCCCGCTGCCGGCGGCCGGGCCCGCCAGGGCCACTAAAACCGCCGATGCAAAAAACCGCCGGCGGGCCCGGCGGATCGTCCTGCTGGGGGCCTGGCTGCTGTTTTTTCCCGCGTGGCTGGGCTTGGGCTGGCTGTTGCTGCGGACCCTCCAAACCTGGCGGTGGAGCTGGTCCGGTGCCGTCAGCCTGGCGGGATTGCTGTTTTTTTGGATCGCCGCCGCCATGATCTTGTGGCGGGTGACCTGGAGCCAGATCCCCCCCAGGCCCGCTGCCGGGCGCCAATAAGGCGGCTCCCCCCGCCGGGGCGGACGATTTGCTGGCTTTTTTCGCAATTCGTTCTACCATGCCCGCATGAGCGAAGCAGACCGGAAACACCCGCGGGAATGGCCATTCGATCCAGAGCGGATCCTGGAAGCCTGGGCGCTGCAATGGCAGTGGATCCTGGGCGCGGCGCTCGGGGCCGCGCTGCTGGGCTTCACCTGGGGGCTGGCCACCGTGCGGCATTCCGCCACTCTGGAGCTGGTGTTCGAGCACCCGCCCCAGGCCGGCCAGACCAATGCCGGGGAATCCGCCTCCAGCTACGGCCAGGTCTCGCTGCCCATGCTGGTGGAGCTGGCCCGGTCGGACCGGGTCTGGGGCACCAACGGCCTGTGGCAGGCCCGGAACCGCGTTCATTCCCAGGTGGAGCTGGTGCCCGGCCCGGGCTTTCTACGCCTGGTTTACCACGGCCGCTCCCGCGCCGATACGGCCTCCACCCTAAACCAGTGGGCGGGACAGCTGGAAAAGGCCTGCCTCCAATGGCAGCAACAGGGGAAAACCCGGTATTGTGAGCTGCTCGATTCCGCCATGGCCAAGCTGGAGGAACCCCTGGCCCGGGTGGAATCCGAGTTGAGCCGGTTCCTGCACGAGGAGGGATTGGTCGATTTTGACCAGGAAACCACCGCCTGGATTCAGCAGCGGGTGGAGCTGGAAACCCGGACTGAGAATCTGCGGATACAGGTGGAAGCAGCCGATTTGCGCATCCGCAGCCTGCTGGAGGAGATCACCCGCCAGAGCCCGGCGCTGGTGGCCGCCAAGGAAGCCCTGAACCAGGCTCTGACGCGCTACACGGAACAGCATCCGCGGGTCAGGGAATTGCGGGCCGCCGTGGCCGCCCTCGAAACCCAACTGGCCAGCGAGGGCACCCGGCTCGGCCCGGAGGCCACCGCCCGGGGGAATCCCCTGCTCAGCTCCCTTTACTCCCAGGTGGTGGACCTGCGCACTCAAAAAACCGCCCAGGAAAAACAGCTGGCCGGGGCGCGGGCGCTCCAGGATCAGCTGCGCACCCGGCTGCTCGGGCTGCCGGACAAGCAGCGTAGATACGCCGAACTGAAGGCCCGGCAGCAGGAACTGCGCGCCCGGCGCGAGCTGCTGGCCGCCCGGCAGCGCGAAGCCCGCCTGGCCCTGGAGGCGAACGTGAGCCAGCTCCATCCGCTCTCCCCGGCGGCGCCGGAGAAGATCAGCCGCCTGCCCGTATTCTTTGGCGTGCTCGGCCGGGCTTCGGCGGCGGGCCTGGCGGCCGCCTGGCTGGCCGCCCTGGTGCTGGCCCTGCGCGAAATGCTGGACCGGCGCATCCGCACGGAAAGGGATTTGCGCCGTGTCACCGGCCTGCCGGTGCTGGCCCGGCTGGGCGACCTGGCGGGGATGAACCAGGAGCAGCGCGAGCGCTGGGCCTTCAGCACCGTGCGGATCCTGCTCGGCCGCCTGGGCGCCGATCACCGCCAGACCCTCCTGTGCGGCTTCACCTCCGCGGGCCGCCACGAGGGCCGCTCCACCTGGATCCGGCTGCTGGTGGAGGCTGCCCAAAAGCAAGGGTTCCAAACTTGTGGCATCACGGTTGGCACCCCGGAGTCCGGGCCGCAGTTCACCGCCGCGCCAGCCGTGGATGGCGCCCCGGAACTGCCCCCCATGGCCGGCCCGTGGGATCTGGAGAAAGCGGCCCTGTCGGCGGCGGTTACACCCACCTTGCACCTGCCACTGCCCCGCTGGATTTGGAGCGCCGAAGGCCGGGACCAATGGCGCGGAATCCTCACCCGCTGGCAGGGCCTGGACCGCACCGTGGTTTTGGTGGAATTGCCCCCCGCGGCGGAACCCGAAGCCATTTTGCTTGCCGAGAGCCTGCCGCATGTGATATGGCTAGGTGCTAGAGATATGGCTGGACAATCAGAAAGTCGCGCCCTTCTGGAAACGCTGCGACAATCCCGCATCAACTTGGCGGGGGCGGTGTTCAACCGGGCCACCGGTGGCAGCTGGAAAAACCTGTTTAAACTGGGCGCCCAGGTATTGCTGGGCTTGGCCTGTTTGCTCGCCGGCCGGCCGCTGGCGGCCCAAACGGCCCCGGAGGCCGCCACCAACGCGGTGCCGCTCAAAGCTGACAGCTCGCCCGCGGCGGCGGAAACCAATGCCGTGCCCTTCCAAACCAACAGCCTCTACCAAGTGGGTGTCTCGCCCACCAAATTGGCTGGCTGGCAGCAAAAATTCACCCTCGGCCCGGGCGATGTCCTCGATATCAGCATCTACGACCAGGCCGATACCTCCCGGACCGGCCTCGTGGTGGGGCCCGATGGCCGCATCAATTACCTGCAGGCACGCGATGTGGAAGTCACCGGCCTGAGCGTGGACGAATTACGCGGGCGCCTGGAGCAGATCCTCGGCAAGTTTTACCTGGCACCCCGGGTAGTCGTGAATCCCCAGGGCTACCACAGCAAAAAGTATTACGTCCTCGGCAGCGTCGTGGGCAAGGGGGTTTATCCCCTGGACCGGCCCACTACCATCCTCGAGGCCATCGCCCGCGCCAAAGGCTTTGAAATCCTGGCCCAGCAGCGCGAATCCCTCCTGCTGGCCGACCTGAGCCGGAGTTTCCTGGTCCGCCAGGGGCTCAACGAGGAATCCGCGCGCGTGCCCGTGGATTTCGAGGCGCTTTTCCTCCGCGGGGATCTCACCCACAACCTGGCCTTGGCCCCGGATGATTTCCTTTATTTTTCCCCGCTGGAAATGCAGGAGGTGTTTGTGCTGGGCGAGGTCAAAGCCCCCGGCGTGGTGCCTTTCGCCCGGGAGCTATCGGCCATGGGGGCCGTGGTGGGGCGGGGCGGGTTCACTGACCGGGCCTGGCGCCAGAAAGTCCTGATCATCCGCGGCTCCTTGAACCAGCCCGAAACCTTCGCCGTGGATATGACCCGCATCCTCTCGGCGAAAACCCCGGATTTCCAGCTGAAACCGCGGGACATCGTTTATGTCGCCCGGAAACCCTGGGCCAAGACCGTCGAGGTGCTTCAGGCAGGCTTGATGGCTTACACCCGGGCGGTCTTGATCACCTGGACCGGTAAAAATGTTGGCCCATTCACCCAGGAACCCTACCTGAAATGATGCGCGCGCTCCCCTGTTCTCTGGCCTTGCTGCTGGCCTGCGTTTGCGGTTGCCAGGTCCACCGGACGTCCCAGTTCAATCCCTACGACACCAATGCCCAGCGCGATACCAGCCAGCCGCCCAATGGCTCGGCGAACCTCTTTCGGCTGGAAGAATCGGCTTTCGGAGGCTTGGAGCTGACCAATCAGATCCGTTCCGAGTGGCTGAAGCCGCCCCGGGAACTGTTCCAGCTCGGCCCCGGGGATGTGGTGGAGATTGAAACCCTGGGTGAGAACGCCGTGAAAAACAGCGCCATGGTGGGACCCGACGGCAAGATTTATTACGGGCTTCTGCCGGGCACTTTCGTCTGGGGCCTGACGCTCTCCCAGACCCGGGATCTGCTGGAAACGAACCTGACCAAATACCTGCGCAACAAGCCGGAGCTGACCCTGACCCTCAAGGCGGTGGAAAGCAAGCGGGTGTGGATCCTCGGCGCCGTACAGCAGCCAGGCGTGTATTCGCTGGGCACGCCCAAGACCTTGCTGGAAGCGGCCACCCTGGCGGGGGGAACCGCCACCTTCCAGGGCACCACCGAGGAGGCCGTGGATCTGCGTCGCAGCTTCATCGTCCGCAATGGCCAGCTGCTTAAGGTGGACTTCCACCGGCTGCTGCGCGGCGGGGATCTTTCCCAGAACGTCTATCTGCAGCCGGAGGATTTTGTCTATTTCCGGCCTGCCAGATCGCGCCAGATCTACGTGATTGGCGCCGTGGCGCAGCCCAATATCCTCCCCTACTCGGACCAAAGCTCCCTGCTGTCGTCCATCCTCCGTTGCGGGGGTGTGGTGCAATACGCACGCGTCTCGCGAGTGGCCATCATCCGGGGCTCCCTCAGTCAGCCTCGCCTCGCGGAGGTTGATTTCCAGGCCATCGTAAAAGGCGCGGAGCGGGATATCCTCCTGGAGCCAGGCGATATCGTTTACGTCCCCTACGTTCCCTACCGCCAACTGGCCATCCTCGGTGACCGCATGTTGAGTGAGTTTGTCCAAACGGTGGCCCTGAACGAAGGCTCCCGGGCCGTCAATCCGAACGCCTCGCCCGTGGGCATCAGCATTGGCGGCGCCGCCGGACCGTAGGGATCGGCCATCCTCCAGGAGGCGGGATGCCGGGCCTTTTTTCGAGTGTGCCGGCTGCCATCTTTTTTTGCCCAATTGCCGCGGAAGCGATGGCCGGATTTCAACCGGGCCAGGCATGGCCTGCGGTTTGACTGCGACCCCCCCCGCCGGCAAGTTCCGACTTTCGGCTGCTGCCGTTTTCCAGCCAGGGATTGCCCAGAATCTTGGAACCCGTTTCGTCCCAGCCCCAGCCCGTGGAAATTACCTCAATTTCCTGGTTTAAACCCGGTTTGCTTTTTTGGAACTGTGAGCCGTGCGCATCGCTGAAACGTATTTTTTGTGACACAGAATGCCTGTCTTGCGCAAAAAGATCACCGTCAGCACGACTGCGCCCATTGCCTGGACATGGTCAAGCCTGCCGGTTGTAAGGCGGAAGCGGCGCTCCGTGCCCGGGCGGATTCAACCTATTACCGCCGGGCCGCCGCCCGAAATCCCCCGACCAACTACTATTGGATATAGAGGGTCCGGTAGAACCGCCAGGCTTGGTTGGTGGATTCTGGATCGGTGAACTTGAATACACCCGAAACCGGGGCATTCGTGGTCAGCGCTTGCCAATCAACCAGGTTGGTGGAAGCTTGCAGAATATTGGTTTCTCCCGCATTGCAGTTTACCTGTACTTGAAACAGCCCGTTGGTGGATTTTAGGCCCGTCAGCGCCGAGTAGCCAGCGCGGTTGAAAACCCCCAAATAGGGCTGTGGCTGGCTGTTGAAAGAGGTGAAACTGCCGCCCAGGAATAGCATATCGCGATCCTGCGCCATGGCGTATACGGTTCCGTTGGGTTTGACGTTCCAGGACGTGGCCAGGCCATTGGTGGCATCCAGGCTGGCCACCCGGGCGCGGGCCTGGCCCCCCACGGTGGCGAAATCGCCGCCCACGAATACTTGCTGGCCCACCGGCAGAATGCCGCCCACCTGGCGGCTGGCATAGGGATTCCAGCTCAAGGCGGCGGCGGTGACCAGGTCCAGCGCGGCCAGATTGGTGCGGAACTGGCCACCAATGCTGGCAAAATTGCCGCCGGCATATATGATCTGACCCGCCTGGGCGAGCGCATAAACATCGCCGCTGGAGAAAGGATCCCAACCGGTGAGCTTGCCCGTAATCAGGTCGATGGCCGCTATCTTGTTCCGGGGTTGATCGGCTATGGTGGTGAACTGGCCACCCAAAAAGAGGATATTTGAGGAAACCAGGATCGTATTGACGGGGGCGTCGGCATCGGCTTTCCAATCGGTGAGCGCTCCCGAACGGGAATCGAAGGCGGCCAGGGCGCGGCGCGCTTGGCCGCTGGCATTGGTGAAATTGCCGCCCACATAAATATTCGTGGCGTAGCTGGCCAGTCCGTACACGGCCCCTTGCACTCCGGCACTCCAGGGGAGCAACTCTCCGGTGGCCCGGTTGATTGCGGCCAGGTTGGTTCCTCCCAGCCCATTGGTAAAACTGCCACCGGCAAAAAGCGTATCACCCTCCAAAAGCAGGGCGTAAACGCTGCCTTTGATGGCGGGATTCCAGGCCCTGGCTTGGCCGGAAGTGCTATCGATGGCGGCGAGGCTGGATCTGAACTGGCCGTCAACATGACTAAAGGAGCCGCTCAGGATTACCGCGGCCTCGGTGGCTCCCACGCTCCGGACGGGTTTGCCAAGCCGCGGCATCCACCGGTCATTCAGCTGGCCTGACAGGGCATCCACCGCCGCCGCATAATTCCTGGCCGTGCCGCCGATGGCGGAAAAATCCCCACCCAGATATACTGTCCCGCCATAGACCGCCAGGCCGGCCACCTCGCCTTGCACTGCCGGGCTCCACTCCGCCAGGGTATTCCCTGGCAAATCAAACGCGGCCACTTTTGATCGGACCTGGCCATTCACATTGGAAAAACTGCCGTTCAGGAACAGCCGGTTACCGCTCAATACCAAATTCGATACCGCCCCCGTCACCTCCGGGTGCCAATCCAATAAAGCGCCGGTGAACGTGTCCAAAGCCGCCAGGTTGGTGGCGCCTTGATCGCCCAGGAGCGTGAACGAGCCACCGGCATATATACTATTCCCGGTGATCGCCAGGGCGTTGACGGCGCCGTTGGCGTCCGCTTTCCAGCCCGTGGCCTTGCCCGTAATGGCATCGATAGCCGCCAGGTTGGTTTTGCTCAGCGTGCCGATGTTGGTGAAGGATCCCCCCACGAATATCCGGCTGCCCAGGACTCCCAACGCCGCCACCGGCCCGCTGGGGTTTGGGTTCCAGGAAGAGGCCGCTCCCGTCACGCCGTCCAAAGCCGCCAGGCGGTTGCGTGTCTGCCCGCCGATGCGCGTGAACAATCCGGCGGCATATACCGTGTTGCCGGATAAAACCAACGTGGTGACGTTGCTATTGGCCGCCGGATTCCACGCGGCATCGACCGTTTTATTGCCTAATATATGGGCGATATTGCTGCGGGTGGTGCTGCCCACCACGGTGAATGAACCGCCGATGAACCATCCGCCTGCGGCGTCTGCAACCATCGCCAGGATGGGGCCATTCACCCGCGGGTAATCCAGGTCCGTCGCGCCGGTGTTGGTATCCACCAGCGCCGCGTTGCCAGCGTAAATACCCACATATTGGAAGGAGCCGCCCAGGTAGGCTTGGTTATTGGTGGCCAGCAGCGCATAAACCGGGCCATCCGGTGTCCAAAAATCCCTCCGGGATAAATTGGAGGGTTGGAACTGGGATTGCCCGGAGGACGAATGCATGCAACCTAACAGCGAAAGGAGGCCGATAATTTTTATTTTCATGAACATTATGGGTCGTTTCAATCTCATTAAAATATTAACTCCGGAACGAAGCCCCGTTCCTTCAAACTGGGAGGGAAGTTTGGACACCACGGATTCTTGTGCCAGCCACGATGGCAGTCATTGGTTCCGATCCAATCGGAATCCATGACGAACGCGCACGGCTGGGCGCAAAACGAACCGGCAAAACGACCGCTCCCACTGCCTGAACCCAACGCAGCGCGCAAGGTATTCACCCCGCATGACCCGCCAGCTTAAAGCCGCCTCTAGCGCTCCCATGCCAAAAGCCCTCCCGTTTCAACCAGCCCAACACCTTTGCGCTCGCCGCCCTTACTAATACACTTCCCAGCGCCAGGAGTCCAGCCCAATGTGCGGCGCTGCGGTTGGCAGGGGTGGACTAGGAAAGTGTAATGTTAACAATAAGTTGCGTTGGAAACAATAATAATCTGGAATTTCCGGGCAGCGCGGATGGGCCGCCGGCCACGGTGCTTGGACCGGACCGCAGATCCAGCCGGCCGCCTTTACCGATCTCTTAAGCCCGCCTCCGTTGGCAGCCAATACACACGCCCGGCGGGCAGCCACCCCGCCCACCGCTCCCTTGCAGTTCGTTTCCCGCCATATTTGATCGCCGCCGACCCGTTCACATTCGCCACGGGACACAGCAAATCCCCTTTGAAGAATGATGGAGTGCTCTCTACCACGGCTTGATGTTCGGCCCGTATCCTCTCAGTTTGGCTCATCCCAAACCTTGGCCGGTACGCGCTTTGACGTATTCAGGGAATCGCTGGAAACGGTTAGGTTCATTCCCGCATAGAGTCGGAAAACGAAAGTAAACCGTATGCGCAACCATCAGCCAAATTTCAAATTCCAAGGGATTGCTGCGGGAATTTCCCACTGGGAATCCCCAGTTCAAACCGCCCTGGCGATCTTTCTGGGGGTTTGCCTCACGGCGCCCATACCCGTCTCTGCGGCTCTGAGTTTGGATGCCGGATTTGCGCCCGCTTTCCGAGCCGGAGGGGGAACCATCCGCGCGGTCGAGAGCCTGCCGGACGGCAAGTGGCTGGTGGCGGGAATGTTTGCCTTTGCCGATGGCCAATCCCGGGCGGGAATGGCGCGGCTCAACTCGGATGGCACCCTGGATCCCGCCTTCGACCCGGGTTCAGGACCCAATGGAATGGTCAGCGTGATACGGCGGCAAGCCAATGGGCAAATCCTCATTGGTGGAACCTTCGGAGAGTATTCCGGCAAAGCCGCGGTGCGCGTGGCCCGGTTGAATTCAGACGGCTCCCTGGATGAGGGCTTTCAGGTGGGCGCTCTTTTTGCGAACGACTACATCTCCCAAATAACCATCCTGGCGGACGGACGGGTGGCGGTAGCCACCCACAATTGGGGCCAGGCTCCGTCCGCTTCGTTGGTCATGCTGGGCGAGAATGGCCGGCGCGAGACGAACTTCAATCCAGTTTTGGCCACCAGCAGCAGCGCTCCGGAGATTTTCACCATTATTGAACTGCCTGAGCAAAGCCTGCTCGTGGCCGGATCGTTTCAGCAGGTCAATGGTGAAAACCGGCAAGGTTTGGCGCGTTTGCTGCCGGATGGCCGGGTGGACACGAGCTTCACTGTGCTTTTAGGGGATCTGGCATCCGCCTTCCTCGCGGGCGTCGCCAGGCAGCCGGACGGCAAGCTTTTATTGGCGGGCTACTTTTCCTTGAGCAATGGCCAGCCGCTCAGCCGGCTGGCGCGGATTGGAGCCGATGGCACGGTGGATTTGGATTTCAAACCTGCCCATCCCGCCCTGACGGCGCAATCCGTCATCGCGGGCATTTCCTTGCAGGCCGATGGAAAAATCCTCCTCGCCGGAAGTTTCAGCGCCGAAACTCCAAATCCCTGCCGGAACCTGTTGCGGCTCAATCCCGATGGCAGCGCAGATCCGGCATTCATCGGCTACGTGGACCCGCCGCCATCTGCCATCAGCCGCGATGATATCCGGGGAGTCAGGGCTTTGGCTGGGGGCCAATCAATTATCTGGGGCGGATTTTCAGGCGTGCGGGGGGTGCCGGTTACCGGGTTGGCGGTGCTGGATGACACCGGCTTCCCCAAACCCGCCTTCAACGCAAACCTCCAGGAAAGCGGATTGGTTTACGCCATGGCGAATTTATCCGCTGGGCGCTTGGTCTGCGGCGGCAACTTCACCAAGGTCAACCAAAGCGTGCGGGAGAACCTCGCCATCCTCAATGCCGATGGCACCACTGACAATTCATTCAATCCAGGCGCCGTGTTTGCCCAAGGCTACGTGGACCGGCTTGCCGTGCAGGCCGATGGGAGCATCCTGGCAGCCGGTTCCATACACGACCAGAACGGTTGGCTCCAACCCGTATTCCGACGGTTTTTCCCGAATGGATCGGCAGACCCCGCTTTTAATCCGGCCCTGGCCGCCAATGGCAGCCCCGCGCCCTTGATCCGGGCCATCCTGCCACTGCCTGATGGCGGCATCCTGGTTGGCGGAGGATTTGCCGCGGGGACTTCCCCCCGGAACCAGGCGTATAATATCGTGCGGCTGCTGGCGAATGGCGCCCTTGATCCGACTTTCACCGGCGCGCCCAAAGTGGACGACTATGTGGAGGCCCTGGCCAGCCAGGAGGATGGCAGGATTCTCATCGCCGGAGGATTCAACACCGTCAACAGCGTTCCCCGCTGCGCCGTGGCCAGACTCACTTTCAACGGAGCGCTCGACACGCAATTTGACGCTTCGGCCACCATCGCCCAAAGCACCACCGGCGCTGCCACGAAAATAAACAGTGTCTTGGTCCAGCCTGGCGGGGCCATCTTGGTGGCCGGGTTGTTCCGCACCGCCACCTCGGAGGAGCGCTGGTCCGTGGCGCGCCTGAATCCGGACGGTTCCCGCGACCTGGCTTTTCAACTCTCCCGCCCCAGCCAAAACGGTGGCGTCACCCACAGTTCGATGGTTTTGGCCCCGGCGGATGGCCATCGAGTCTGGGTGGGCAGTTCGGCCTGGCTGGCTGGCGGACCGCAGCCAGGAATGCTCGCCCGTCTGGGCGGGAATGGGGCCGTCGAAACCGCCTGCAACGTGATGGTGGACCGACCCGGTTTTCTCTCGGTGCAAGCCAGTGCCATTTTACCCTTGCCCGATGGCCGGATCCTGGTGGCTGGGTTTTTCGATCGGATCACCGGCCAATTCCGGAGCAGCCTGGCCCGGCTCACCCTGGATGAGCGCCCCCGCCTGGAAACTTTCCTCCGTCAGGCCAATGCCACCACCCTGGGCTTCGCCACCGTTAGCGATCCTTCCGCCCGATACCGGATCCGCCACGCGGCGGCCGGCGCCTGGGAGACTCCCGTAGTTAATTGGCCGGCCTTGGAGGAAACGGTCCCGGCCGATGGCGGCTGGCACACCATCACCGATACAACGACCGATTCCAGCCGGATTTACGCCCTTGAATTCAGCCGTTAAAACCCCTGGGAACACCGCCGGCGGGAATAACCTCGCCAGGCCTGCCAAAAGTTGCGCCAGTTGGCACCCTGCCTTGCCCAAAAACCGAACAAACCAAAAAACACTGCAAAAATGAAAACCAAGAACCTGTCCGCCTTGGCCGCCTGGCTGGGGCTCTCCCTGATCCAACCCCGGCTCGCCACAGCCCATGCCCAAGGCCTGCTCACTCCGCCCGCCGGTCCGCCCGGCCCGGTGATGAAGTCGCTGGACCAAATAGAGGCACGCACTCCGCTGGTAGCCGGCGCTCCAGGGATATTGACGGCCAGCGGCCGTTTCACGATCACCCAGCCCGGCAGTTATTATCTCACCGGAAACCTGGTTTGCACCAACGGCGGCGGCCACTTCATCCTCTTCGCCACGAACAATGTGACCCTGGACCTTAATGGTTTCACCCTTTTTGGCGTCAGCGGGATCTTGTCCAATGCCATCCATGGGACCGGTTTTGGCTATCGCGTTTTTAATGGCCACATTGTGGGTGGCACCACCCAGGCCAACGGAGTCTTCAGCCCGGCCGGTTTTTATACCGGCATTGAACTGTTCAGCGGCAATGTCGAGATCGGCACCGATTCGCTCGTGTCCGGGGTCACCGTCCGGGGCATGCGCAACCGCGGGATTTCCGCCTCGTTAAACAGCATCGTGCAAAATTGCGCCGTGGACACTGTCGCCGACATCGGAGTTTTCTGCGGCTCCATCAGCGACTGCAACGTGATCAACACTCGCTCCGACGCCATCTTCGCCGGCCGGGTGCTGAACTGTTTTGGCAAATGCGTGGGATCAGGCGATGGGATCGGCCGCTACTCCTGGGAATACCCCACCGTGCAGAATTCAAGGGGCGAGTCCGTCAGCGGCCACGGGATTTTTACTGTAAATGCCCTGAACTGCTACGGCCGGAGCGAGACCGGTGTGGGCCTTTATGCCTACCTTGCCAATTCCTGCTCGGCGTGGAGCCAGTCCTACGGCACGGCCATCGAAGCACAAATCGGGATCGCCTGTTTCGCCGACCGGGGCACCAACAAAATTACGCACAAATACAACATGCCATGAACCGCAAAACCCGGGTGGCCACCACCCCTTTCATCCTGCCCTTCCTGCTGCTGGCAGCAGCTGCCAGCGCCCAGTCCAATCTGGACCTCACCGACCATTGGGGCTGGGGCGGCAATCTCGGCTGGCTCGACTTCCGCGCCGGACGCCCCGATGCCGGAGACGGTGTCCTAGTGTGCGACACCTTCCTCTCCGGCTACGTTTGGTCGCCCAACCTCGGCTGGATCCACCTGGGCAACGGCCTGCCCGCCGACGCCATCCACTACCGCAACGACACCCACGCCGATTACGGGGTGAATGTGGATGCGGATGGTAATCTCTCCGGCCTGGCCTGGGCCGCCAATGCGGGCTGGATCAACTTCGGCTGGGCGCCGGCCGCTGACCCCAACCGCCCGCGTTTCAACCTTTACAACGGCCGCTTCCTGGGCTTCGCCTGGAGCCCGAACTGCGGCTGGATCAACCTCGGCGCCGGCCGCCTGCTCACCCGGTCCATCGCTGGTCAGGACCGCGACCGGGACGGCTTGAGTGACGCCTGGGAACTGGCCCAGGCGGGCAATCTCACGCTGCTGGCCGCCAGCGGCGACGCTGATGGCGATGGCCTGAGCGACCAGGAAGAATTCCTCGCCGGCACCGATCCGCGCGACGCCACCAGCGCGCTGCGCATCACGGCCTTCGCCCCCGCGGCGACGGGCGCCACCATCACCTGGACCAGCCGTCCTTCCCGGCAATACCAGATTTACGAGAGCACCGCCGCGGCCGGCAATCCGTGGTCTTTGAGCCTCCCCGGCCAACCGCTGCCCGGCTCGCCAGGCGCCGTCACCCAAGCCTCGGTCACAAACACCGCCAGGCAGGTGATGTTCTACCGTGTCGCCGTGCTGCCCATTCTCGCGCCGTGAAGCGCCGCCGCCTGGAGGCTCACCACGGCCGGGGCCATGCACAGCACACGGCTGGGAAGCATGGCCCACCGGGATCGGAAAGTGTTCTGCCGCCCGCCTCAGCCACCCCGTGGGAGAAAAAGCCGCGGGGCACCTGGCGGCGTCCATTCCCGTTGGTAGCCGGCCGGCAAAGGCACTATAATTAAGGCATGGCCAGCGAATTGGACATGCACTTTGAGTTGCGCGGGCGCCGCGAGCGCGCCCGGCGAAGCCTCTTGCGGGCGAGCACGGCCGTGGCTTTCGCCCTGTTTTCCGTGCTGGCGCTGGCCCTTGGCGAGGTGTGGCTCGGCTGGCGGGCCACGCGCCTGCGCGAGCAAGCCGTGAGCCAGCAACAGCGCGCCGAGCAGGCGGAGGCCAAGGCCCGGGCGGACCTTTGGCGCTCTTACGTGGCGGAAGCGCGGGCCATCCGGCTGGGGACCACCCTGGAAAGACGCGACGCCGCCCTGGAGAGCATTCGCCGGGCGGCTGCCATCGCCGCGGCGCCCGAGCTGCGCAACGAGGCCGTGGCCGCGCTGGCCCTGACTGGTTGGCGGCTCGAATCCTCCCTGCCGCAGGATTCCAGCGCCCTGAAAAACGCCTTCGATCCCGCGCTGCGCCGCTGCGCCCTCGCCCTGCCGGATGGCGACATAGCCATTCGGGATCTGGCCAGCGGCCGCGAGCTGCAAAAGCTGCGCCGGCGGGAGGGCGGCGTCCCGGACGAGCAATCCCATTGCGGGGCCCTGGAATTCTCCGCGGATGGGCGGCTGCTTTCCGCCCGCTACCTCGGCGGTGGCATTGCCATCTGGAACCTGGATTCCGGCCGCACCATTTTCCGCCATGACCTCGGCCAAATCCGCGGGCTGTCCAGCCCGGCGAGGTTCAGCAGGGATCACCGCTTCCTGGTCGCGCCCGTCTATTCGCCGCGCGATGGAATGGCGGTTTTCGAGACGGAGAGCGGCCGGACGGCCGGCTTTTTCCCCGAGTTCAGCTCCTACCGGCACGCGGCGGTGCATCCGACAGCGCCAATGTTCGCGGCGAACACGGAGTCCAATGTGGTGGTGGTGAATTGGGAGAGCCAAAAACGCACGGAGTTTCCCTTTGCCAGCGGCTCGCGGAAACTCGAGTGGACGCCCGATAGCCGGCACCTGATCATTGGTGGCAATTCGCTGGAGGTGGAGGTTTGGGATTTCGCGAACCGCCAGCGGAGATCCTTGGGCGCGCACAAAGGCGATGTATGGTTTCTGGCGGTGGCCCCGGATGGCCTGCGCCTGGCCACCTGCGCCGAAGACGGCCTTTCACGCATCTGGGACCTGCGGAGCGGGCGGTTGCTCGGGGCGACCGCCCAGGGCGCCATCATGCAGTGGGGCGACGACAACCGGATCGGCGTGGAGCGCGCCAACATCTCTCTGGACGTGTACCAGTTCGTGCCCAGCCCGGTCCACCAGATCCTGCCGGGAACATCGGAAGCATTTGACGCGCGCACCTTGGACATCAGCCCTGACGGCCGGTGGGCCATCTCCGTTGTCGAAGATCGCGGCCTGGCCATCTGGAACCTCCAAAAGCCTGGCGCGCCGGACTGGTTGCCTGCCCCCGGCGTGATTTCGCTCTGTTTCCACCCGGTCGAATCCCGGATTTTGCTGACCCGGCGGGGAGGTCCTGAATCCTACCCGTTTTCCGTCCCGGCCAACGGCGGCCGGATGACGCTGAATTTCGGCCCGCCGGAGAAACTGGCTTGCGCCTCCAATTCACAACCCGACCTGGTATGCATGTCGGCCAACGGGCAGGCCACGGTCTGGGTGCAATTGGCCGCCGGGAAGATTTGGGTCCGGCACGCCGGGGAAGCCGGCGAGCCGGTGCTGATGCGGGGAAACGGCCACAGCAGCGTCGTGCGCCAGTCCGGCAGCCCCCAGGGCGCGGGCTCCACCAGCGTCAGCCCCGATGGACGCTGGCTGGCCTGCGGCTACAGCAGCCAGGGTGTCGAGGTCTGCGATGCGCGGACCGGACGCCTGGTGGCTTCGTTGTCCTCCCGGCAGGGCAACGTCCAGTTTAGCGCCGATGGACGGATCCTCCTGGTCGCCGAAAAGCAACGCTGCCTGATCTTCCACACCAAGGACTGGAGCCTGGCCAGGGAAATTCCCATCGCAGCCTATATTACCTTTCCCCCCACTGCCGCGTTTTCGCCGGATGGCAGCATGCTGGTGGCCGCCAAGACACCCCGCTCCGCGGCCCTTTACGACACGGCCACCGGACGCGAAGTGGCGGAGCTTGAGTCCCCCGGGGCCTCCCCCATCATCTCGACCCGCTGGTCGGTGGATGGCCGGCAGATCCTCTTTGCCAACCGCGAGAATGAGCTCGACCTGTGGCGGCCCGCCGCCTTGCGGCAGGAACTTGGCGCGCTCGGGCTCGACTGGGGCGCCGGGCCGGGCGGACTAAAGGGGGATGCGGCCCGGGCCGCCGCCGCCGGCGCAGTGCCCGCCACGTGGATTGCCGCCGCCACTTTTGCCACCGTAGTCTTGATCGCGGTCATTGCGCTGCTGGCGCTGCGCCGCCACCGCGCGTTGGTGGAGGATTTCACCCGCACCGAGGCCCTGGCGGCCCAGCGCGGGCATGAGTTGCAGGGGGAGCGCGAAATCAGCCAGCTGAAAAGCAGCTTCGTGTCACTGGTCTCCCACGAGTTTCGCACCCCGCTCGGGATCATCCAGTCCTCGGCCCAAATCCTCGAACGTTACCTGGAGAAGCTCTCCCCCGCCCAGCGCCGGGAGCAATTGGGATCGATCAACCGCAATGTGCTCCGCATGGCCTGCATGATCGATGACATCCTCCTGCTGGGCCGGGTCGAAGCCGGCCAGTTGCTTTTCACCCCCGCGCCGCTGGATCTGCCCGGCTTCTGCCGCCGGTTTACCGATGAAATGTTGTCCGCCACGCGCCAGCGCTGCCGGATCCGCCTTGAATTCAGTGCGGCTGATTTCCCACCGGCGCAGGCGGACGAAAGCCTCTTGCGCCACATCCTGGGCAATTTGCTTTCCAACGCCGTCAAATACTCACCGCCCGGCTCGACGGTGGAGTTCACCCTGGCCCGGCGCGCGGGCGATGCTCTTTTTAACATCCGCGACCAGGGCATTGGCATTCCCGAGGCGGACCGCGCCAATCTGTTCAAGGCGTTTCATCGGGGCTTGAATGTCAGCGAATTCCCCGGGACGGGCCTGGGCCTGACCATTGTGAAACGCTGCCTGGATCTGCATGGAGGAAGACTCTCCCTTGACAGCAAGGAGGGGATTGGCACGGCTTTCCTGGTGGAAATCCCGGCGTTTCCCGCCGCCGAAAACCTCGCTCCGCTGCCCTTGAACCCCATTTGAAAGTATGAATGACCAATCAACCATTCTGGTAATCGAGGATGAGCCGGAGATGCTCCGCAACATTGTCACCATCCTCGAAATGGAGGGATTCAACACCTTGCAGGCCGGGAATGGGCGGGCCGGTCTCGGCCTCGCACGGGAGCGGAAGCCCGATCTGGTGCTCTGTGATGTGATGATGCCCGGACTCGACGGCCATGGCGTGCTGGCCGCGCTGCGCCAGGGGGAGGAAACGCTGGCGACACCGTTCATTTTCCTCACCGCGCGGGGCGAGAAAAACGACGTGCGCACGGGCATGAACCTGGGCGCCGATGATTACCTTTCCAAGCCGGTCGATGCCGATGAATTGATCGGCGCCATTCGTGCCCGCCTCGAACGCCAAAAACAACGGGCCCAGGCGGCCCTCGCGCAGGTGGATTTTACCCCGGACTTCAGCACCGCCAAACCCCTTGAAGCGCTCGGCCTCACCTTGCGGGAAGCGGAGGTGCTGCTCTGGATGGCCCAGGGCAAGGGCAACAGCGAGATCGCCTGCATCGTCCATGCGGCCGAGGGCACGGTGCGCAAGCATGTCGAGCACATCCTGGATAAACTCAAGGTGGAAAACCGGGGTTCCGCTTCCCTGCTCGCCATCGAAGTTCTGACTCGCGCCCGGCAATCAGGGCCGCCCAGCCATCCTGCGGCCGGCACGCCCAGGTGAAGTTCGATTCCCTGCCCAAACCCTGCCCAAACCCTGCCCGCTTCCACCCGCTGATGGGGGCCGGGTTTTTTTGCCCGCCCGCCGCTGGCCCGCGAGGGTTTCAGGGCTGCGGTTTGCGCCCGTGGCTTTCCGGCTGCTGGCCAATTTGCTCGCATAATTCGCGAAGCGCGCTTTCCCGTTCCGCGCGATCGCTGGTATTGAAGCGCAGAAACAACGGACGATGATCCCAATCAAAGGGTGTCTTTGCTTTGCCAAACAGGAACATCAGCATGGCGGCAAAGTGCGTGGCGGTCGTTCCATCCCGTTCCAGCAAGCCGCGCCAGAGCGCCCGGATCACCGCCGGGGGATGAAAATCCTCGACCAGGGCGAGTGCCTGCGTTAGTCCCGAGTAAATTTCCGCCGCTTCAAGCGCCGCTGCCAGCAGCCGGGTTCGTTTGGACTGGGAAAGGAGATCCGGGGCGTATTGCATGACGGCCAGGACCGCCTGGTGATTGCCGCTGTGCAGCGCTTCCCGCAGCTTGGTCCGGGCGCCCGGAGTGTTCAGTGCGGCCAGCGCTTGCACGTCCCGCCAGTCCCCGGTGGGGCGGCTCACCAGGGCTTTTTCGATTTCCCTTAATTCCTCTGGCGTTGCCGCGCCAAGCAGGTGCAAGTCGTAGCCAATGCCGTCATGCCATTGTTCAAAGCTGACGGTCATGCTTTCTTGAAAATGCTGGCCGCCGGGCCTGGCTCCTCCGGTTTGCTGGGGGGCCATTGAAGGCGCAAAAGCGTCCGGCCTGGCGTTGGGGGGGGTCATTTGCGAGCGGGGATCCTGATCATTGGGAATCGGTTCCGGCTTTGGCGAAAGCTTATGGAGATCGGCCATCACGGCGCACCTCAGCCTTTCCCGAGCGCCAGCCAATAATACAAGAGCCACAAAACCGCATAGCCAAAGAGGCCGGCGCCTAAAAAAGGCGCCTTTCGCAACAGGCAGAGGCCACCCAAACCAATCGTCGCGGACAGGATGGCGCAAAAATGCAAAAGCAACCGCTCGCGGGGTGCCAATAATGAGCCGAGCAATAGCACCATCGCCAAGATCGGCAATCCGGCCTGGCATAGGCCAATGCGGGACGCGCCAAAGGACTGCCGGAAGCGGTCAGCCAACAGCAACAGCCCCACAAAACCAGCCAGATTTATAGCCGTGGCCGCCGCCAGGATCCAACGCAGCAGGTTCATGCCTCCCACCCACCCGGCTGTAGCTTGTTCGAGCCCTGGATTCCAAAGGCCCACCCTGCAGAAATCGACCCCTTCACTTCCGTTCCGGCCGTGCCCCAAAAACGCGCCCCTGGCTGCCGCTTGGGATCAGCCGGTTTGAAGTAAAATCTTTCCGGGATGGAATACCCTCCGCGCTGCGTAGTGCTCATTTTTTGATCGTGCCAGCCTTTCAAATTAACTCATCCGTTGGCTGGCAGGTTGCCCTGCCCACCGCCCAAAGGGAATACGCCTTATGGCGTACCCATCCCTGAGAAAATGGCCGGCGGATTCCGGCGCCTGGGCACCCTCGCCCACCGCCCCCTGGATGGTGGCGTCTGGCCGGGGGCAAGGCCGCCCCCTGGGTGGTGCGATTCCCCAGGATCGCCGCGCTTTTTATCATGGCCAATCAGCAATACTATTGTAACCTATGGACCATAAAAGAGGTCACTAGACCCGGCAGGTATGAATCGAGTCATCTATTATTTGCTCATTTTGGCGGGCGCGTTATTGCTGGCGGCATCCCAATCGGGGCATCACTCCAATGTCCAGGCCGGCGCCGGTGAAGCACCGCGTTCCCAGGCCGCGCTGGACCGGGGCAATCCAACCGCCGCGGGTGGGATCGGCGCCGTGGTGGAAACCCGCAAATTGATTGACCGGTTCGACCAGGATCGCGATGGCCGGTTGAATGCGGCGGAGCGCCAAAAGGCGCGCGAATTCCTTGCCCGGGAACGGGCCTCGGTTACCGGCGGCAGCCTCAGCCGGAGCGGGGGTGCGGCGCCCGTTCCCCGCCCGAAAAAGGTGGAGCTGCCGTCCCCAGGCCCCAAATTAACTCCCGCCGACGTCCAAAACTGCGGCTCCGCCCCCCTCTACGCCTCCAATGTGCTCCGGACGATTTTCCTGGAATTCGAAAATCCCAACTGGGAAACCGAGCTCGCCGACTTCAAAGGGAGTGACGTCCTGCTGCCGGCCCGGGTGACGGTGGACGGCCGCGTTTTTCCGGATGTGGGGGTTCATTTCCGGGGCACCTCGTCCTATGCCACGGTGGGCGCGGGCCGCAAGCGGTCCCTCACCCTGGCGATGGATTTTGTGCACGGGGACCAGCGCCTGCACGGGTGCAGCACGCTCCACCTGCTCAACGCCAGCGGGGATCCCACCCTGCTGCGCACCGTCCTTTTCCTCCACGTGGCCCGCCAGTATATCCCGGCGCCGAAGGCCAACCTGGTGCGGGTGGCGATCAACGGCGAAAGCTGGGGCATCTATGTGAACCAGCAGGCGTTCAACAAGGAGTTCGTCAAGGATTGGTTCGGCACCGCCAAGGGCGCGCGGTGGAAGGTGCCGGGCACCCCGGACGGCCATGCCGGGCTGGCCTACCTGGGGGACGATGTGAAGCCCTACCAGAAGCTCTACGAGATCAAGACCAAGCACGAGCCCCGGTCGTGGGGGGCGCTGGCCAACTTGTGCCGCGCGCTGGCTCAAACCCCGCCCGCCAAGCTGGAGGATGCCCTGGCCCCGCTGCTGGATATCGAAGGCGCCTTGAAATTCCTGGCGCTGGATAATGTGTTCATCAACAACGATGGCTACTGGGCGCGGGCCAGCGATTATGGCCTCTACCTCGATGTGGACGGCCGGTTCCATTTCATCCCCCACGATGTCAATGAAACCTTCCGCATCCCGGAAACCCCGAATCCCAGCCTGCCGCTGCCCGTGCGCGGCGTTGAACTGGATCCCCTGGCCGGGTGCGGCTCCACCAACAAGGCCTTGCTGAACAAAATGCTCGCCTGCCCCTCCCTGCGGGAGCGCTACCTCCGGCTGGTGCGGGAAATCTCCATCCAAAGCCTCGATTGGCGCAAGCTCGGGCCGCTCGCCCGGCAATACCAGGAGCTGGTGGCCGCCGATGTCAAAACCGACACCCGCAAGCTCGATACCTACGAGGCGTTCCTGAAAGGCTTGACCGAGGATCGCCAGGAACCGGGCCTCCAGGGGCCTGTACTGGGCATCTGCCTCAAGAATTTTGTCGAGCAGCGGCGGTCCTACCTGGATAATTACCTGTCGCTCAAAACCGTCGATAACCGCTGACAGCTGATTTCTGAAACCGGCCTTCCCCGGGACCTCCGCTCTCGGCTCTCCGCTCTAAGCTCTCGGCTCTATTGCGCCTGTTCGGATAACGGTTGCCAGCCGGAGCACCCTGCGGAATAATCCCCATCCATGGCAGCCGAATTCATGAGCCAGCAGGAGGGGTTGTGAGCCGCATCGGACGCGCCCTGCTGGCGGCCACCCTCGGGGTGGCGCTGGTCACCGGCCTGGTGCTGGCCTTCCTCAATGGCCGGGAAAATACCGCCCAGGAAAAGGAGCGGGAAGCGCCGGTCCGCACCCCTTCCCATGCCGTCCGCTCCACCAACGGCGAAACCGTCATCCAACTGGATGCCGAAACCCGGCGGCGGGCGGGCCTTGAGGCGGCCGCTTTGGCCGCGGCCAACTGGGACCGGGAGGTCCCGGCCTTCGGCACAATCCTGGATCCCACGCCGTTCGCCACTTTGCAGGGCGACCTGGCCGCCGCGGAAGCCGCGCTGGCCGGCTCCGCCGCGCAACTGGCTCGCACGCGGGCGCTCTTCGGCCAGGACCAGAACGCCTCCCGCCGGGCGTTGGAAACCGCCGAAGCCCAACAGCGGGCCGATGCCGCCCGGTGCCTGGCCGCCCAGCGGCGATGGCAGCTGGCGCTGGGCGGGGTGCCGGGCAAAATGGAGGCTGCGCCACGGGAGGAGTGGCTGGACCGGCTCACCACCCACCGCCTCGCGCTGGCGCGGGTGGAGCTCCCCCCCGGCGAACCCCCTTATGCCCCCACCGGGGCCCGGCTGGCCCGGGCGGGCGGCGACGGGCCATTTTACGCCGCGCGCGCGGTGTGGGAGGCACCGGCCCAGGATGGCGCCGGCCATGGCCAGGCTTTCCTGCTGGAGCTGGAGCAGCCGGGGCCAGGCCTGCGGCCCGGGGCGCAGGTGGCAGCGCGGCTGGCCTTGCCAGGCGGCCCATGGTCCGGGGTGATCCTGCCGGCGGCAGCGGTGATATGGGCGGCGGGGCAGGCCTGGGCCTATGTGGAAACCGGCCCGGACCAATTCACCCGGCGGCCCGTGGGCACGGAGCACCCGGTCCCGCCGGGCTGGTTCGTCCGCGAGGGCTTCCCGCCCGGCACGCGGGTGGTGGTGGTGGGCGCGCAAACCCTGCTCTCGGAGGAGTTCAAATCCGCCATCAGTGTCGGCGAGGAGGCGGACAAACAGTGAGCACCCCTGCCGCCGCCGCCGGACCGGCCCACCCTTTCCCCCGGCCGTTATGCTGAACGCCATCGTCCGCTTCTCCGTCCGCTTCCGCGGCGTGGTCATCGCCCTGGCCTGCCTGCTCACGGCTTATGGCCTCCAGGTGGCGTGGCGCTCCAAGTTCGATGTTTTCCCGGATTTCCTGCCGCCCCAGGTGGTCATCCAGACCGAAGCTTCCGGGCTCTCCCCGGAGGAGGTGGAGCTCGCCGTTACCCGGCCGGTCGAGCTGGCGGTCAACGGTGCCGGTGGCCTCCTGGCGCTCCGCTCCCAGAGCATCCAGGGCTTGTCCGTGGTGACGGCCACCTTCTGCGAGGACACCGGCACCCACGCCGCCCGCCAGCAGGTGGCCGAGCGCCTCGCGGAGCTTGGCGGCCGGCTGCCGGCGGGGGTGGGGGCGCCCCGGATGGCGCCGTTGACCTCCGCGGCCAGCCTGGTGCTCGCTTGCGGGCTCACCTCTTCGAACCGCACGCTGATGGAGCTGCGGACGGAGGCGGATTTCGTCGTGTCCCCGCGGCTGCTGAGCGTGCCCGGGGTGGCCAAGGTATCCGTGTTCGGGGGGGACGTGCGCCAGCTGCAGGTGCAGGTCGATCCCGGGCGCCTGCGCCAGTTCGATTTGGCCCTGGACGAGGTGGTGGCCGCCGCGCGCCGGGCCACCGGCCAGCGGGGGGGCGGTTTTGCCGAGGGCGCCAGCCAGCGGATCATCCTGCGCAGCGCTGGGGGCGCCCTCACCCCGGAGCAGCTGGGGGAAACCATCGTGGCCCGCCGCCACGGCGTCAGCCTCCGGCTGCGCGAGGTGGCGGCGGTGGTGGAGGGGGCGGCCCCGGCGGCCGGGGCGGCGGCCATCCTGGGCCGCCCGGGGATACAAATCCTGGTCTCCAGCCAGCCGGGCGCCAACACCTTGGAGGTCACCGCCGCCGTGGAACAGGCCCTGGCGGAGCTGCAGCCGATGTTCGCCGCCCGGGGCATCACCCTGCATCCGGCGCTCTTCCGGCCCGCCAGCTTCATCGCCGCCGCCCTCGCCAACGTCCGCTTTTCCCTCCTGCTGGGCGGCGTGCTGGTAGTGGTGGTGCTGCTCCTGTTCCTGGCGGATTGGCGCACCGCGGCGATCTCCTTCACCGCCATCCCGCTTTCCCTGCTGGGCGCCGTCATCCTGCTCGACCGCCTCGGCTGCACGCTCAACACCCTCACCCTCGGCGGCCTCGCCATCGCCATCGGCGAGGTGGTGGACGACGCCATCATCGACGTGGAGAACATCCTGCGCCGCCTTCGCCTGAACGCCGCCAGCCCGGCGCCCCGGCCGGCGCTGCCCGTGGTCCTGGAGGCCTCCCTGGAGGTGCGCTCCGCCGTGGTTTACGCCACCTTCGTGGTGGTCCTGGTGTTTGCCCCGGTGCTGGCCATGAGCGGCCTGCAGGGACGCCTGTTTGCGCCGCTCGGCCTGGCCTATATCCTGGCCATCCTGGCCTCGCTGGCGGTGGCCCTCACCGTCACCCCCGCGCTGGCCCTGGCCTGGTTCCGCCGCCGCCTGCCCGTCGGCCGGGAACCGCGCCACCTGGCGGGGCTCAAGCACCTTTACGGCGGACTGCTCGCGAAGCTCCTGGCCCGGCCCCGCCTGGTGCTGGGCCTGGCGGCTGCCGTGGCCTCGCTGGCGGTGGCGGCCCTACCGTTTTTCGGCGGCGCTTTCCTACCCGACCTGCGCGAGGGGCATTTCATCATCCACATGGCGGCCGTACCCGGCACCTCCCTGGCGGAATCGCTCCGCCTGGGCCAGGCGGTGACCGCCGAGCTCCTCCGCAACCCGCACCTCCGCTCCGTCGCCCAGCGCGTGGGCCGGGCCGAGCTGGCCGACGACACCTGGGGCCCCCATTACAGCGAGCTGGACGTGGCCCTGAAACCGCTCTCCGGGGAGGAGGGCGAAAACGTGCTGGAAGAGCTCCGCGCCGCCTTGCGCAAATTTCCCGGCGTGAACTTTGCCATCAAAACCTTCCTCACGGAGCGGATCGAGGAAACCATCTCCGGCTCGGCGGCCGAGGTGGCCATAAAACTCTTCGGCGAGGATCTCGACCAGCTGGATGCCGATGCCCGGGCCGTCGCCACCCTCGTGGGCGGGATCCGGGGCGCCGTGGATGTCCAGCTGGAATCCCCGCCGGGCGCGCCCCAGGAAGTGATCCGGCTGCGGCCGGACCGCCTGCACGCCCAGGGCCTTCAGCCCGCCTCCGTGCTGGAGGCCGTGGAAACCGCCTACCAGGGCACCGTGGTGGGCCAGGTCTTCGACGCCGGCCGGGTTTTTGAAGTGGCCGTGATCCTGGAGGAACCGCTCCGCCGCCGGCCTGAAAACCTGGGGGACCTCCCGCTGCGAAATCCTGAGGGGGCCCTCGTGCCACTGCATGCCGTGGCCGATATTTACCCCGGCACCGGGCGCCACCTCATCACGCATGAGGGTGCGCGGCGCCGGCAGGTGGTCACCTGCAACGTGCGCGGCCGGGCGGCCGGCTCCTTCACCGCCGAGCTGCGCCAAAAAATCCCCCCCCTCCTCGGCGGGAAAACCTACGCCCGCGTCGAAGGGGTGGCGGAGGCCGGCGCGGCGGCCCGGCGGGAAATCCTGCTCCACTCCCTGCTCGCGGGCGCCGGCATCGTCCTGCTGCTCTCCCTGGCCTTCCAGCGCGCCGGCCACCTGGTCCTGGTGCTGGCCAACCTCCCCTTCGCCTTGGTGGGCGGGGTGCTGGCCATCTTCGCCATGGGCGGCCAGCTTTCGGTCGGAGCCTTGGTCGGCCTGGTGACCCTCTTCGGCATCAGCACCCGCAACTCCATCATGCTGGTGGCCCATTACGAACACCTGGTCTCCCGCGAAGGCTGCCTCTGGAACCTGGAAACTGCCCGGCGCGGCGCCGTGGAGCGCTGCGTCCCCATCCTCATGACCGCGCTCGTCACCGCCCTGGGCCTGGCACCTATCGCCGCCAGTTTCGGCCGGCCCGGCCAGGAAATCGAATCCCCCATGGCCGTCGTCATCCTCGCGGGGCTGTTGACTTCCACCCTCCTCAACCTGCTCGTCCTGCCCACTCTGGCCCTCCGTTACGGCCGTTTTGTACCCGCGCCCGCCACGGAATCCTGACCCCCACCGCGCTGCACTTCCATTCCAAAAGTATCCCCACTCAACACCCGCGCGGCGATGCCTCCGCGCCGTTCGGTGCGCGCCGGCGAATAATTATTATCCAGGCCCAATCCGCCCCAGGCCGGCCACCCGGGATTGGCTGACCGCATAGGCCCACGAACGATCCGAGCCCGCTTCCCCAACCCTTTTGTTTCCCCCAAATGCATCCCTGCGGCAATTTCTTGTATGGAAAAGATCCTCTCCTTTCTCAACCAGGCCGCTAACCGGACCTCGGTCCTCGGCTCTTCCGCTCTAAGCTCTACGCTCTAAGCTCTAAGCTCTCCGGACCTCGGTCCTCGGACTTCAGTTCCTTCGCTCCACGCTCTCCGCCCTCGGCTCCAAGCTGCCCCCGTGCTCTCCTTCCTTTTCCTTACTACTCCCGGCCCAATGCCCAATGAATCGCGTTGCGCAGGATCCGGTTGAAGGCCTCTTCCTGGAAATCGGCTTCGCAGCCCAACGTCGTATAAAACACCCGGCCCCCTTCATGCACCTGGGTCCAGGCCACCGGCTCCTCCGGCTCCCGGTCCGACCAGCGCCCCTGCCACAGCACCGTCGTCGACCCGGCCAGCGGCCGCTGCCGGTAAAGCCAGGACCGGCTGTGGAGCCTGGCCGTTTCCAGCCCTTTCAGGATGGGGTGCCCCTTCGCCGACGCCACGGTCCACACGTCGCAGCCGGTCTCCCGCGACTCCGCCGGATAGCCCTGGTAATGGCAGCCCAGCACCTCCTGGTCGAAATCACGCCAAATGACGTGCCCCTCCGGACAATCCTTGCCCTCCACCTGGAACGGCACCACGCTCACGCGCAAGGCCACCAATGGCTGGCCGGAGCGCAGGTAACGCTCGAGAAAATCCATCTGCGCCACCGGCAGCGCCCGCCGGCGGACGCTCAGGACCACCAGGTCCGCATCGTATAAGGCCTCCAATCCGGGCAGATCGTTCCGCTTCTTGGGTTCATTGCCGCGGGCCAGGCAATAAACCAGCTGGAAATCCGCTGCCAGGTGCCGCCGGGCGAATTCCGGCAGAGTCTGGTCGGTTTTGTATTCGTCATCGGCAATCACGAACACGATCCGCGGCCGCGGATCCTGGGCAAAGGCCCCCTGGCCGGCGGTGGCGATCAACTGCCGGCTGGCCACCGAGGCGGCCACGTGCTGCTCCAGGTAATGTTCCGTCCGCGCGGTGCCTTTGGCGGGGGTGAAATTCGGATCGGCCTGCCGGGTGGCGGGATGGATGCCGTTGGCGGTGATGGCCTCCACCAGGTCCCGCACGAAAAACACGCGTAGCCCGTGCCGCCGGGCGTTCAGCATCCCGAAGGCCCGGTGGCAGACGCACATATTGCTCGCCACCCCCATATAGATCACCGTGTCGATCCCGCGCTCGGCGCAGAGGTTGTATAACTCCCGGGCCTCATTGCAGTCCCCGATCAGGTCGCCCTCGGCGATGGTCAGCCCGGCCTGTTGCCGCGTCCAGGCGGCATGGCTCCTGCAGGGCCGGCTGGGGCCGCACTCGCAGCAATCCAGCCCCTCCGGCGGCGGGGCCGGCTGGAGCGCCACCGTGGCCGGTTCCTGGTGCGCAGGCAGGGCCTTCATCTTTTTTCGCTGCGGGTAATCAGCGTAAAAATTGGCGACATCCGACGGGGCCCAGACCACCTGGATGCCCAGCCGGCGCGCCGCCGCCACCGTTTCGTTCATGCGCGGCACCAGGTTCGCCACCCGTTCCGTGTAGGTCTTGCACCAATGCCGGTCCCACATATCGATCACCACCACCACCGTTTTGGCCGGATCGATCAGCTCCGGCCGGCGGACCACCTCGCCCGAAACGAAATCCCGCCTTTGGCTCTCCAGAACGAATGGCGGCGCAGCGTGGAGGAGCAGCGGCAGCCAAAGCTGCGCCCATAGGATGATTGCGATGGTTCTCATAGTTTAATTTACGGCCAGCCAGCGCCCGGTTTTCTACGCTCGTGGCGCCCCATGCTGCACGGCCATGATGGGGTTCGGTTCCTGCGTAAAGAGCGGGTTCTGTTCTAAAATCATCCGATCAGCTTTTCCAGCGGCGGCCGGCTCGCCTGCGCCTGGGCGAGGGTGTCGCATTCCACGCTCAATACCCCGGCATAGCCAGCCTCCCGCAGGACCCCGATGATGCCCCGCAGATTCACCACGCCCTCCCCCACGGCTACCCCGGTGCGGGTGCCGGTAACCCGGCCGCGCAAGGACAATTGGGAGGCGGGGATATCTTTTACGTGCACATGCACCACCCGCGCGGCCACGCGGCGCACGAAGTCCACCGGGTCGTTGCCGGCTAAAAAGGAATTGCCAGTGTCGAAATTGACTCCCAGCTCCGCCGGGCTGAACCGGGCCAGCAATTTCTCCAGGCACGCGGGCTGCGTGGTCAGAGCATTGTGCAATTCCACCGCCACCCGGATCCCGCGGGCCTGCGCGTGGCGGACCACCGCCTCCCAGCTGGCGCAAAAGAGGTCCAGCCCTTGCTCCAGCGTCATCCATTCCGGCACCGGGCCTTCATCGGACATGACGAAGGGGCAATCAACCTCCGCCGCGATATCGATGGCCCGCTTGAGATACGGCACCCCAATCTGCGGCAGCAGCAGGCTGGCATGGGCATCGAGGGCCGAACAGCTCAGGCCCAGGCGCTCCCGTTGGTGGTTGAAATCCCGCAACTGTTGGGCCTCCCCGTTCAAATGATGGTAGACCGAAGCCGTTTGGATGCTCAAGTGGCTGTTGATCTTCAGCTCCAGCGGCGTGTAAACATAAGGTTCGATGAACCGGTAGCCGGCCGCGGCCGCGGCGTCCAGGGCCGTGGCCAAGTCCAGCGGCCCGCTCCGGGCGAATTCCAGGTTGATGCCAGGTTGCATGCGTTGGTTGTTTGGCAGGGGCTGGGCGCCCGGACCCGCCCCCCGCTAAATGGTGTAGGGGTAACGGTGCGGTTTGCTCAACAACCGGTTGACCTGCTCGTCGCCAATCACCCGTTCGTTCACCGCGTCCCATTCCAGCTTCCGCCCAAGGAGGTAGGATAAGTTGCCCAGGATGCACAAGGTGGAGGACCGGTGCGCCAGCTCGATATCCATGCAGGGACTCTTCCCCTTCCAGATGGCCTGCAGCCAGTCCTCTTTGTGGTTCATGTTGTAATCCACATATTTGTCCACCTGGTAAACCTCCACGCCTCCCGGCGGCACTTTGTATTCGTGGGCCTTCTTCATCGGGTCCACCTGGGTGCCGTCCCGGCTGACGATCAGGAAATCCTTGTCCCCGTAAAAAACCATTCCGAAATCCTCCCGCCCGCGCTTGTCGCCCGGTTGTTCCCAGATGATCTGCCAGTCCGGGTTCTTGAAGGTGAAAATCACCTTCATTTCCGGCGGGCAATCCCAGATCCCTTTGGGCGTGGGGGTCCCCGTGGCTTCCACCGACACCGGGTGCTGGTGATCCGCGTCGAGGCACCAGCGGATGACGCTGAAGACGTGCGCCCCACGGTCCCGGATCACCCCGCCGCCCGATTCCATGAGCCAGCGGAAGGTGCCCGGGCAATAGGCCTTGTTGTATGGCCGCCAGGGGAGCGGCCCCAGCCACAGATCCCAGTCCAGCTCCCGGGGCGGCTCGCTGTCGGGGCCGGTGCCACCCACCGGGTTCAGGCTGTGCCAGCAGGTCACTTTCTGAACCTTGCCCAGCATGCCGTTGCGGATGTACGTGCAGGCCGCCTTGGCGGGCCGCGCCGAGCGCCCCTGGGAACCCACCTGCACCACCCGTTTATATTTGCGCGCCGCGTTCACCATGGCCCGGCCATCCGTCAGGGCTACCGAGGCCGGTTTCTCCACGTATACGTGCTTGCCGCTTTCACAGGCGTGGATGGTTTGGACGGGATGCCAGTGGTCCGGGGTGGCGATCACCACCGCGTCAATGTCCTTGCGCTCCAGCATCCGCCGGTAGTCCCGGCAAGTGCCCACCTCGCCCCCCACCTCTTTGGCCGCCTGGATCAGCCGGTTGCTGTCCACCTCGCAGACGGCCGCGATGTTCACGCGCCCTTCATCGCGGATGTTCCGCATATTCCTGAGATTGGCGGTGCCCATGCCGCCCACCCCGATATGGCCCAGGGTGATCCGCTCGTTGGCTCCCAGGCGCCCGCCCGGCTCCGCGAATACCTCCGCGGGGATGATCGTGGGCAGCCATACGGCGGCGCCGGCGCCGGCCAGGAACCGCCGGCGGGTCAGGTTCCGCGCCTCGGCGCGGCGTTGCGTGATCGGTTGGGGATGGTTCATAAACAGTTTTGGTTTACAGCGTCCAGCCTCGGCGGTAAGGGGTGCGCACGTATTGGTTGGCCTCGGGCAGGTTCGTCACCTTGAGGTTGGCGGCATCCCATTCGATCAGCCCATCCACCCGCTTGGCAATATTGCCCAGCAGGCAGGTTTCCGTCAGCGGGCCGGAATAGGAGAAATCCGAACCCGATTTCCCGCCGGTCTTGCAGGCCCGGACCCAATCCATTTCGTGGCTGCCAGACACCCGCGGCAGGGTTTTGGGCGGCCGCTGGTATTCCCGATGCAGCTTGAGCGGCAGCAGGCGCGGTTCGTTCCCGTAAACACCGGCGATGATCTTGCCGCGCGTTCCGTGGAACAGCGCCCCCCCTTCCGCCGGCCATTCCAATTCTTCGCCCAGCGCCTCCGGCCGGGGCGGCCGGGTTCCTTCATACCAGGTCATTTTCAGGGGCGGTAGCGGCCCGCGGGCGGGGAATCGATAAGTCACGATCGCCGAGAGCGGGTGCGTGTCCGGGTTCAACCCACAGGATGTGGCCTCCACCGATTTCGGCGCGCCCAGCTTCAAGGCCCAGACCACCGCGTCGATCGTGTGCGCCCCGCGGTCTCCCATCATGCCACAGCCGAAATCCCACCAGCAGCGCCAGACCGCCGGGTGATAGGCCGGGTGGTAGGGTCGCTCGGGCGCCGGGCCCAGCCAGAGATCCCAATGCACCTGCTCGGGCACGGCCGGCGTATCCTTCGGCCGGGCACCCCACTTGGAGCTCCAGCCGGCATGGCCCCAAGGGTAATAGGACAGGCTGCACCACGCATCCACCTCGCTGATTTCACCAATGGCGCCATCCCATATCCACTCGCAGATGGACCGGATCCCCTCCATGGAATGCCCCTGGTTGCCCATCTGGGTGGCCACTCCGGCCTCCTTCGCCGCCTGGGCCAGCATCCGCGCCTCATAAACATCGTGCGTCAGCGGTTTCTGGCAATACACATGCTTCCCCGCCTTGATGGCCGCCATGCTGATGATGGCATGGGTATGGTCCGGCGTGGCGATTATCACGGCGTCAATATCCTTCTGCTGCTCCAGCATCAGCCGGTAATCGTTCCAAACGCGCGCCTTGGGATATTGCTTGATGGTATGGGCGGCGTATTGGGTATCCACATCGCACAAGGCAACGATGTTTTCCGAAGCCAGGGCCTGCAGGTTCCCCGCCCCCATCCCGCCCACGCCGATCCCGGCGATGTTCAATTTTTCTCCCGGCGCTTTCTGGTTGGGCCCCCCCAGGATTGACCGGGGTGCCAGGCTGAAGGCCGCCAGCGCGGCGGAGGCGCCGAGAAAACGGCGCCGGCTGCAAAGCTTGTTTTTCATATTGCCATCCGATGTTGATAAGCGAACCCCGCGGTGACGGATCCCCATCGCCGTGCGGACGCTATTAGTTGCTTATGAGGCTATTATGGCCCACCGGCCTGCGGTTTGTAAAGCGTATTGGCGGCTTGGCAATCCGGCGGAGAGCGGCTATATTGAATGGAGTCCATTCTCGCAACGAGGTCTGTTTATGAAAATCATCCGGCTGACGCTTATTATGGGTCTGCTCCTGGCGGTGGGGGTATCCACGGTGCACGCCCAAGTGAACAACCAGAACGGCCAGCTCAACAACAACGCTTTCGGTGGCGGCACCACCAGCAACAACGGCATGATGGGGCCGGGGATGATTCCCCGCGTGTTTGTCTCCCCTTCCGCTTACGGCCAGGGTGGCCTCCGCGGCGTAACGGTGCGCACGCCTGCCCAATTCCACCACGAAATCGTCCGTTACTATTTCGCCCCTTACGTGCGCCCCCGTTAAATGCTCACGCCCTATTCCTGGATCACATACCGCTCGAACTCGTAAAGGTAATGCGGCGGGATGCGTGCTTTGAAATGCGCCTGGGGTCCGTCGAAATTCCGCTCCACTACCTGGCTCAGCTCATGGAGCCGGGCGATCACCGGCGCCGCTTCATGCGGAATGGCCAATTCGACGAACAACCGGATCGGCTTCAGCACCTTGCTCAATTCGGCCCGCAGCGCCCCAAAACCCTCCCCGGTCTTGGCGGACACCCCCACCGAATGGGGATATTGTTGGAGGAACATCTCGATCCGGCCCGGGTGGTCCACTTGGTCGATTTTATTTAGGACCATGAGCATCGGCTTGCCGCTGACCCCCATTTCATCCAGCACCGCGTTCGCCGCGGCCGTCTGCTCCTCCGCGTGGGGATGGCTCACATCCACCACGTGCAGCAGGAGGTCGGCCTGCACCACCTCTTCCAGCGTGGCCTTGAAGGCGGCCACCAGGCCATGGGGCAATTTCCGGATGAAGCCCACCGTGTCGGATAACAGGACGTTCTGGTTGGTCTCCAGGTGTAGCCGGCGCGTCGTGGGGTCCAGTGTCGCGAAAAGCTTGTCCTCCGCCAGGACTTCCGCCCCGGTCAGCGCATTGAACAGCGTCGATTTCCCGGCGTTGGTGTACCCGACGATGGAGGCCAGTGGCCATAAATTGCGCTTCCGCCCCTGGCGCTGCGTGTGGCGCTGCTTCTCCACGGCCTTCAGTTCCTCGGTGATTTTCTCGATGCGCTCCTGCACCTTCCGGCGGTCGGTTTCCAGCTGGGTTTCCCCTTCGCCGCCGCGCAGGCCGATGCCCCCTTTCTGGCGCGAGAGGTGGCCCCAATACCGTGTCAGGCGCGGCAGCAGATGCTGCAGCAGCGCCAGTTCCACCTGCATTTTGCCTTCCCGCGTCCGGGCTCGCAGGGCGAAGATGTCGAGGATCAGCGCTGTGCGGTCGAGGATCTTGCACTGGAATATCCGCTCCAGGTTGCGCTCTTGGGCGGGGGAAAGATCGTCGTCAAAGATGACGGTATCCACCTTCAGCTCCCGGCACTTTTCGGCCATCTCGCCGGCTTTGCCGGTTCCGATATAAGTGGAGGCTACGGGGGTCTCCAGCCTTTGCACCCCCCGCCCTACTTCCACCCCGCCGGCGGTATCGACCAGCTGCGCCAGCTCATTGAGGGTCTCCTCGATGGGCAAGCCTCCTTTGCGATTCTTTAGTTCCGTCTTGGATTTCATTTCCACCCCGATCAGGAACACCCGTTCCGTGCGCTGAGTGGCGGTGGTGACTAGTGCTTTCATCTATTTGCTGTGATTTTTAAATTCTCTCCCTTTGCCGCTGGTAGTCTTCCAGTATCCAGCTGGCGGTCTTCCGCCAGTTGCCTCCGGCCATCTCCACCCACTGCGGCGCCAGTTGGTGCCGGAACCAGGTCATTTGCCGCTTGGCAAACTGCCGCGTCTTCTGCTTCACCAACTGCCGGGTCTCCTCGAGGCTGCGCACTCCAGCCAGGCATTCAAATGCCTGCCGGTAGCCTATGGCCTGCAGCGCGGTCCGGTTTTGCTCCAATCCGGCCGCCAGCAACCGGCGCGTTTCCTCCACCAATCCCCGCTGGAACATCTCCTCCACCCGCCGCGTGATGCGCTCCCCCAAGGCGGCGGTTTCCCAACGCAATCCATAAAGTCCCGGCGTTGGTTCCGCGCTTTCTTTTTGCCATCCCGTCCGTTGCTCGGAATAGGGGCGTCCCGTCTGCCGGAGAACCTCTACCGCCCGGCATACCCGCCGTGGATTTGCCCGGTCCATCGCCGCATAGGCGACCGGATCCCTGTCCTGCAATTCCTGGAGTAATTCCGCCAGCGGGATTTTTTCCACTGCAGCCCGGATCTCGGGGTCCGGCTCGGGTGCCTCCCCCAGCCCTTCCAGCCAGGCCTTGAAATAGAAGCCGGTACCTCCGCAAAAAATCGGGATTCTCCTCCGCTCCCGGATCTCCCGCACCGCCTGGCTGGCCAGCTCCCGGAATCGGGCAGCGTCGAAACCTTCGGTAATATCCACGACATCAATGAGATGATGCCTCACCCGCGCTTGCTCTTCCAGGGATGGTTTGGCCGTCCCGATATCCATGGCGCGATAAACCTGCATGGAATCCACCGAAATGATTTCGCCTGGGAGCAGCTCCGCCAATTCCATCGCCACCGCCGATTTTCCGGACGCGGTGGGTCCAGCCAGAAAAAGGCCCTCCTCCAAACCGCGTGTTTTTCCATCCCGGGAAATCATTAATCCGCGACGGTCAACCAAGCCTCATGGGTGATCCGTTTTATTCCCCGGGCTGCCCGGCTGCGGTTCGGGTTCGCTCCGCCACGATAGCCATAAAGCCATGGCCACGCCGCTGCAGATGGACATGTCCGCCACGTTGAAGGCCGGGAAACCCAACTCCCCGCCCCCCCGCCGATGGATATAGAAGTAAAGAAAATCGATCACGTGCCCGACGTGGATCCGATCCACGAGATTCCCCGTGATGCCCCCAAAAAGCAGGCCCAGGGCGAACTGCCCCGCCACCGTATGCGAATCGAAATGCCGATGGTTCCAGATCAGAACCACAAACGCCAGCAGCGAAACCAGCGCCAGGATCTTGTTGTTGCCGTAAAACAAGCTCCAGGCCGCCCCTGTATTCCCCCAGTAAACCAGCTTGAAAAACCCGGTCAGCAGCACCTTTTGCTCGCCGTACGCAATGAAGTGCAGAACGATGCGCTTGGTCAGCTGGTCCACAAGGAAGACGGTCGCCGCAATCATCACGATCCGGCGCAGATGCGAGCGGCTGTAAAACTGAAGCCAGAGGTTAAGCAGCCGGTTCACACAAATTTTCCACGGTTTGCCACCGGCATCCCGTTTCTCCCCGCTGAATCCGCAAAAACATGCCTCCGACCGCCATCCGGCTAATTGGTCCGCATCGGCATGATGACATAAAGGAATGGCCCGTTGATGCGGATGACTCCCGGACTCAATTCATCCACCAGCTCGAAGAAAACCTCGTCGTTATCCAAGGCTTTCAAAGGATCCATCAGGTAAACCGGGTTGAATGCCACCGCAATCTCGGCATCCTGGTAGTTGATGGCGATGGCTTCCTGCCCCTCACCCACATCGGGCGAATTGGCCGTGATCGAAAGCGTATTGTTCCCAAACTGCAGCTTCACCGAGTTGGCCTTATCGCTGGTCATGAACTCCGCCCGGCGCAAAGCCTGCAGGAATTCCTCCCGCGAAAGAGAAATCCGCTTCTTGTTGTCCCCTTCGATCGGCTGCAATACCTGCCGGTAATTGGGATAGGTGCCTTCGATCAACTTGGAAATGATGACGACCGTATCTTTCTTTTCATCAATCAGCGTGAACATGGCCTGGTTCTGGCTGGATTTGATCTCCACCTGGCCGCTGGACTGCATCAAACGGTTCAGTTCGTTGATCGCCTTGCTTGGAACAATGAAATCCGCCTGGCTTTCCGTGGGGATCTCCACTTCCTCCTCCGCCATGGCCAGCCGCCGGCCATCCGTGGCCACGGTGGTCATTTTGTGCTCCTTCAGGCTGAAAAAGAGTCCGTTCAGGATATACCGCGCCTCATCCGCCGAACTGGCATAGCTGGTCTTCCGGATCATGCCTTTCACCTTTTCCTGGGGAAGCTCGACCTTGCGCACTTCGGCAAATTTGGGCAGCGGTGGGAATTCCTCCGCACCCAGCCCGTTGATTTTATAATAGGATGCTCCACATTGCAGGTGGCATACATTGCGGTCGTCGAAAGCGATCTCCACCTCCGGCGCGGGCATTTCCCGGATGATGCCGAAAAATTTCTTCACGGGCACCGTGGCCGCCCCGTTCTTGCTGACTTTGGCGGGCACCACGCTGACGATGGAAATATCCAAGTCGGTGGTGGTCAATTCCAAATGTTCGCCTTCGGCCCGCAGCAATACGTTGGACAACACCGGCAAAGTGCTGCGGCTCCCCACGATATTTTGGACTGCCTGTAAACCGTTGATCAGGTTCTCTTTGGATATCGTCAGTTTCATCACGCGTTAATACGGATTGTTTCTAAGTACAAATATCTGACTCTTATTATCCCCTGTGAATAAATGAAATAAACGCTGTTGTCAAGTCACTGCCAACGACTTAGGAAAAAAATAACCCTGCGTATAACCTTCCAAAAAGCGACGATTTTACGCCAACAACCTTTTTCTTCACCGCTATTGGCTTCCGATTCACATCCTGCTGGCACGTTATTCGCACGTTATTGGCCATCCCCCTGGCCGCCCACTACCCGGTCGATTGCCTCCTTCACCATTTCAACTTCTTTCCAGCTCGTTTCACGCCCAAGCGAAAACCTCACCAAGGCATTGGCTTCCGCCGGGTTTACCCCCATGGCCAGCAGCACATGCGAGGCTTGGATCGAACCTGCCGCGCAGGCGGATCCACTGGAAACACAGACCCCCGCCAAATCAAAGCCGGCCACCAACGTCAGATTATCGGAGTTTTTAACGGTAAAGGCAACGGTATTCGCCAAGCTTCGCTCCAAACTCCCCTGGATCGTTACCCCGGCATACCCTTTAAGGTGCTTTCTGAGTGCTTCAACTTTGGCCATTAAGTCAGCCTTGGGGAAAACCGGTTCCGCCAAAAACCGTTCGCAAACCTCCGCCAAACCGATGATCCCTGGCAGGTTTTCGGTCCCTGCCCGGTGCTCATGCTCATGTCCGCCCCCCAGGATCTGCGAATCCAAACCGGTTCCGGAACGGATGAATAAAGCGCCAATACCCTTGGGGCCGTACAGTTTATGGGCGCACACCGAAACCAGGCTGGCATTGAATTGAGACACTGAAACGACCGGTTCTTTGCCGAACCATTGCGTGGCGTCGGTATGGAAGATCAAACCGCGCTCGGAGCACAGGGCCCCTAGTTGATCAATGGCCTGGATGGTCCCCACCTCGTTGTTCGCCGCCATGATGGAGACCAGAATGGTATCCGGGCGTACCGCCGCGGCCAATGAATCGGGATCCACCAAACCCTGGCCATCCACTGGCAGGTAAGTAACGTTAAAGCCCTCACAGCGCTCCAAATACTGGAAACAGTGCAAAACACTATGATGTTCGATGGCGCTGGTGATCAAGTGGCGCCCGCGTCCGCGCCCGCGCCGGGCGGCGCCCAGGATGGCCAGGTTGTTGCTCTCGGTTCCGCCGCTCGTGAAGACGATCTCCGAGGGCTGGCAGCGCCAGACTTTGCTGATCCGGTCCCGGGCATTGTCCAGGGCTGACCGGGCCTGGCGGCCAATCCGGTGGATGCTGGATGGATTCCCATAGTTTCCCTCAAAATAAGGACGCATGGCTTCCCGCACCGCCACATCCAGGGGGGTCGTGGCGTTGTAATCCAGGTAAATAGGGTTCATTCCGGTGATCGGGACTGGGTGGACCGGCTAGGGAGTGATCTGAATGACAATTTTCCCGAAATGCGCCCCGCTGCGCATAAACTCCAACGCTTCCTTGACCTGGCCAAAGCCGAAAACCCGGTCAATGACCGGTTTGGTTTTGGCCACCGTGAGGGCACGGTTCATATCCGCGAACATCTGCCGGGAACCCACGAAAATACCTTGCACACGCAGGTTTTTCATCAGGATCGGTAAAGGATTCAGCCCTTCCCCCTTGGCCAGCACGCCAATGACGGAGATCAATCCCCCCTGGCGCACCGCTTTGATGGACCTGGGCAGCGTCCCCGCCCCGCCGACCTCCACCACATGATCCACACCGGTCCCACCCGTGAGCCGCAGAACTTCCTCTTCCCAGTCCGACGTTTGGGTGTAATTGATGGTTTCATCCGCTCCGAGCGCGCGGATTCGTTCCAGCTTGGCGTCCTGGCTCGAGGTGGCGATGACTCTGGCCCCATGCAGCTTGGCTAGCTGCACCGCAAATACGGAAACGCCGCCCGTGCCCAGGGTTAGGATGGTGTCCCCGGCCTTGATCTTCCCCACCTCCACCAGCGCATTCCAGGAAGTCACCGCCGCGCACGGCAGGGTGGCGGCCTCCGCATAGGAGAGATAATCCGGGATCGCCACCAGTCCATCCTCGTGGAACGCGCCATATTCGCATAGCACACCGTCCAAAATCCCTCCGCCACCCAAGGACGATCCCGCCTTTTCCGGGGTCAGCGGTCCCTCCGCCCAGCCTTGCATGAAAATGGGGCATACGCGGTCGCCAACCTTCCACCGGGTGACACCTGCTCCCAAGGCGATGATTTCACCCGCCCCGTCCGATCCAGGGATCGCCGGAAGCCGGGGATGAGGATTATAAACGCCCCACGCGAACAGGAGATCGCGGTAATTGAGCGATGCAGCGTGGAATTTGACCACCACCCCCCCCGCCGTGGGCTGTGGCAGGGGCCGTTCTGCAAGCGTGAGGTTCTCCAGGCCGAGTTTGGGGTATTGATATACTTTCATCATCTGCGTCAGGTTTGATTATTCCCGTGCTGGCGGCCTCGGCACTGCTCCAGCTTGAAAAGCGTCCAAATATTGCCCAATCACCTGCCGTCGCCGCTCCCGCCCAAAGTGCTTGGAGGAATGGGAAAGTCAAGCGTCCCCAACGGCCTTTAGCGGCCTTTCTTCTTCCCCAACTTGCCACCCATTGCCCAGGTCACCCAGATCCGAACCCATGCCGTCTTTTTCTGGGTGATTCGTGTGATCCGTGGTTTATCCCCTTTTTGATGGCCTGCGAGGCCACTATGCCTGCAGCCACCGTTCCACCAGGCCGGCCAGCGCGGCCAAATCCCCCGGCTCGGTACCGGGCTGGAAGGAGGAAGCCCAGGCCACCCGGCGGTCGTTGCCCGCCAAGCCATGGGAACCGCGGATCCGCTCGGGCCGGGTGCAAACACTGATGGGTGGCCAGCCAAAAAACAGCTCGGCCGGGTCGTAACCGGGCTTGTTGTGGATATCGATATGGGTGGCGTAATCCGGCGCCTCCCGGCGCTCGCTCCACCAAGGATACGCGAACCACGATCCCGCCCGCGCACAGAGCAGCAAATCCGGGCCGCGAACCCCTTTGAGCCCCCGCCCGGCTAAAGCTTCGCCATCCAGGATGGCCTCGGCGATCCCCGCTTGCTGGAATGCGGCCGCCGCCCGGCGGGCCGCCGCCGCATCAATGGCGAAAACCAGGGCCACCTCGTGATCCACCATGGCGAAGGCCTCGCTGTGGAAGAAATCCGGGTAGGCCATGCCGCGGATCTGCCGGATCTGGAGCAGTCCCGCCTCCCGTAAAATCCGGTTGGGAAAAACCGGCGCCTCCGTCACCGCGCCGATGGCATAATCCCCATAAATCAGGTAATCAAAGTGATGGGCGGCGGCCGTCCGGGTTAATTGCTCCAGGAACTCCAGCAGCTTCAGGCAGGCCGCTTTGGCCCGGCGATCGCCTGGACCATATCGTTGCAGGTCATAATCCAGGTGCGGGAGATAGGTCATCAGGAAATCCGGAGCCAAATCCGGATTCGCCAGGACCTCGCAGGTCGCGCGGGTGATCCACTGGCTCGCTTTGGCGGAAGCCAGCGGCCCCCAGTAATGCATCAGGTTGAAGGATTTGCCCAGGCGGCCGCAGACTTTTTCATAGAGGTCGTCCGGACGGCACAAACAGTCCTGGATCATCCCTCCCGAATGTTTATGGATGGGGCGGGGAGACAGAACCAAGTCCAGCTGTTCCCCCAGGCTCTGCTGCCAGAACAGCATGCCCACCCGGTTGCCGCGCTTCCGGAAATCCTCCCAGATCCGCCTTCCCTCCACCAGCGCGGCTGATTGCTCCCAAAATAGCACCTTGCGCAGCTCCCGGGAATAGAATCCGTTGCTTAATACGCTGTGGTTACCCGGCTGTGAGGCCGTCCGGAAGGTGGCCTGGGCCACGCACGTCAGGGAGGGAAAGACGGCGTTCAGCGGTTGGAATTTCAAGCCTAGGCCGGCTGGCGCATATTGCTGGACGAGATCCCAGCCCAGCGCCGCGGCCGATATGACGAGCAGTTTTCTTTTTCCGGCGGACATGCCAGCACTATGGTGCATGGTGGCGCCTGATTCAAATCAAACCGCCGGCCTGGGCGGTGGGATTCAAAATGGGCCACGGCTCTCCCGGAACTTCCATTTCCCATCCCACCCCCCTAAAAATCGTGCCAAATCGTACCAAATTGTGCTAAATCGTGCCCTGTGGATTGGCCCGCGGGCTGGTTTTACCTTGTGGCGGGTTAAAGAAAGCCGGTTTTGGATGTTTCAGGATGAGCACGCGAATCAAAATTTGTGGTTTGACCACGGTGGAGGACGCCCTGGCGGCGGTGGCGGCCGGGGCGGACGCCCTGGGGTTCATTTTTTATGATCGGAGTCCCCGGTATGTGGCGCCGGAAATGGTGGCCTCCATCACCCGGCAGTTGCCGCCATTGGTCACCAAAGTGGGCGTCTTTGTGAATGCCCCGGCGGCGGAAATCCGGCGGGTCGTGCAGGTGGCCGGACTCGATATCCCCCAATTGCATGGGGAGGAAACGCCCGAATTTTGCGCCCGCCTGGGCTGGCCGGTGATCAAAGCCTTCCGGCTGCAAAGTGCGGCGGCGGTGGCGCAGCTGGCGAGCTATCCGGTGGCCGCCTGGCTGCTGGACGCTTTTGTGCCAGGCCTGCGCGGTGGAACCGGCGCCCAATTCAACTGGGAATGGGCCATTCAAGCCAAGGCGGGAGGCCGGCCCGTGATCCTGGCCGGTGGTTTGACACCCGATAATGTGGCCGAGGCCGTGCGCACGGTGCAGCCTTACGCCGTGGATATCTCCAGCGGCGTGGAAACCGCCCCCGGCCAAAAGGATATCCCTCGCTTGCAGCAGCTGATCCGCGCCGTGCGGGCGGCGGATTTGAAACTGTGAAAAACCGCCCTTCCAAGCTCTCCACCCGCCCGCGCCCGCGGTTCAAAATGTGTGGAGCTTCAAGATCTCATCGCCGGCTTTGAAGTGCGGGCATTGCGGATTTTTCCCCACCGCGTTGACGGTATAAGGCGCGGTGCCCTCCGGGCATTTGGGCTCCGTCTTGATATATTTGGGCACCAAATCCGCCATGCTCACGGGATCGCCCGTCTTTTTCTTGTTCTCCGCTGCCCAGGTTTCCTTCGCCCCGTCGATCTGTTTGAGGTTGGCCACGCAGGCTTGGGCCTGCAGGGCCGTGCGGGTGCGCATCCCGGCGTTCACCGTCTCCTGCAGTCCCTTGGCGGGATTGAGGCTTTGGCCGGGCGGTGTTTTGGCCGGCGGCTGGGCCTCCTCGGTTTTGCCGCAGCCGCCCAGCAGCAGCGCTGCGGCGATCAAGCCTGCCAGTTGCTGTGCCAAGATCCGTGCCTGCCGTGCCAGAAAGGGATTTTTCATAATCTGCATCCTATTCTCATCCTCCAGGAACTTCAAGGATTTAGGAGCCGGAATGGCTCCTGCGAATGGCCAGCGACCTTTTTTCCCAGGAATCATTTCCCTCGATAAACCGCCAGCTGCGGGTAAAGTAGTTTAATTATGAATGGGTTCCTGATCGGGATGAGCCTGGCGGACCCGGCAGCAGCCTTGCTGCTGGGGACCGCTGGCTTGGCCCTGATGCTTTGGGTTTTCTGGCCGCAGAAGGGGCTTTTCAGCCGCTGGCAGCAATACCGGCGCATGACCAGCCGGGTTTATAGCGAGGATGCCCTGAAACATCTTTACGGCGCCCAGCTGAAATCCGGGGCGGTCAGTGTGGAGTCGGTGGCGGAAGCCCTGCAGGTGCCCTCCCGCCTGGCGACGGGCATCATGCAGGATCTGGCCGCCCGGGAATTGGTGGCCGTCGAGGCTGGCCAATACCATCTCACCGGCGCGGGTAAAGCCTATGCATTGAACGTCATCCGCGCCCATCGGCTTTGGGAACGGCATCTGGCCGAGGAGACCGGCTGGAAGGAATCCGAGTGGCACACCCAGGCTGAACGGATCGAGCATCTCCTCACCCCTGAACAGACCAATGCCTTGGCCGCCCAGCTCGGTCACCCCACCCACGATCCGCACGGCGACCCCATCCCCACCGCCGATGGCCAGATGGCCTCTCCCTTGGGTCAGCCGCTCACCTCCTTGGCCCCGGGGGTTCCGGCCCGCATCGTGCATATCGAGGACGAGCCGGAAACCGTTTATGCGCAGGTGGTTGCGCTCGGTCTCTTCCCGGGCACGATCATCCACGTGGTGGCGGCGGACGCCCAGCGGATCCGGTTTTTTGCCAACGGTGAGGAGCAGGTGGTGGCCCCCTTGATGGCGGCGAACATCACTGTGGCCCCGCTGCCCCAGGATGCCCCGGTCGAAACCGCCGAAAACCGCTGCTTGCACCGGCTCGGCCCGGGATATCAGGCCCGCGTGGTGCGGTTATCTCCCCGCTGCCGGGGGGCCGAGCGACGCCGGTTTATGGACTTGGGCATCCTGCCCGGCACGCTGATCACTGCGGAAATGACCGGGCCGGGCGGGGATCCTACCGCTTACCGCATCCGGGGGGCGGTGATCGCCCTCCGCAAGGACCAGGCCCGGCTGATTGAGATCGATAACCTGGAGGAACAACCCGCATGACCAACCATACGCATGGGCACGGCACCGGGCCTTGCGCCACCTGCCCGATCCGGCGCTCCGCCAACCTGCTGAAATTGGGCGTGAGCATGGAAAACTGGGATTACGCCGTGGCGCTGGCGGGCAATCCCAACGTGGGTAAAAGCACCGTCTTTAACGCTCTGACCGGCCTGCGCCAGCACACCGGCAATTGGGCCGGCAAGACGGTCACCCGCGCCGAGGGCGGATTCGAGTTCAGTGGGAAACGCTTCAAAATCGTCGATCTGCCCGGCACCTATTCCCTGCTGGCGACCAGCCCGGATGAGGAAGTGGCCCGCGATTTCATCCTGTTCGGGCGACCGGATGTGACCGTGGTGGTGGTCGATGCCACGCGCCTGGAGCGCAACCTGAACCTGGCCCTCCAAATCGTGGAGATCACGGAGCGCATGGTCATTTGCCTCAACTTGATCGACCAGGCCCGGCGGATGGGCTTGCAGGTGGATGACCGCGGGCTGGCCCGCGACCTGGGAGTACCGGTGGTGCCCGTTTCCGCCCGGTATGCCCAGGGCTTGCAGCCTCTTCTGCAGGCCATCAGCGACGTGGCGACGGGCCAGACGGTCTGCCGGCCCAACCGCATCCCCGACCCACCCGCCTTGAAAGGCCCGGTGAACCAGTTGGTGGCCATGTTGCAGGAGGCTTTCCCTTACCTGCCCAATCCCCGCTGGGTGGCCCTGCGCCTGCTCGACGGCGATGAACGGATCATCGAGGCGGTGAAAAAACGGGAGTTCGGCGCCCTGGCCACCGAACCCAATCAGAAAGAGGCGGCCTGATGAACCAGGGAAACCATACCTCCCCGGAAGCCATCCTGGCCAGGGCCCAAGCCCTGCGCTGGGAAGTCGGAGCCGATTTCCACGAGAAGCTCGTCGAGGCGATCTACGCCGAGTCAGCCCGCATCGCCGACCGCGCCGTCACGCGGCCTGGCCAGTCGAAAAAATTCGATCTCGACCGGTCCATCGACCGCCTCGTGACGAGCAAAACCTGGGGCATCCCGATCATGGTCCTCCTGTTCGCCCTGGTTTTCTGGATCACCATTAGCGCGGCCAATGTACCCTCCGACTGGCTCCGGGCCTTGCTGATCGGCAAGCTTTACCCCTGGCTGCAGCAGGGCGCGGCCAGCCTGGGATTCCCCTGGTGGCTCAAGGGATTCCTGGTGGACGGGGTTTACCTGGCCACCGCCTGGGTGGTCTCCGTGATGCTCCCCCCCATGGCCATTTTCTTCCCGCTGTTCACCATGCTCGAGGATTTTGGCTACCTGCCACGGGTGGCGTTCAACCTGGACAACCTGTTCCGCAAAGCGGGCGCCCATGGGCGGCAATCCTTGAGCATGATGATGGGTTTCGGCTGCAACGCCGCCGGGGTCGTGGCCACCCGGATCATCGACAGTCCCCGGGAGCGCCTGATCGCCATGCTGACCAATAATTTCGCCCTGTGCAACGGGCGCTGGCCTACCCAGATCCTCATCGCCAGCCTGTTCCTTGGCACCCTGGCCCCGCCTTGGCTGGCGGGCTTGGTTTCGACCGCGGCCGTGGTCTGCGTGGCGTTGCTGGGTGTTTTGCTTTCCCTGGGTGTTTCCTGGGCCCTTTCGCGTACCGCCCTGCGCGGGGAGGTCTCCACCTTCAGCCTGGAACTGCCGCCGTACCGCCCCCCGCGCTTTCTTCAGACCTTGTACACCTCCCTCATCGACCGTACCATCTACGTCCTTTGGCGGGCGATTGTTTTTGCCGCCCCTTGCGGGGCCGTCATCTGGCTGGTGGCCAACGTGCAGTTTGGCGGCCTAAGCCTGGCTGAGCAGATGATCCGCCTCCTCAACCCGGTCGGATACCTGATGGGCCTGAACGGCGTGATCCTCCTGGCCTATATCATCGCCATTCCCGCCAATGAAATCGTCGTCCCCACCGTGTTGATGCTGACCGTTTTAACCGCCAAGCTCACCGGCCTCGGGGCCGGCGCCGGGGTCATGTTCCAAATCGATTCCGCCCGGGATACCCTGGAGGTTTTCAAG
>CAIMWS010000167.1 GCA_903845125.1 uncultured Verrucomicrobiota bacterium
AGCGTTTCGGTCAGGGAACCGATCTGGTTGACTTTGACGAGGATGGAATTTGCCACGCCTTCCTGGATGCCACGGCGGAGGAATTTGACGTTGGTCACGAACAAGTCATCCCCGACCAATTGCACCTTGGAACCCAGTTTGTCCGTCAGTAATTTCCACGTTTTCCAGTCGCCCTCGGCACAGCCGTCTTCAATGCTGATGATGGGATAGGTGGCGGTAAGCTTCTCATACAAAGCCACCAACTCCTCGCCGGAGATTTTGCGGCCATCGCTCTTCTTGAAGATATACTGGCTGCTTCCGGCGTTATAGAATTCGGACGAGGCCACATCCAAAGCGAGGAAAATTTCCTTACCCGCCTTGTAGCCCGCCTTCTTGATGGCTTCCAGGATGACTTCGATGGCCGCCTCGGCGCTCTCCAGCTTGGGCGCAAAACCGCCTTCATCGCCCACCGCGGTGGACAAACCCTGGGCTTTGAGCACGCCTTTCAGCGCATGGAAGGTTTCCGTGATCGCCTGCAGACCCGCCGAGAAGGTGTCGAAACCCTTGGGAATGATCATGAATTCCTGAAAATCGATGGGCGCATCGGAATGGGCGCCGCCATTGATCACGTTGGCCATGGGCACCGGCAGGCATTTGGCATTCGGCCCGCCCAGGTATTTGAACAGCGGAATCCCGAGCGCCTCCGCCGCCGCCTTGGCGGTGGCCATGGAGACCGCGAGAATCGCGTTGGCGCCCAGCTTGGATTTGGTTTCCGTGCCATCCAGTTCCAGCATGCAGCGGTCCACGCTCAGCTGGTCCAGCGAATCCTGGCCTTCCAGGGCGGGGGCGATTTTCTCAGTCACGTTTTTCACCGCCTTGGACACCCCCTTGCCCAGGTAACGTTTCTTGTCCCCATCCCGCAATTCCAGAGCTTCGTGTTCGCCCGTGCTGGCGCCCGAAGGCACGGCGGCGCGGCCAATCATGCCACCCGACAGAACCACATCCACTTCCACGGTGGGGTTACCGCGCGAATCAAGAATCTCCCGCGCGACGATATTTTGAATTGTTGTCATAATCATTCTTATTTCTAAATAGTTAGCGCACGTATGATAAGAACAGCCAATCCCAAGTCAAGGCGGTGGTGGCCTTGAACGGGTCCTCGTTTCCGGTTGACAGCCTCCCGGCTGCCGCCAAGATGGCGCCTGCTTTCATATGCGAACCATCATTTCTAGTTTGGTATTCTGGGCCTGCCTGGCGGGCTGGACCTCGCCAGCTCCGGCGGCAGCCTCACCGCGCCTGCAAGTCGGCGTTTTCCGGGTGGATGCCACCCCGCCGCTGGGGGAACCGTTGATCTGGGATACTCTCCTGAAGCAAGTGGACGACCCGTTGTGGGCCAAGGGCATCGTCCTGGAAAACGGCCGCCAGCGTTTTGTGCTGTGCACTCTGGATTGGTGCGAATTGTGCAACGAGTCCTACGCCGATTTTTGCGCCGTTTTGGCCAAGGCTGCCGGCACCACGCCCGACCGGGTGCTGGTTCACTGCGTACATCAGCACACCGCCCCCTACGCTGACCGCAGCGCCCACCGACTCCTGGACCAGGCTCCCCTGCCCCCGCCCCACCTGAGCCAGGCTTTCCTGGACACTTTGTCCGCCAGGCTCGCCGCGGCGGTGCGGGAGGCCTGTGGCAAGCTGGAGCCATTCGATTCGGTGGGCCTGGGCGAGGTGAAGGTCGAGCGCGTGGCCTCCCACCGCCGGCTGCCCGATGGCAAAGGGGGCATCACGGTGCGCTACAGCACCGGCGGCAAGGATCCCCAGCTGGCCGCCGCGCCGGAGGGCGGGATCGATCCGTTGCTCAAAACCGTGACCCTGGCTCGCGGCGCCACCCCCCTGGTGAGGCTTCACTATTATGCCACGCATCCGCAAACCATGGCCTGCAACGGCCGGGCTTCCGGCGACTTTGCCGGCCAGGCACGGGAAGCCATGGAGCAAAAGGAAAAGGTGTTTCAGCTCTATTTCACCGGCTGCGCCGGCGACCAAACGGTGGGCAAATACAATGACGGCTCCGATGCAGCCCGGAACGCACTTGGCCAGCGTTTGCTGGCCGGCCTGGTGGCTGCAGCCCAAAACACCCGCTATGCGCCTGTCCATTCCCTGAGCTGGCACAGCGCCCCGGTTACGCTGGCTCCGCGCACCGAACCGGCCTGGACCCTGCCCTCCTGCCAGGCACGCATCAACAACACGAACGCGGCCCCGGGAGTCCGGATTTACGATGGCGCCATCCGCCAGGCCTATCTGGAGCGTTTAAAGAAGCCGCTGCGGATCACCTGGCTCCAAATTGGCGGAGCCTCCATCCTCCATCTTCCGGGAGAGCCGATGCTGGAATTCCAGGAATTCGCGCAAAGCCTGCGGCCCGGCGGCTTGGTCGCGGTCGCCGGTTACCATGACACCGGCCCCGGTTACATTTGCACAGACGTGGCTTTCAAGGAAGGCGGTTACGAACCCGGCGCGTCCAATAGTGGTCCGGGATCCGAGGGCATCTTGAAAAGGGCGATCCGCCAAGTCGCTGCCGAAGCCCAACCCGCCCGCTGAACCGTGCCCCGGCCTTACTGCAAGTGGCGAAGGACGCGGGTCTTGATCAAAATGATCCAGCCAGCACGGCTGAGCCAATGGCTCGGACACGGCTGAATCACCCGCTCACCGGCTCGGATTTCTTCGCTTCAGGCTCCCCAGGGGGCGTCGCCACCTTTTCCAGGAAATGGCCGTAAGACCGGAATTTATTATAACGCTGGCGGATGCGATCACTGCCGGAAATCCGGGTTAATTCATCAAGGTGCTTGATGAGATGCATTTTCAGCGTCATTGAGGCGGTATCGGCATCGGTGTGAGCGCCGCCCAAAGGTTCGGGTATGATTTCATCCACCAACCCCAGGTTCAGCAAATCTTTCGCGGTGATCTTCAATGCTTCAGCCGCCTTGGCGGCCGCCGTGCGGTCTTTCCACAGGATCGCCGCGCATCCTTCCGGGCTGATCACCGAATAATAGGCGTTTTCCATGATCAGCACCCGGTTCGCCACCCCTATCCCCAAGGCGCCGCCCGATCCACCTTCCCCCACCACGGCCGCCACAATGGGCACCTCCAGAAGCATCATTTCCCGCAGGTTCACCGCGATGGCCTCCGCGATATGCCGCTCCTCCGCGCCAATCCCCGGGTAGGCGCCGGCGGTGTCGATCAAGCAAATGATCGGCAGCCCGAATTTATCGGCCAACCGCATGATCCGTAACGCTTTGCGATACCCCTCCGGGTGTGCCGAACCGAAGTTCCGCAGGATGTTTTCCTTGTAATCGCGCCCTTTCTGGGTGCCGATCACCGCCACCTTGCGGTGGCCCAGGCAGGCAAAACCAGCCACCAAGGCCCGGTCATCCGCGTAAAGCCGGTCGCCATGCAATTCGGTGAATTCTGAGAACGTTGTTCTCAGATAGTCCATTACATACGGCCGCTTGGGATGCCGCGCTAGCTGAACGCGCTGCCAGGAGGACAGATCCGCGTAAATTTGTTTCCGCGTGTCTTCAATTTTTTTCTCAATCACCCGGATCTCCTCATCCATGTTGATCTCCATGGAATGCGCCTCCGGATGTTTTTTCAACTCCTCCAGCTTGCGCTGTAATTCCGCCAGCGGCTTCTCAAATTCAAGCTGTTGCTTCATTATCCCAGGAGCATAGGCAACCCCCCTTTTTTCCGCAATCATTGAATTTCAGGCATTGAATTTCAGGCCCCTCCAAGTCATGTCCAGGCAACGGGAGCAGCTATTTTTCCCGATTTGTAACACCCTGACCGTATAAACCTTTGGCTGCACTGGCCGATCGGGCGGGGAGGCCTCAGGAGTCCTGCGCCGGCCAGGGCAGAAAGGGTGGCTGCAGAAAGCCCCCTCCGTTCGGAAGCTGCCAGACCATGGTCGCCAGCCCAAACCTGCCGACCGCTGTGACCAACGAGATGCTTCCCGGCTGGGGCTTCGCACGGCTGACCGACCTTGCGGATCCCATATAATAACGGCCACTGCCTTCAACCGCCACCCGTCGAAAACGGCACCTACGGTGCTGTGGGAAGGGATGCAATCGATTTGCCGTAAACGCAGGTTGGGGCACTTTGGCGCACCTTTGGGATACTCCTCCCCTCCTCCAGAGCCGCCAGAAAAAGCGGGATTATCCTTGGGCTGCATATGACCATTAATAACCATTGCCCGGCCTGCCCCGCGCGGTAGAATGGCGGGAATGAACCAGTTGGTGATCATATCCGGGATAATCCCCTCCCGAGCCGGGGCCGCAGGACCTGCGGACCTCCAGCTTTCGCCAGTTGGCAAAAACGCTCAAAATCACCAAACTTCGATCCGAAGGAGACTGACACGATGACACCCCATATGAACCGCCGGAAATTCCTGGGCCGCACCGCCGCGGCCACGGCCGCCCTGAACCTGGTGCCCAGGCACGTTTTGGGGGGAACCGGTTTCGTGGCCCCCAACGACAAGATCCACTTTGGCTACATTGGCTGCGGCACCCAGGGCCTGCGCGAAATGATGGACATGCTCGCCATGCCCGAAGTGCAGATCACCTCGGTGTGCGACCCCGTCAAGGACGGGAACAACTATGTCGATTGGTCTCGGGACGGCATGCGGGCAGTCATCAGCCAGGCGCTGGGAAAACCGGATTGGCGCAAGGGGGAGCCGGGTATCCCCGGGGGCCGGGAGGTTGCCCGGGAGGTCGTGGAGACCTGTTACGCCCGGCAGCGCGCGGCGGAGCGGTTCCAAGGCTGCGCCACCTACATCGATTTCAGAGAGCTGCTGGAAAAGGAAAAAGATCTGGATGCGGTCCGCATCATGACGCCGGACCACCTGCACGCCACGGTGGCCATCGCGGCCATGAACCGGGGCAAGCATGTGCTCCTGCACAAGCCGCTGGCCAACCGTGTGCGGGAGGCCCGGCTGGTGATCGAAACCGCGCGCCGGACCAAAACCGCCACGCATTTCCTGCCCGCGGGCGCGGGCGCCCAGGTGCGGGTGATTGCCCGCTGGGTCCGCGCGGGCGCCATTGGCACCCTGCGCCAGGTCCACAATTGGTCCAACCGCCCGGTGTGGCCCCAATATCCCACCCTGCCCACGGAAGCGCCGCCCATCCCCAAGGATTTCGATTGGGACTTGTGGCTCGGCCCGGCCCTGCCCCGCCCTTATCACCCGCATTACACCCACGCCGTGTTCCGGGGGTGGTATGAATTCGGCGGCGGGCCCATCGCTGACATGGGCCACTACAGCCTTTGGCCGGTATTCCGGGAATTGGATCTGGACCCGCCCATTCGCGTGGACTCCACCCCCAGCCACGTCTGCACCGTCAAAGACCAGGTGAGCGTGAAAATCCCGAACGATTATTCCTTCCCGGCCGCCTGCACCATCCGGTTCAAGTTCGCGGCCAAGGGGGACCGCCCTGCCTTGGATCTATTCTGGTATGACGGGGGCATCAAACCGCCGGCGCCCGACGAACTCGACAGCGAAAACCAGGAATTGCCGGCGGAAGGCATGCTTTGGGTGGGGGACGAGGGCAAGATCATCGCGGGATTCCTGGGGGAGAATCCGCGGGTCCTGCCCGCGTCCAGGGCCAGGGAATTCACGGCTCAAACCGCCGCCGCGAAGCCGGACCGCGCAAACGCCCGGACCGCCCGCAACCAGGCCTGGATCAAGGCCATCCAAGGTGGCGACCCCACCGAAGGGGACTTTCTCCTGGCGGGCCCCATTTCGGAAGCCTTCAACCTGGGCGCTATTTCCTTGCGCCTGGGCGGCCGCCGCCTGCTGTGGGATGCCGCCCGGCAGGAAATCACCAACCTGCCCGGCGCCAATAAATACCTGACCCGGGAATACCGGCCCAGCTGGGAATTACCCGGCTGAGCCGGGCCAGCCACGTTTCGTAATCGGGCCGGGCGCATAAAATCCCCGGCCTTCCCGCACCTTATGCTGGCTGGGCCGGCTTGGGCTTGATGGTGCTATCGCAGGCCACCTGGCAATCGTGGCAGACGATGCAGTCCAGGTGCCGGTTGGCGGGGATATGGCGGGGCAGACGCTCGGAAGGCCGCACGTGGGTGGTGCAGACTTTGTCGCATTTCAAACAGTTCAGGCAGACATCCCGGGATTGGTTCACCCGCCAGAAGCTGATCAAGTTCAACGGCGCCAGCAAGGCGCCGATGGGGCAGAGAATTTTGCAGAACGACCGGCTGCTGAAAATCGCCAGCAGCACCACGCAGGCCAGCATGGTGAAGCGGATCAAGGTCGCCATGCTCACGGTGGTGGTGCCTTCCTTGATCATGGCGGGCACCGAAACCTGCAAAGCCGCCGCCGGGCAAATCCGGCAAAAGGAAAGCCACGTCTGCTCCCCATAGAAAAACGGGAACAGGAACACCGTCAGGATCAGGACGATATATTTGAAATGCGCGGTCCAATCGGGGAACACGAACTTGCGGGTGGGCAGCTTGAACAACAAGTCCTGCACCAGGCCAAACGGGCAGACCCAACCGCACAACAACCGCCCCACCGCCACCCCCACCAGGAGGATGGTTCCTAAGGCAACATAGGGAAACAGGCCGTAGCTCGAATAATGCACCAGGACACCGATGGGGCAGGCAAACCACGAGAGCGCACAGGAATGGCAGCTCAGGACCGGGTTGCAGAGCCATTTCAATTCCGGCCCCCAGGAACTATGCAAAAGAATGGCGGACAGGATTAATGCGGAGCGGCGTTTCATCGCTTTAGGTTAAACTGGCCAGGCAGTCGCCATGACTGCAAAGAGGTCATTTTCAGGTTGGGCAACCGCGCTTCCCGCGTTTTACGAGCGGATTATAGTTGTAGTAGAGCTGGTTTTCCCTCCGGACCACGCCGGTGAAAGTGGTGTTTTCCAGGATCTGGATGTCGCTCATGACCACCTCGGCGGGCATGGGCGGCGGCGGCGGAGCTTTGGGCGGCATCGGCTTTGAGGGGTCGATGAATACCGGCTCGGACACGGGCGGCAGTTCCACCTGCATCTCGGGATCCGGGTGCAGCGTGTAGGAGCGGCAGGCGCCCGCCACGATCAACGCCAGGGCCACCGCGGCGAGGCCGGAAGCGAGTATTTTCAAGTAGCGTGGCTCGTTCACTGGAGCAGGCTTTTCTGGTAGCCCGTGAGCAGGTGGCGGTCGTTATCCCGCCGCACGGTGATGCGCCGGGCATCCATGAAATCCAGGATGGCCAGCGCGTATTTGCGCGTGGTATCCAGCATGCCTTTGAAATTCGCGGAATCCAAGACGCCTTTTTCGTTGATCACTTTCACAACCAAATCCTGGGCTCTTTTATAATGGGCGAAACTCAAAACCACAAGCGCAGAAAGACGGACCAATTTGCGTTCGTGATAAAGCAGGTCCAGCAGGCGCTGGATGCGGGGCATGGGAGCCTTCAGCAAATCCGGCAATTCCTCCGGCCGGGGCGAATGATAGCCGCTGGTTTCGTAGGTAGCCAGGATCTGCTCCAGCAAGGCCCGGTCCTCCTCCCCCAGGCGGGCGATGGCGCCGGAAAGCAGCACCTTGTCGCCGCGCCGCGTGATCTGCCGGGCAGCCTCCAATTCCCGCTCGATGCGCGCCCATAAAGGCGCCGGCCAGTCAAAATCCTTCTTCAAATCCGCCAGGGTCAGGCTCAAGGAGGTGTCTTTTTGGGCGGCCGCGGCAATGCGGGATTCCACCTCCCGCCGGCACTGAAGATAGGCCTCCGCGTGGATGAACAAATCCTCCGCCAGCCGGCTGGCCTGCTGCTCGTTCACGAGCGTTTCCAGGGCGGTCTGCACCTGCTCCAGGGGCCACAGCAAAGCACAGGAAAGCTGGCGGGCGGTGGCGCCGGTGCGCAACTCCCGCAGCAGCCACCACTCCACCTGCCGCCGGAGGCCACCGGGGCTGCGGATCTCCACCCCCCGAAAAAACTCCTCCTGGGCAAGCAACCGCGGCAGCATCACCGCCTTGCGCGGCCTTTGAGCCTCCCGGGTGATGGCCAGGACCACCCCGCCCGCCACCGTCTCCGGGGGGGAGGGGCGTCGCAAAATGAAATGGTCCCAGGCGGCCACCGGCGACGGCTGGTTAAGGACCAGGGTCGCCAGCGCCTGCGGCCGCGATCCCGAGTCATCCCCCTCCAGCAGATAAAGCTTGCCGTATTCCTCCAGGGTGCCGCAGTGGAGCTTGATTTCCTCGGCGTTCTGGAGCGGTTTTTTCAAGCCCGGCACCAGCTTGAGCCGGACGTGCAGGCAGGCGGCCGGCTCCAGGCAGCCGGGCACGCACAGCAACTGGCCGCGCACGGGAGGATGTTTGTTGAACTCGGGCACGTTCAACGCCAGGCATTGCCCGCTGCCCCCCTGGGCGGCGTCCCGCAAAAAGCGCTGGATGCCGCGGATCCGCCCGGTCTGGCCGCCGGGGATCAGCTCCACCTGGGCACCGACCTGGATGCTGCCGGAGGTGGGAATGCCGGTGAGGATGGTCCCCTGCCCCGACAAGACAAACACCTCCTCGATGGGCATCCGGAACAGCCCGGTTTGCTCCCGGGCGGGGGCGCTGGTGATTTGGGCCACCAGGGTGTCGAACAACTGCCCATACCCCTCGAACGTGCGGGAGGAGACCGGGCAAACGGGCGCCTCCCGCAAAAACGTGTTCCGGGTCAAAGCGCGGATCTCCTCCACCCGCTGCCGCTGCAATGCCTCGGAGACCAGGTCAATTTTAGTCAGCGCCACCAATCCCCGCTGCACGCCGAGCAATTCCAGGATCTGCAGATGCTCGATCGTCTGGGGCATGATGCCGTCATCCGCCGCGATCACCAGCATCGCCAGGCCGATGCCGGAGACTCCGGCCACCATGGTTTTGACCAGTTTTTCGTGGCCCGGCACATCCACAATCCCCACGCAGAGGTTGTTGCGCAGGTAACAGGGGGCGAAGCCCAGCTCGATGGTCATGCCCCGCTCCTGTTCCTCCTTGAGGCTGTCCGTGAGGCAGCCGGTCAGGCATTGGACCAGGGCGGTTTTGCCGTGGTCCACGTGGCCCGCGGTGCAGATCATCATCACCACATCCGGATTCGCCTGCGTGGGCAGCAGGCCTGGCGGTTGCGCGTTCATGGCTTCAGGGTCGGTTCCGGTTCAAAAAGCACGCTTCACGAATTGCGGACAAACATCTTCCCCGGGATCTGCCGGACCAGGCGCTTCATCTCCAGCCCGAACAGCGCCACCGTGACGCTGGAGGCGGCCAGGCCGCTCTGGCGGATCACCTCGTCGATGCTGCGCTCCTCCTGGGTCACCGCGTCCCACACCCGCTGCTCGTTTTCGGATAAAGTCATCGAGCCCAAGCCGGCGGCTTCGGCGGACTCGGACCGGTTGGAGACCGGGAACAGGTATTCAAATTCGCTGAGGATGTCGTCCGCGCCTTCGCACAACTTGGCGCCGTGCTTGATCAGATCGTGGCAACCCTTGCTGCGGGGCGAGTCGATCCGGCCCGGAACCGCGAACACCTGGCGCCCGTATTCCACCGCCATGTTGGCGGTGATCAGGGCGCCGCTGGTGAGGTTGGCCTCCACCACGACCGTCCCCAGGGTCATCCCGGCCACGATGCGGTTGCGGATGGGAAAGGATTGCCGGTCCGCCTTGCGATTGAACGGGAACTGGGTGATGACGGCCCCCTGGCCGGCGATGCGCTCGAACAATTCCCGGTTCTCCGAGGGGAACACCACATTGATGCCGTTGCCCAGCACCGCCACCGTGCGCCCCTTTTGAAGCAGGGCCCCCTGGTGGGCTGCGGTGTCGATGCCCCGGGCGCCGCCGCTCACCACGGTTACCCCGGCATAGGTCAGCTGAAAAGAAAGCTTCCGCGCCGCCTCGATGCCATAGGGAGTTGTGAGCCGGGAGCCGACGATGGCGATGGAGTTCTTATCCCGCGCCAGCAGCTCGCCTTTGACGTAGAGCACGATCGGGGGATCGTAAATCTGCTTCAGCAGCGAAGGATAGGCTTCGTCACTCTGGACCAACACGTGGCAGCCGTAATCCGCAATGCGTTTCAATTCGGCGTCCAAATCCACGTTCTGCTGCCACTGGCTGATGGACTCCGCCGTGTCTTCGCCGATGCCGTGGACCTTCAGCAGCCGGTTTTTCGGGGCGGAAAGAATCGCGGGTGGGTCGCCAAACGCCTCCAGCAATTGCCGGACACGCACTGGCCCCACATGGTCGATCATGTTCAAAGCAACCATTGCCTCGCGGGCATCCATAGCCCGGCATCCTCTGCATTTTTGCCCCCGCAGGCAAGATTGTTCGCTGCCGGGCTTGATTCCGCTTCCCCAAGCGCCTCAAACCATTATGGTAATTCGCGCAGGCCGGGCCCATTCCGCGGCAGGCAGGCAGGCAGCAGTGGTGCCCGCCTGGATCCACGCCACCGAGGGCCGGCCGGCTGGATTGCATTATGACCGCGCGCGAAAGAGTATTGGCGGCCCTGGCTCACCAGGCCACCGACCGGGTTCCCCGGCTGTTATACGAGGAAGCCATTGGCTACACCCCCGCGGTGGCCCAATTGCTGGCTGAACGTTGTGCCCCCCACATACCCCGGGATTATTTCCAGATGGACATCACCCACGTCGATTTCCAGCCTTCCCGACTTCCTGAATCCCGTTTCGCCGACTGGCTTGGGGAGCACGCGGAAGCCGCCCTCGCCAGCCGGCAGGTGGATGAATGGGGGGTGTGGTGGCGCACGGGCAGTTTCCATCATTTTGCCCACATCCAATCCCCGCTGCGCGGCGTGGACGAACTGGATCGCATCCGTCAATACCCCTGGCCGGATCTCGACCTGCCCTACCGGTATGAAGGCCTGGCCGACCGAGTGGCGGCCCTCCACCGCCAGGGCCTGGCCGTGGCGGCCTTTGCGGGTTCGGTCTTCGAGCGCTCCTGGTATATCCGGGGCTTGGAAGACATGATGATGGACCTGCGCCAGGCACCGGAAATCGCCCACTACCTGTTCGAGCGCACGGCTGCCTACCAGCAGCATGCCGCCGCCCAATTCGCCCGGGCGGGGGTGGACATCCTGATCACGGGCGATGATGTGGCGGGCCAGCGGGGTCTCTTGATGAAAATCGATACCTGGCGCGAATTCTTAAAACCGCACCTGGCTTCCACGGTCCGCGCCATCAAGTCCACCAACCCCGCTTGCGCCGTCTTTTACCATTCGGATGGCAATGTGGAACCCGTCATCCCGGAACTGATCGAGATCGGCATTGACATCCTGAATCCCCTCCAGCCCGAGTGCATGGATCCAGCGCAGATCAAGCAAAAATACGGCCAGCAGCTATCCTTCTGGGGCACCGTCAGCGTTCAACGCACCATGCCTTTTGGCACCCCGGACCAGGTCCGGGCGGAAGTGCGTTCGCGCATCCGCACCGCGGGCCGGGGCGGCGGCCTCATCCTCGCTCCGGCGCATGTCCTGGGCCCGGAGGTTCCCTGGGAAAATATTGTGGCCTTTTTCGAAGCCGCCGACAGCACCCCCCCGGAACCCTGACCCGGCATCCACCCGGTCTCGCAACCTCGGCGGCCGGCGCCTGAAAAAGGCCGCTCCGTCGTGCGCGTCGTGCCTTGCCAATCCCACCGAGGGCAAGCAGACTGATGCCATGCGATTCCAACACTGCCTGAGCATCCTCGTGCTGGCCCTAACCCTGGCTGGCCCGGCAAAATCCTGCGGCGAAACTCCGGCCACCCTCCGTTTGCGGGCCGGGATCGCCAAAGCCGATATTTCCAGCCCCGCGGCAAAAACGCCCGGTGATCCTCTGTATGCCAGAGCTTTGGTGGTGACGGATGGCACCCAAACCGCCGTGATCATCGCCGTGGATGCCGTGGCCATATCCGGCATCGGCTCCATCCGGCAGGATTACCTGGCGGGTGTGCGCGACCAGCTTCAGCATGAGCTGGGGATCCCCCCCCGGAACGTGCTCATCAGCGCCACCCACTGCCACGGCGCCGTGGGCGATGATATCGAGCAAAAAACCGTGAAGGCCGTCAAGCAAGCCTGGCAAACCAGGGTGGAGGTTCTGGCGGGCACCGGCCAGGGCTTCGAAAACCGGATCATGGAAAACCGCCGGCTCAGGCTGAAAAAAGGCGGCGAAACCGATGTCCGCCACGCTTATTCCCTGCCACCGGGTGGGGAGATCGCCGGCCTGGGTCCGGTCGATCCGGAAATTGGGATTCTGCGGCTGGATCGGCTGGACGGATCCACGCTGGCGGTGGTTTACAATTTCGCGTGCCACCCCATCCAAGGCATTCCCGGTGGCGGCAACACGGCGGACATCTCCGGCTTTGCTTCCAAGGTAATTGAGGAAAACCAGCCGGGAGGCTGCCTCGCGTTGTTTTTGCAGGGTTGCGCGGGGGATATCAACCCGGTGCTTTACAAGGAGGTGAACCTGCCCCGCAATGCGGAAACCCTGGGCAACCTGTTGGGATTAAGCGTCCTGAAAGCGGCCCGGACGATCCCGACCAAGGCCGGGGCGGGCCTGCAGCTCCTGAACGAAACCGTCGCTCTGCCCAGGGCCGACCACCGGCCGCGCATCGCCGCCCTGCAGCGGGAGCAAACGCGGCTTCTGCAGTCCCTGGCCGGCGCCAGCCTGAATCTCGAAACCTTCATCCCACTTTATCTGAAATATCGGCTGGCAGGTGATTTTCCATCCGGTTACGCGCATGAATACCTCCGCGACCAGCAAGCCGGGCGGCAGGACTGGATCCAGCTCGATACACAAAACCGGCAAAACCTCGAGCAGTACATCCACAACATCCACATCATGGAGGAATTGACACGCCTCCAAGCCAACCTGGCCTTGCTGCAAATGCACCAGGCCCGCAATGTCGCGGCCGGCCAAAAAACGGTGGAGGCGGAAATCATGGGCTTGAGAATCGGCAGCTTTGTGCTGGTGACCTTCCCTGGCGAACTCACCGTGCAGATCGGCCTGAACCTCAAAAAACGATCCTCCCACCCGGCCACTTTCGTGGCTGGCTATGCCAATGGGTACCTGTTCTATGCCCCCACCATCGAGCAAGCCCTCAATCCTGGTTATGCGCAGGAGGACTGCGATTGCCTGCTGGCTCCCGAGTGGCAGCCGTTGTTTGAAAACAAGGCGGCGGAACTGGTGCAGCGCCTTGCACCGAAACCGCTGGATTGAGTAAAAGCCTCCGCCAGCGCTGGCCGCAATATCATCGGTGGTGCCTTGCCTCCCATCGGCTTCCGGGTTCGCCCCCGGTGGCTTCGAGCGCCCCACCCCCTTGATTAAACCGGCCCCAAAAACCGGGCCTCAACTTGATCGGAACGGCTTTGTGGATTATCCTGCCTCGCTCGTGTTGCGATCCAGAGCGGATCATCTGGAATGATAAACATGCTTAGAAATATTAATCAGACTGAAACAGAAGGTTGCGTATTCCCATGACTCGCCGTGAATTCCTAAGAAAAGCCGCTGCCCTCACCGCCTTTGGCCCCGGCCTTCAGCTGCGGGCGGCAACGAGTTCCATTCCTTGGGAACACCGGATTGTGCGCGCGCATGATCCGCTGGCCAGTGCGTTTGACGTGGTTAATTTTGAGTTTCAAGCCGGGGTGCGGGATACCTATTACGGCAACTTTGTGAACCAGCGTAGAGTGCAGCGGTTGCTCGACCTGGCCCTGTGCGGTCTCACCCAGGAAAAGGATCCAGTCGCCGCCCTGCGCAAGCTCATCCCTTACCAACCGGGGGAGCGGGTTTTCATCAAAACCAACTTCACCACCACCTTCGGCCTGTGGGGCGGGGATTGGGACCGCATCCAGTGGGATGCGCATTATAACGATACCGACTCCCTCGCTGAGCCCATCATGGCCGTCATCCAAGCCCTGGTGCGCATTAATATCCCCCAGGAATTGATCGGGGTGGGCGATCCGACCTGGACGGCCGGCAGTCCCCGCATTCCGCGCCTGATGCCCAACCGGGTTGCCCGCAAAATCCACGCGGCCTTTCCCGGAGTGGTGCTTTACCGTTCCTCACTGATCCCGGGTGGCGATGGTTTTACCTGGCAGAGCAACCACCGGGATGCGGTGGTGACTTTGCGCGATCCCGCCTTGAATAATGCCGCTGGTGGCCCGGCGGATCACCGGCTGCCGGACCAGCTGATTTTGGCCCACCATTTCATCAACCTGCCCGTCATGAAGCGCAACGCGGGCGGCGGCGTCACCGGGGCCTTGAAAAACAATTTCGGGACCATTGCCAGCTGCCAGAATTTCCATTCCTCGGAACATGCTCAAAAAAACGAGGCCTTGTACAGCGACAAGCTGAATCCGGCCGTCGATATCTGGCTCAATCCGCATGTGGGCGCCAAAACCCGGCTGATCGTCGCCGATGGCATCCTGGCTGGCTGGGATTGGGGCGGCAATCCGCCGACGGGCTGGAAAACCTTCAGCGGCCGCTCGCCCAATTGCCTGCTGGTGGGCACCGATCCAGTCGCCATGGACAGCGTGATTTTCGACCAGGTCACCGAGGGCTTGCCGGAGAAAGTGAAAAATTACCGGTCCCCGGCCATGTTGGTGGACGCCGCCAAAATGGGCCTGGGCTGCTACGAATCCCGCTCCGGCCCCAAAACGAGCTACCGTACCATCGATTACCTGGAAACCGCCCCGGCGGTGGAGGAAGGGAAAGTGCGCCAACTGGCCGAACTCAAGGACTGGTACCTCGAGGGGGATAAATCCGCCGCCGATGTCAAGCATTGCCTCACAGAATCCCAAGCGCTGCAGCCCGTTGACTCACGGGAAAAAGACACCGGAGAACTCTGAGTAAGCAGGGTCGATGAACTCCAGTTCTCATGTTCTTTTTTGTTCTAAAGATTTGGCGTCCGGAAGCGAGCTAAATCGAGC
>CAIMWS010000168.1 GCA_903845125.1 uncultured Verrucomicrobiota bacterium
GACGGAGCCGTTGACGTATCAATGGAAATTCAACGGCATGGCCCTCAACGGGGCGACGGCGGCCAGTTTGACCTTGGCCAGCGTGGCCAGCACTAATGCGGGCTCTTATACCGTGGAGGTGGGCAACGTGGTGGGGACGGTTACGAGCGACGGGGCGGTATTGAGCCTGAACACACCGGTGGTGATCACCCAACCGCCCTGGAACCAGGTGGCGAATCCAGGGGGTGCGGCGACTTTCTTGGTGAAGGCCGAGGGGACCGCACCGCTGGCCTACCAGTGGCGATTCAACAACACGGCCATCATGGGAGCCACCAACGCCACTTTGACGCTGAACAATGTGACCACCAATAATGCCGGGACATACACGGTGGAGGTGGGCAACGTGATGGGGGCCGTAACGAGCCCGGCAGCCCAGTTGACCCTGATCACAGAGCAGGTGGTGTCTACGCCGCGCCTGGTTTGGATACCGCCGGGCACGTTCACGATGGGCAGCCCGGCCGCAGAGGCGGATCGCTGGCAGGATGAGGGTCCGCAGACAGTGGTGACCTTGACGCGAGGCTTTTGGATGAGCAAATATGAGACGACCCAGGCGGAGTACCAGGCCGTAATGACGAACAATCCCTCATATTTCGCGGATGATCCGCAGCGGCCGGTGGAGCAGGTGAGTTGGTATGACGCGATCACTTATTGCGGGAAGCTGACGGCGCAAGAGCGGGCGGCGGGGCGGTTGCCAGCAGGTTACGCCTACCGCTTGCCAACGGAGGCGGAGTGGGAGTATGCATGCCGGGCGGGGACAACCAATGCCACCGCGTTCGGGAACAGCCTCAGCTCGGCACAAGCTAATTTTGACGGGAACGGCCCTTACAATGGGGCTGCCCAAGGGCCGTATATAGGTAAAACCACCACGGTTGGATCGTATGCGCCTAATGCGTGGGGTTTGTATGACATGCAGGGGAATGTGTGGGAGTGGTGCCGGGACTGGTATGCCTATTCCTTGCCTGGCGGGAGTGTGGTGGATCCACGGGGTGCGAGCACGGGTTCATCCCACGTGGTTCGCGGGGGCAGCTGGATCAACGACGGCAGGCGATGCCGGTCAGCGAGTCGGGACTTTTACAGCCCGGACAATTGGTTCTTCACCCTCGGATTTCGCCCGGTTCTGGCCCCCGGCCAGTGAGCAAAGGCAGGCGTGAAGAGGTCCATGCGCAAACCATTTCCTGCCGGTTGAAAAAGGAGAAGCTCAAGGAGGCCGAACTCTACGACGGCCATTATTTAGCGCGCAGCAACCTCAGCGACCCGGAGTCTGAATGGCTGTGGAAACGCCACCGGTTGCTGGGGCAGATCGAAGCAGTTTCCCGGTGTTTCAAGAACGGCTTGGGAATCGGGCCCGTTTTCCATCAAATCGACACCCGCGTTGAGGCGCACCCATTTGTCCGCTTTCAGGCCTTTGGTTTAAAGGTGACACTGCAACCAAGAGGCTGCGCCCGCTGGCACCCGGCTTGACCCCCGCCGGGTGCTCGACCCGTTGGCTGGAATACCCCCTGCTCGACGTGGAAACTCCCACCACCGACGAGCGGGTTCTGCGGCTGACCCGCTATTCCCAACCAGATAAAGTAGTGGCACGATGGCTCCAAGGACTTGGCAAAGCGCTGCCCGACCCACGGTAGCTGATTTCCCCTGAGAAATCGGAGTTGCCAGGGGGCTTGGTAGTGAAGACTTTCGCTATGTCCCTTCATAAAATCCCGGCCAAGCCGGGGTCCGTAAACAAAATAGCTCCACTGGTAAGGCTACGGGGAAATTCCCGGCTGCCTTTCGTTCTGCAGATTTCCCTTAAGTGACGGCTAATCTTGCCGATCACAGAAGGTAATGAGATGAATTGAGCAAAAGCCATGACCCCGAATGGCGGGGTGTTTGATTCCTCCAAGAATCCTGAAAGAGAGCAAAAGCATGAAATTGCAGACCCGTTTAATGATTTGGTTGGGAGGAATGGTTTCCGGAGCCTTGCTGGTGTTTGCCTTGGTCGAACGTTTTCAAACCGAAAACCTGATGGCCAAGCTCGGCCAAACCACCATGGGCCTGAGCGAAAAGACCGAATTGGAAAGAGCCGAAGATCTGCAGACGGCGGTGGATTTTCTCGTTTACCAGTTCCTGGAAAAAGGGGACATGGAGATCTTCAAAAAGATCCTGGACCTGCAAAAATTGGTCCCCGAAATGCGTGAATTCACCCTGTTCAACGCCCAGGGATCGGCCAGCTACTCCTCGGATTCCGCCATGCTGAAGCAGGATTTGGACCCGGGGATCAAGGCCCAGCTGGCAAGCCAGACCAACCGCATTTTCAAACCCAGGGATGGCTCGTTGAGCATCTATAAAACCGTCGTGGCCGCCAAGGCCTGTGCGCAATGCCACGAGTGCAAAAACGGGGAAACCATCGGCGTGACCCATTTCCGTTTTTCCACCGAGGGCCTGCAAAAATTGAGCGCCATCAACACCGCCGCCGTCGGCGAAATCAAGCGCGAAAGCCTGTGGGCCTCCCTGCTGACGGTGGCCACGGGACTGGTGGTCAGCATGGCCCTGGCTTTATGGCTTTCGCGATCCATCGCCAGGCCAATGAAACAAGTGGCTGAAGTTCTTTTTACCAATGCCGAACAAACCGCCTCGGTGGCGGGCCAGGTATCCGCCTCCAGCCAATCCCTTGCGGAAGGCGCAAGCGAGCAGGCGGCATCCCTGGAGGAAACCAGCTCCTCCATGGAAGAAATGTCCAGCATCACGAAGAAAAACACCGAAACCTCCGAAAAAGTCAAAGACCTGGCGCAGCAAACCCGCCAGGCTGGCGATACCGGCGCCCAGGATATGGCCGCCATGGCCGAGGCCATGGCCGCCATTAAGACCTCCAGCGCGGAAATCGCCAAAATCATCAAGACCATCGATGAGATCGCTTTTCAAACCAATATTTTGGCTTTGAACGCGGCGGTGGAGGCGGCGCGGGCAGGCGAAGCCGGTTCGGGCTTCGCCGTGGTGGCGGACGAGGTTCGGAACCTGGCCCAGCGGAGCGCCCAGGCCGCCAGGGAAACGGCGGTGATGATCGAGTCCGCAGTGAGCAAAAGCACGGCGGGGGTGGAGATCAGCCGCAAAGTGGCGCTCAGCTTGGATGAAATTGTGGCCAAAGCCCGGCAGGTGGATCAGTTTGCCGCGGAAGTGGCAACCGCCTCCCGCGAGCAAAACCAGGGGATTGAACAGGTGACCCGGGCGATAACGGAGATGGACAAGGTGACGCAGGCTAACGCGGCGGGAGCAGAGGAAAGCGCCAGCGCAGCACAGCAATTGGATGGCCAGGCCGGAGCCCTCAAGGAGGCGGTGGGGAATTTGATCCGGTTGGTGGAGGGAGAGGGGGCCAGCCCCCACGCCATGCCCAAGGGGGAGTTGTCCCAGCGGGGTGGGCGGTTATCAGGATCGTCCAAAAAGTAGGGCCAGGTTCCAGTCATCCACGGCCAAGCCAGGCCATGGCTGGCCAAGCTGGACGCCAGGAACCGCCTCATCAGATGAATTGCTGGGAAGACAAGAAATGCGGACGGGAGGCCGGTGGAGCCAAGGCCGCGGAATTAGCGTATGTCCAGCCTGCCCAAACCGGGGCAAACAGTGCGCCGAAGTCGCCGGCACTTTGTGTGGAGGATCGGTCCAGGGCACTTTTGCATCCAAACTGGCCAACTGCATCAAAAGCGATTTGACACGACGGGTATGCGCCCCTGCGCCCCGCCTGGCGGGTTGGAACCAAACGGGATTTTCCGGGTAGCGCACGAAAACTCACACGCCCACCGCGTGGATCGTGCGGCCTTGTACGCGGTGGGTTTTCCATTGGATCCGTTCCTTCCAGGACGCCCGTTTCCGCGTGCAGAACAACAGCAGCCAGCCCTCCTCACAACCCAATCCATCCATGTATTGGGCTAGCTGCGCCAATCCCTCCGCCCGCGTCTTCGCCC
>CAIMWS010000169.1 GCA_903845125.1 uncultured Verrucomicrobiota bacterium
ATCTCGTGGCTCATCATGGCCAGGAATTCGCTCTTGGCCTGGCTGGCGACCTCGGCGGCCTCCTTGGCGCGGAGCAGCGCCTCCTCCGCCTGCTTCCGCCCGGTGATGTCCGACCAGAATCCGGCAATCTCCACCGGCTGGCCCGCTTCATTCCGGACCAATTGCTGGCTGTCCTTGAACCAGCGGTAGCTGCCATCCCGCACCAAAAACCGGTATTCGCTGATTTCGGCCTCCTGGCTGAACAAGCCCGCCAGGCTGGCGGCCATCCGGGGTGCGTCGTCCGGGTGGAGGTGGCTGGCCCAGAAAGCCGGGTCTTTGAGGAATTGCGCCGGGCTATAGCCGGTGAGCAGTTCCACATAGTCGCTCACGAACGTGAGGCACCGGCCGCCCTCGCCTTCCGGGATCCGGCAGCTGTAAAGCGCGATGGCGGTGTGTTCCAGCACATGCAGCAGCCGGCTCTCGAGTTCGTCCCGGGCGGTTTTCGCCGCCGCCAGGTCCGCCGTGCGCCGCGCCACCTGGCGCCGCAGGCCAAAGCTCCAGGCGAGAACCACCGCGCCCAGCCCCGCCAGCGCCAGCGCCACGCCCAAAAGGGGATTGCGCCGGGGACCCTCCACAACCACCAGGCCCTCCTCCCCGGCCACGTACACGGTCGTGGCCTCAAAATCGTCTTCGATATTCCGGCGGTAATCCTGGACGCCCTCGATCCGCACCCGGCTGCCCACCGCCGGCAGTTGGCGCCGGGGATCCCAAGCCAGCAGATCGGCCAGGACCGAGGCGGAGCCAAATTGGAGCGTCAGATGGGAATGCGCCAGGAGGGTTGATTGGGCAACCGATACCACGGGCGCTTCCAGGGAGATCCGGCGCCGGTCTTGGCTGGCCTGGCCAATGGTTTCCGGCGTGACGGCCACGGGCGGCGGCAGCGCGCCGCGGCCCACGTCATTGAACTCGTCGGCGTGGAAGACCACGTGGAAATTCTCGACCCGCGGTGTTCCGACCAGCTCGAGCCGGGTGCCCGGACGGATGCTGGTGCTCTGCCGGAGGTCGGCCCGCACCGGGCCGGACTCCTCCTGCCCCAGGCGGACCAGCACTCCGCCTGATTCATCCTGGAGGAAGAAACACTCGCGGGAAAGCACGGCCGTGACAATGCCGGCGATCCGGAGGGAGTCTTTCTCGGCTACCTGCGGATCATACTGCCGTAGCCGGGCCACGGGGGTCACGGCCAGCTCCGCGGCTTTCTCCGGGCCCGGTTTGATGACCTGGATCTCATCCCGCGGCGTGACCAGCATGCGGGCGTAGGTCGCCTGCCGGTGCTCATTGAAGCCGGGGGCGGCAATGCCGCTGACCCGTACCCGGGCCCCGTGCAAGGTGGCCGGCAGGCGGTTCGTGGGCTGGTTGAAAAGGATGGCGATGACCGGCCCGTCCAGGAGGCCCAGGCTCAGCACCTGGTTCAAGCCGGAGCTGCGGATTCCGCGCACCACCCCCTCCACCACCACCCGTTCGGAGTCCAGCCGGCCGTCGCCCAGGCTGGCCGCCGTGCCCTCCTTGGGCGGCGGCAGCTCCGCCGGGCCAATCCGCCGGATCCGCTGCGGAATGACCATCGGCGCATAACCGCCCGGGTCCGTCACGCCCTCCACTTCGACCAAGTCGCCGATTTCCGCCGGGAAGGCCTGGACACTGCCGCTGAGGTAAACGGCTCCGCTCGCATCCTGCAGGAAGGCGTCGCCGACCGTGGGATTGAACGCCGTCACCACCCCGCGCAGGAGAGCGGGCTGCTGGCGGGCGGCCGCCTCAAAGGAGAGGTTCTTGACGGCCGCAATGTTGGTGAGTGGCGCCGGTTCCTGCGCCAGGAGCCCGCCACCGCCAGCCGGAGCCAGGAAGGCCAGAATGAGACAGGCAAAAACCCGCCCGGGCCGGAAGGATTCCTCCCGCTCCGCAACGACTTTGCTTTCGTTTTCCATCATGTGCTGGCGCCGTTCGCCTTGGGTGCGGACAGCGTTGATTGCGAACCACACCAAAGACGAGCGCAGCCTTTTTAACAAGTTTCCAAACGAATAATTAAAATAAATTCTTCTGGCAAGTTCCTTCTGCCAGTTCCTTCTGGCATGTTCGTCCTGAAAAAAATATTCCCCGGAGCTTGCCGCTGTGAACCATGGCGTTGTGGTATCTGGTCTCTCCAGCCGCTTGGAAATTCCCGCCTGCCACGCCTGCCTGCCCGCCCCCTGCGCCAACCTGGGACGGCACCCGGAGTTGGTGGCAAACCTAATCCGTGGGTAGCCAGCCGGGGGGGGTAAAAAGCCTGGATGTCGAATCCGGTGGAACGGCGTGGAAAATGGCGGGCGATCCCGAAGCCAGGCGGAAAGAGCTGAGGGCACCGGGCGCGCACGGCCGGGCGTTCAAAGACTGACCTGGCGGATGGCTGACATGCGGCTTGACGATCCGGTGAAAACCATGAACAAAGGTGCTTATGAAACGATTATTCTGGGCATTCCTGGCCTGGGCGCCGAGCTTGGTGCTTGCCGCCGTCCCCGGCCGGTTCATGCAGCATCCCGCAATCCACGGGGACCGCATTGTGTTCACCTACGAGGGCGATCTCTGGCTGGTCGGCAGCCAGGGCGGGGCGGCCACGCGCCTGACTTCGCATCCCGGGGTGGAGTCCGCCGCCCGGTTCTCGCCGGATGGCCGGCAGATCGCCTTCACCGGCAATTACGATTCCGGCGCGAATGTTTACGTCATGCCCGCCGACGGCGGGGCGCCCAGGCGCCTGACCTGGGAGCACCCCCTGGCGCAGGTGATCGGCTGGACGCCCGACCACCGGGTGCTCTTCCGCTCCGCCGTGGAGAACACCTACCGCCCGATCCCCAAGCTGTTCGCGGTGTCCACCAACGCCACGCTGCCGGAGAAGCTGCCCGTGCCGGCGGGGGTGCAGGGATCCATCTCGGCCGATGGCGCCAGGCTGGCCTATAACCCGCGCGGGAACGAGGAGTATTACTGGAAACGGTACAAAGGGGGCCAGTACCAGGAGATCTGGATGTATGAATTCGGCAGCCGGAATTTCAAGCGGGTCACCGATTACGCCGGGAAAAACAGCTACCCGATGTGGGTGGGGCCAAAACTGTATTTCGTCTCGGACCGCGGCGAGGGCGGCCTCGCCAACCTCTACGTGGAGGACTTTTCCGGCAAGCCGGCGGAGGCGGTGACCCATTACCGGGATTTCGACGTGCAAATGGCCTCCACCGACGGCCGCCAGGTGGTTTTCATGCGCTCCGGATACCTGTGCCTCCTGAATGCCGCGGAGGGGACGGTCCGTGAGGTGAACGTGCAGTTGCCCACCGACCAATGGAAACTGGCCAGCCGGGCCATCAACCCGCGCGACTACATCCAATACATGAATGTCGCCAACGACGGCAAAGCGGCTGTGTTCGAGGCCCGCGGGGACGCCTTCCTGGCGCCCACCGATGAGCTGCTGCCGCCCCGCAACCTGACCCAGACCGCCGCCTCGCGGGAGCGTTATCCGCAGCCGTCGCCGGACGGCAAATCGGTGGCCTTTTTCTCGGACAAAACGGGCGAATACGAGCTTTATGTGAAGCCGCTCGAGGCCGAAGGCGAATGGACCCGGCTGACCTTTGGCCTGAAGAAAACCGTTTACCGCCTGGAGTGGTCGCCGGACAGCTCCAAAATCCTCTTCAGCGACAAGGATTTCACCCTGTTCTACGTGGAGGTGGGGACCCGGCGGCTGGTGAAAGTCGATTCCTCCAACGTGCTCAAGAACGACGAGTTCACCTGGGAGGTCAGCGATTACACCTGGTCCCCGGACAGCCAGTGGATCGCCTACACCTTTGTGCAGCACAACCGCAACAGCCAGGTGTTCCTCTACCACCTCCCGCCGGCGCGGACCTATGCCCTCACCACCGATTTCTACGACAATCTGTACCCCACGTTCGACGCCAGCGGCGATTACCTCTACTATTGCTCCTACCGCAATTTCGACGTGCAGATGGATGTGTTCGAGGACAACCACATCATCCCCAACCCGGTGCAGGTCATGGCCGTGCAATTGAAGAGCGGCCAACGGCCCCCGTTCGAAAAAACTCCGAAGGATGATAAAAAACCGGCCAGCCAGCCGTTCCGGATCGATCTGGACGGCCTCCCGGACCGCGTTTACCCGCTGCCGGTCAAGGCGGGCAATTATTTCTACGCCAAGGCGGGCAAAGGCAAGGTCACCTGGGCCTCCGTGAACGCCTTCACGGAAGCGGAATACGAGGAGATCTACAACCCCGGCGGCGCCGAAAAATGGGATCTCCATATTTTCGACATGGCCACGCAAAAAGAGGTGGTCCTGGAGGGCAGGATCTCCGACTGGAAACTCTCGGCCAGCCGCGAGCAGATGATCATCCAGCGGAACCGGGACTATTTCCTCACCAGCGTGGACCAGGCCTTCGCCTCCCGGAGCCCCGGCGGCAAGCTGGCCTTGGACAACCTGGTTTACCTGGTGAAACCCCGGGAGGAATGGACCCAGATCCTCAACGACACCTGGCGCTGGTACCGGGACTTTTTCTACGACCCGGACATGCACGGCCGCGACTGGAAAAAGATCGGCGATGCCTACCGGTCCTACATCCCGCAGCTTTCGTCCCGGGCGGACCTGAATTGGGTGCTGTCGCAGATGGTCGGCGAACTGTGCGTCTCCCACACCTATGTGGCTGGAGGAGATATGGGGCCGGGCCAGCCGGTGGAGAATCCGGTGTTCACCGGCCGCCTCGGGGTGGACCTGGTGCCGGATCCCAGCGGCTATTACAAGCTGGCGGTGATTTATGGCCCCACCGATTTCAACCGCGACCTGGCCTCGCCGCTGGTGCGGCCCGATTTCCCGGTCAAGGAGGGGGATTATCTCCTGGCGATCAATGACCGCGAAATCAAGTTTCCGCAAAATCCCTATGAATGGCTGCAGGTGACCCGCGGGCAGAAAGTGCAGCTCACCGTCAACGCGACCCCGGAGCTGGCCGGGGCCAAAAGCGCCCTGGTGGAGCCGATCCGGTCGGAGTCCGGCCTGCGCTACAACCGCTGGGTGGCCGACAACATCGCCAAGGTGCTCCAGGCCAGCGAGGGTGAGATCGGCTACGTGCATCTCACGGCCATGGCTTCGGGCAATGTGGCCCAATTCGACAAATTCTGGCGCGCGTTCCGCTACAAAAAGGGGTTGGTCATCGACGTCCGCGGCAACGGCGGCGGCTGGACCGAGTATTTCATCATCGACAAGCTCGAGCGGCGGCAGGTGGCCTACAACGTCATGCAGAACATGGCCCCCTACCGCTATCCCAACAGCGCCTCCCGCGCCCATTACGCGGTGGTCAGCAACGAGGCCAACGGATCCGACGGGGAGGCGTTTGTGGAGGATTTCAAGGCCTCCCAACTGGGCACCGTGATCGGCGTCCCCTCCTGGGGCGGGTTGGTCGGCATCATCAACGCCCAGAAGACCATCGACAATGGGAGCGTCAACCAGCCCAACAACGCCTTTTGGGGGCGCCAGGGCAAATGGCTGGTCGAAAACCACGGGGCCGACCCCGACATCCGGCTGGAAAACGACCCCGCCTCGCTCCTGGCGGGGCGCGACCTCCAGCTGGAAAAGGCCATCGAAGTGCTGAAAAAACAGATCCAGGAAAAGCCCTGGAACTTCCCGGCCCGGCCCGATTACCCGAAAAAATAACCCCGCGGAACCACCCCTGCCGCTGGGGGCGCGAATATTTCCGGCGTTTTTAGTGGGAAAAACCGGCCGGGAGGGGTAATCCCTTGGGTATGAACTATGGGAAATGTGCATTCATAACGGCCTGGCTGTTTTCAACCTGGCGGCCGGCGGCCGGCGCCGCCACCGCCGATTGGCTGATCGATGGCAGCTCCTGCAAGGCCACCGTGGTGACGAACCGCCATGGCCTGGTGCTGGGCAACGGATTGGTCCGCCGGAGTTTCCGGCTGGCGCCCAACGCCGCCACGGTCGCCCTGGACAACCTGGCCACGGGCCAGTCGCTGTTGCGCTCCGTGCGGCCCGAGGCGGTGGTGGAACTCAACGGGCGGGCCTATGAAGTGGGCGGGCTGGCGGGCCAGCCGATCCATAATTACCTGCTGCCGGAGTGGCTCGAGCAAATGAGCGCCCGGCCGGGCGCCTTCCGGTTTGCCGGCTATGAAACCGGCCCCACCCAACCGCGCTTCCCCTGGAAAAAACGGGCGGAATGGCTGAGCCAGGATCTGCCCTGGCCCCCGCCCGGGGTGGCCCTCACCCTGCGGTTCGAGCCGCCGGACAGTTTCGACGCGGTGGATCGGACGCGGCAGGAGCTCTACGTGGACGAGTTCCAAACGCTCGCCCCGGATTGGCAGGTGCGGCTCAGCGCCCGGCACGAGCGGACCTCCTTCCAAAATGAAGGCAAGACCGGGCAGATCTCGGCTTATGACAACACCCACGCTTACGCCGAGCGGCCGCTGCCGGCGGGCGCCTGCGTGGTGCAGTGCCGCATCAATCCCGGCACCGACCACGGCGCGAGCTGGGGGCCCGGGGTGGGCCTGGTCTATCCGGACCGCGTGGTGAAGCTCCAGCTGCGGCCCGGCCAGGATTGTTTTGGCATTGGCAACGGCGGCGCCGTCCAGCAGGTGGGCAAGCTGGTGGAGGGCCAGGCCTATACGCTGCAACTGCGCATCGAGCCGGGCCTGGTCGTGTGCGAGGCCTCCCTGGACGAGGTAAAGTGGCAGGTGCTGGGAGAGGTCAAGGTGGCCGGCCAGCCCTCCGCGGTGCGCGTGGGGAAAATGAGCCAGGCAGGCGGGGCGGAGGATCACCCGGATAATGGATCGTTCAACCGGTGCAAGGTGCTCAAGGTGCGCATCCTGGGCAAGGTGGAGACGCCCAAGGAAAACCTCGGCGCCGGCGACCGCGTGGTGATTGAGGTGCATTACGAGCTGTATGACGGCCTGCCGTTGCTGGCCAAATGGTTCACCCTGAAAAACGCCTCGGGCAAGCCCGTGCGGTTGAATTCGTTCAAGAGCGAGATCCTCGCCGCCGTGGAACCGGAATCCTCCGTGGAAAACAACCCCCGCTGGGATTGGCCGCTGATCCACGTGGAGACGGACTACGCTTTTGGGGGCATGGATGTCAAAGGGGCCTCGCCAGCCGTGTTTTGGGAGCCTGACCCGCTGTATTTGACGCAGGTGAATTACCTGCGCCAGACCCCCAACCTGCTGGAGTGCCGCCCACCCCTGGGGCCGGACCAGGTCATCCCCCCGGGCGGCCAATTCGAGAGCTTCCGCACCTTCGAGCTCCTGCTCGACTCCACCGACCGGGAACGGCAGGGGTTGAGCCGCCGCCGGATGTACCGCGCCATCGCCCCCTGGTCGGCGGAAAATCCCATCCTCTTCCATGCCGCCCGATCGGACGACGCCTATGTGCGCGGCGCCATTGACCAATGCGCCGAGGCCGGCTTCGAGCTGGTGATCATGACCTTCGGCAGCGGCTTCAATTTCGAGAGCCGGAATCCGGATTACCGGCAGCGGTTCAAAGCGCTGGCTGATTACGGCCGGGCCAGGGGCGTGGCCCTGGGCGGCTATTCGTTGCTGGCCAGCCGGGGCGCCGCCCAGGCGGAGGATAATTGCGTGGGGAAGAGCCGCTACGGCGTCATGCCCTGCCTCGGCGCCACCTGGGGCCGGGAATACCTGGCGACCTTGAAAAGTTTCATGGCGGAAACCGGGCTGGCCGTGCTGGAGAATGACGGCTCCTATCCCGGGGACACCTGCGCCTCCACCAACCACCCCGGCCACCACGGGCTCGAGGATTCCCAGTGGGTCCAGTGGCGGGCGATCACCGGCCTTTATGAATGGTGCCGCGCCCAGGGCGTGTATCTGAACATCCCGGATTGGTATTACCTCACCGGCGGCAGCAAGTGCGGCATGGGCTACCGGGAAGATAACTGGTCTTTGCCCCGCGCGCAGCAGGAGATCGTGGAGCGCCAGAACATCTACGACGGCACCTGGAACAAAACGGCCTCCATGGGCTGGATGTTCGTGCCCCTGATGCAATACCACGGCGGCGGGGCCGCCGCCACCATCGAGCCGCTGGCGGATCACCTGGACCATTACGAAACCCGGCTCGCCAACCTCTTTGGCGCGGGGGTCCAGGCCTGCTACCGCGGACCGCGCATCTTCGATGGCGAGGCCACCAAGGCGGTGGTGACCCGCTGGGTGGGTTTCTACAAAAAATACCGCGCCATCCTCGACTCGGACATCATCCATGGCCCCCGGCCCGACGGGCGCAACCTGGATTGGATCCTGCACGTGAATCCGCGGCTGAAGGAAAAAGGGCTGCTGATGGTCCACAACCCGCTGAACCAGCCGGTCCAGACCGTCCTGGATGTGCCGCTCTACTATACCGGGTTGTCGGCGCTGGCCAGCGTGCGCCAGCAGGAAGACCCCCCCGCCACCTACTTGATCGACCGCCAATGGCGCATCCAGCTGCCCGTGCAGGTGCCTGCCCGGAACCGCGTCTGGTTCGTCATTGAATAACGGCCCCGGACCGGAAGGGGTTTTGGCGTGGCTCCCCCCCGGGCGCCACGCGGCTCCCGCTGCCTCGCCGGTTCGACCCGCCAGCCGCAGATTCCGTTTGGATTTGCCTGGGTGAATCGGTATAATCCTGCGCCAAGCGAAACAAAAGACAGACTATGAAACTATCCGGATACCTTGGCGCCGCCGCGGGCCTGGCCTTGAGCCTCCAGGCGGCCTTGGCGGCGGGCGTGGAGAACCGCATCATCATTGACGCCGACGGCGGCAAAGACATCATCAACCGCAATCTTTACGGGCATTTTTCCGAGCACCTGGGCCGCTGTGTTTACGAGGGCTACTGGGTGGGCGAAGACAGCCCGATCCCGAATGTGCGCGGCATCCGGCAGGATGTCGTCTCCGCGCTGAAAGAAATAAAAATCCCGGTGCTGCGCTGGCCGGGCGGTTGTTTCGCCGATGAATACCATTGGCGGCAGGGCATCGGCCCGCGCTCTACGCGCCCCACCATGATCAACACCCACTGGGGCGGGGTGACGGAAAACAACCATTTCGGCACCCACGAATTCCTGGACCTGTGCGGGCAACTGGGATGCGAGCCCTACATTTGCGGCAACGTCGGCAGCGGCACCGTGCAGGAAATGCAGGAATGGGTCGAATACATGACGTTCGACGGGGTCAGCCCCATGGCGGACCTGCGCCGCGCCAACGGCCGCGAGAAACCGTGGGCCCTCAAGTATTTCGGCATCGGCAATGAAAACTGGGGCTGTGGCGGCAGCATGCGCCCGGAGTATTACGCCGACCAATACCGCCGCTACCAGACCTACGTCCGCAATTTCAGCGGCAACGCCGTCTTCCGGATCGCCTGCGGCGCCAACAGCGCCGATTACCAGTGGACCGAGGTGCTGATGCGCGAGGCCCGCGGCCAGATGGCCGGCCTCTCGCTGCATTATTATTGCGGGTCCGGCCGGAAAAGCCGCTCCGCCACCCAATACGGCGAGGAGGATTGGTTCTCCCTGCTGAAAAGCTCCCTCTTCATGCAGGAACTGCTCTTCCGGCACTGCACCATCATGAACAAATATGACCCGGAAAAGCGGGTGGCCCTGATCGTGGACGAATGGGGCACCTGGCACCAGGTGGAGCCCGGCACCAACCCCGGCTTCCTCTATCAGCAGAATTCCCTCCGGGACGCCCTGGTGGCGGGGATCACCTTCAACATCTTCCACCGCTTCTGCGACCGGGTGCGCATGGCCAATATCGCGCAGACCGTCAACGTCCTCCAGGCCATGATCCTGACCCAAGGCGAAAAGATGATCCTGACCCCCACTTATCACGTCTTTGAGATGTTCAAGGTTCACCAGGATGCGACCCTGCTGCCCACCGATGTCCGCTGCCGCGACTATGCCTTCGGGACGGAAAAAATCCCCGGCCTGAGCGGTTCCGCCTCGCGGGACAAAGCGGGCAAGATCCACGTTTCCCTCTGCAACCTGGATCCCAATCACCCGGCCGAAATCCAAGGGGACCTGCGGGGCGCCAAGGCCAACCGCCTGGCCGGCCGCATGCTGACCTCCTCCTCCATCACCGCCCACAATACCTTTGAACAACCCAGCCAGGTGAAGCCGGAACCGTTCACCGCCTGCGCGTTGACCGATTCGGGTTTCAAAGCCACCCTGCCCGCGAAATCGGTGGTCGTCCTCGAGCTGGAATAGCCGCACCCATTGGGGGGGGGCTGGCGCCCCCCAAGGTTTTGCCGGCGGGCTCCAAGGAGCCAGCGTTCCGCCTGGGGCCGGGGCGCTACCGTCCCTGCAGGAGCGGCGATGGCGTGCTTTTACGGATCACGGTGTCTTTTTGCGCCCAGGCCTCATCCGCCTCCAAATAATCCAGGTTGTAATGCAGGCCGCGGCTTTCGGGGCGGCTTTGCGCGCAGTGGATGATCAGCTCCGCCACTGTGGCCAGGTTGCGCAGCTCCAGCTGGTCGCGCGTGACCAGGAAGTCCCAATAATACTCCTGGATTTCCTCCTGGAGATTGACGATCCGTTTCTTGGCCCGCTGCAGGCGCTTGTTCGTGCGCACGATGCCGACGTAATCCCACATCAGGCGCCGGATTTCGTCCCAGTTGTGGGAGACCACCACCAATTCATCCGGGTTGTGGGCCTGCCCCTGCTGCCAGGCGGGTATGCGCCGGGCATCCACCGGCGGCGCGGAGTGCTCCGCCGTGTGCCGCGCGGCCAGGTGGGCGCACACGAGGGCTTCCAGGAGCGAGTTGCTGGCCAGCCGGTTGGCGCCGTGCAGGCCGGTGCAGGCCACCTCGCCTATGGCGTACAGCCCGGGGATCTCCGTCTGCCCATCCACCTGGGTCACCACCCCGCCGCATTGGTAATGCGCCGCCGGCACCACCGGGATCATTTCCTTGGTGATGTCGATCCCGTACTCCAGGCACGTTTTATAAATGTTCGGGAACCGGTCCATTGTGAACCGGGCCGGCTTGTGGGTGATGTCCAGGAACACGTGGTCCGAGCCGCTGCGCTTCATTTCGCCGTCGATGGCGCGGGCCACGATATCCCGCGGCGCCAGCGATTTGAGCGGGTGGTGCCGGTCCATGAACTCGGCGCCATCGATCGTCCTCAGGACCGCCCCCTCCCCGCGCACCGCCTCGCTGATCAGGAACGACTTGGCTCGCGGATGGAACAGGCACGTGGGATGGAACTGGATGAATTCCATGTTGGCCACGGAGGCGCCCGCCCGGTAGGCCATGGCCACGCCGTCGCCGCTCGCGATGTCGGGATTGGTGGTGTAGAGGTAAACCTTCCCGCAGCCGCCGGTGGCCAGCACCACGCAGGGCGCCGTGAAGGTATCCACCCGGGCCGCCGGCACATTCAACGCATAGACCCCCACGCAGCGGTTGGGGCCGTCCTCGCCCAGCTTTTGCGTGGTGATCAGGTCGATCGTGCAATGGTTCTCGAAGATCTGGATGTTCGGCCGCTGGGCGGTGGCCGCCAGCAACGCTTGCTCGATCTCCCGCCCGGTCACATCCTTGGCGTGCAGGATCCGCCGTTTGGAGTGGCCCCCCTCCCGGCCCAGGTCCAGCTCCTTGCGCCCGTAGGACAACGGGATTTCCCGCTCCGAAAACCGCATCCCCAGGTCGATCAATTCCCGGATCAGCGCCGGTCCCTCCTCCACAATGCGGCGCACCACGGGCTCCTTGCACAGGCCCGCCCCGGCCTGCAGGGTGTCGCTCACGTGCATCTCGAAGGAATCCTCCTTGGAGGTCACCGCGGCGATGCCCCCCTGCGCGTAATTGGTGTTGGATTCCGCGCGGTGCTTCTTGGTGAGGATGGCCACCCGCCCGCGGGCGGAGGCTTTCAACGCGAACACCAGCCCGGCGATGCCGCTGCCGATCACCAGGTAATCATAAGGCTGAACGGGATTTTCCATAAGTTGAAGTTGATTATCTCAGGCTGCCGTTATCAATCAAGCGGGTTTTCCCCACGCGCACCGCCAGGGCCAGGTGGTCCCCCAGCTTCACCTGGCGCACCGGCGCCAGCGTGACCGGGTCGAAAAACTCCACGTAATCCACCCGGGCGTCCGCGTTTTTCTCGATCTGGCGCCGGAGTTGCTGCCGCAGGCGTCCGGCGGGCAATGGCTCCGCCGCCTGGCGCACCTGTTCCCGGGCGGTTGCCAAGGCCTGGTGCAGGGCCAACGCCTGGCGGCGTTCCGCCTCCGAAAGATATTTATTCCGCGAGCTCATCGCCAGCCCATCGGGCTCGCGGAGGGTGGGTGCCACGATGATTTCGACCGGAAAATTCAAGTCCGCCACCATCTTTTGGATCACGGCCGCCTGCTGCCAATCCTTGGCCCCGAAGACCGCCACCTCCGGCAATACCAGGTTGAACAGCTTCGCCACAATCGTCGTGACGCCCCGGAAATGCGTCGGCCGCGACACCCCTTCCAGCCCTTGCGAAAGCCGTTCCTCCACCACGTAGGTGCTGTACGGAGCGGCCTGCCCGGCCGGATACATGTCTGTGTCGTGCGGCACGAAAAGGCAATCGGCCCCCGCCTCGGCGCAGAGTTTGCGGTCCCGGTCCAGATCGCGGGGATATTTGGCCAGATCCTCGTGCGGGGCGAACTGCGTGGGATTCACATAAATGCTCACCACCACCTGGCCGCGGGCGCCCACCGCTTTCCGGGCCCGGTGTACCAGGCTCAGGTGCCCTTCGTGCAGGTAGCCCATGGTGGGCACAAAACCGATCCGCGTGCCCTGGCGTTTCCACTGGAGCGCCAGTTTTTGCATGACGCCTGGCGAGGTAATCATTCGCATCTCCCCAGCCTGCTCCAATTGGCCGTTGCGATCAATCCCGGAGTGGCCAGCCGGTCGTGGGCGGAAACCCGGCAGCCTGATAAGCGATCACACGCCCACCGCGTGGATCGTGCGGCCTTGTGCGCGGTGGGTTTTCCATTGGATCCGTTCCTTCCAGGACGCCCGTTTCCGCGTGCAGAACAACAGCAGCCAGCCCTCCTCACAACCCAATCCATCCATGTATTGGGCTAGCTGCGCCAATCCCTCCGCCCGCGTCTTCGCCC
>CAIMWS010000170.1 GCA_903845125.1 uncultured Verrucomicrobiota bacterium
CAAGCGCTTCCAGTTCAGCAAGCGCTAATTCATCAGTTTCCCCCCCAAACCCGCCGGTGTTTATCGGCGGGTTTTTTTATGCCCGGACGGCAGTTTCGATTTCAGGATCTATAAGCCAGGTCGAGGCAAATGGCTCGGCCGTGTGGGCTGGATCTATTGGCGCGAAACCCTGGCCGTTCGTCATGGCTTACGATCCATGCAGGGCGCATGGCTCGCTGGGAGGCTGTAGCGGGGCGGTTGGCTTGAAAAATATGCGGTACTATCACTTCCCTCCCCATTACGGAGACGCGGATAGCGCTCCTCCATCCAGGAAAAGCCCGCCACGGGGCGAAGCCAAACAAATTTGTGGGAACGCCGGAGGGATGATCTCGGGCGCTTAAACCGAGTTTCTTAACGGGCGTATTGGCGCATGGTGTTGCGAAGCATTTCAAAATCCTTGTTGCGCGTTACCGGATCGAAATTGATCGTTTGCTCAACCGCCAGCAAGGCCTTGCGTTTGGCTTCCACGGCAGGCCTGATATCCAGGAAAGGAGAGGCCACGTAAATGGCCACTTTGGACTGCTTGTCGGCGATTTTCAGGGTGCCTTCACTGATGGTGTAAGTGGCCGGATAAACGCCGTCGGCATCCACGCGGAACACGTCGTTGATGCGGCGCAAATAGGCAGGCAGATCATAGGCGAATATGACATCCCGCTTCTTCTTGCCAAATTGAAAGACATGGTTGTTCCGGTCGGCTTGGTAGTCCAGATCCATGGCAAACAGCAAGGCTGCGCGGGGTGAAACAATCGAGGCCAGGTCCCAATCCGGTTTGCCAAGAACGACCTGGTGCAGGGTCCGGTAGGCGTCCCCTTCGAGGAAAAAGTCTTCCAGCATCCGTATTTCACGGCCGATGCGGGTCAATTCCTCAATGGTATCCCGATATTGGACCAAACCACGCAAAGTAACATCGTGCCAATATACGGAAGTAATGCGGTTGGCAAGGGCGTGGTAAGCCAGCACCCGAAGTTCATCGGCGGTGGGGGCGGAGCGTTTGCGGTTGTCGCGGATTTCCCAATCGCAATAAGGCCCCTGCAACCAGGCGGCGACAGGCATGGGCCGCCACAGATCACGGAAACAGCGGGTATAATCGCCCAGGGTCTCCAAGGGCGCGCCCCAGTTAATCGGCTTGCCGTCCCAGCGGTCGTAGGATTGCCAGTCATCGGTGGAAGGAGCCACCAGGCGGAAGGCCTTGAAATCGGCCAGATCGGAGAGACCGGCATAATACCTCCAGGAGGCTTCTTCAGTGAGGGTTACAGTGGTTGGCAGACGGGTTTTCGTATAGGGCTGGAGGGCCTGCCAAACCGCCTGGGGAAAGCGCGGGGTGGGGCCGTTTTCGTTCTGCGGTTCGCCCAGGAATTCCACCGCCCGGATCCACGGCAGCCATTCGTCCTTGTCATAATCCGCAATGGGATCCGGTTTGCCCATGCGCCGCAAGGGATAAAGCGAGGCCAGAGCCTGCGGACCGGGTTGATCGCTATAACCAGCGGCACTGATGAAATGCGCCGTATTGATGTGCATCCGGCTGAGCATTTTCAGGTATAATTCGCAGCCGGCAGGCGAGGTGGCGGAGGGTACTTTGGGCCCCCATCCACTGCTGATATCGAAAAAGTCACGCTTGATCCGCAGATGGGCCCACAGCGGAAACTGCCGCCCCTGGACATCCGACATGATGATTTGCAGCGCCGCGTAACCAAGCGGAAGCCGGTCGGTTGGAATGCGCAGAACGCCTTTGTCCCCGGCGGGAATCAAACCATCACTAGGGGAGGAGACCACGCCGTTGAAAATCGGTTGGGGAAAGTATAAACGGGCATTGGCGCTATTGGTGGGCAGGAACAGGCGGCTGCTGATAAAATGGACCGCCGTGGCCGATTGGTTGTCCAAATGCACGATGATGGTGTCGGGTTGGGGGCCGGCATCGGCATTAAGAAAAGTAACGGCGGAGATCCAAACCCCTTGGGCAGCCATGGTGATGGGCAACTCCTGGCGATGGATTTTTGCCCAATCCACAAGTTTCAAGGTGAATTTTTTTCCAACGCTCCACCGGCTGCTGCGGGAATTGAATTGGTAGATGACCATCGCACCCGGTGGAATCTGCGTTTCGGCCTCGCGCCAGGCGCTGGGGGTGTCATGCCAGGCCCAGTCCTCATCCTGGATCAGGCGCTGGGCTTCTTTTTCGTCGAAAAGCACGGCATTGCAATTGAAAATGGCGTTCGAGCCGGCTTCGACAGGGGCCGGATTACGGAGGAATAACTGGACGCGCGCCCCCAAGTCGGGATTGTGTTGGAGGTGGTAACGCAGGCCGGCGGCTCGCACGTGGGGGGTGACTGTGATACCGGCAAATTCAACCACTGGCCGCGGCGCCGGGGCGGGGGCCTCCGCCCCGCCGGAAACACCCAAGCCCGCCAGGGTGGAAAGAAATGTCACCCATGCTTTCATGATGCGGAGTCCAACAATTGCAGGGATCGAAATCCCGTTTTAGTCAACCATACGGCGGGCAATGAGCGAGGCATTGTGACCGCCAAAGCCAAAGGAATTATTCAAGACTACGTCCACTTTCGTTTCCCGGGCGGCGTTGGGGACATAATCCAGGTCGCATTGCGGGTCGGGAGTTTCGTAGTTGATCGTAGGGGGAACCAGGTTGTTCTGGATGGCCTTGAGGCAGACGATCAATTCCACAGCACCGGCTGCGCCCAGCATGTGCCCAGTGGCACCTTTGGTGGAGTTCACCGCGAACTTGCGGGCATGTTCTCCGAACACGGTTTTGAGGGCCTGGGTTTCGCAAATGTCGCCCTGCGGGGTGGAAGTGCCGTGGGTGTTAACGTAGGAAACAGCCTCCGGGGCAAGGCCCGCGGAACGCAAGGCCATCCGCATGCAGCGGGCGGCGCCTTCACCTTCCGGGGAGGGGGCTGTCAGATGATAAGCGTCGGCGGTATTGCCATAGCCGATCAATTCGCCGTAAATCCGGGCTCCCCGGCGGCGGGCATGTTCCAGTTCCTCAAGTACCAAGACTCCCGAGCCTTCACCCATCACAAAACCATCGCGCCCGGCATCAAAAGGCCGCGAAGCACGTTTGGGATCCTGGTTGCGGGTGCTCATGGCACGCATGGCACAAAAACCACCGATACCCAGGGGGATGATGGTTGATTCTGCGCCGCCGGCGAACATGACGGTGGCGTCGCCCATTTTTATGGTTCGCCAGGCTTCGCCGATGGCGTGGGTGGAGGTGGCACAGGCGGTGCAGGTGGCCAGGTTCGGTCCGCGCAGTTTGTGGTACATGGAGAAGAGCCCGGAACCCATGTTGAGGATTAACATCGGGATCATGAACGGGGACAAGCGCCCAGGGCCTTTATTGAGCAGAATCTGGTGCTGCTCCGCCGTGGTGTATAACCCGCCGATGCCGGAGCCGATAAAGGCGCCCACTTCATCGCGATTGGTTTTGTCCAAGTCCAAGCCGGAGTCCAAAAGCGCTTCCCGCCCGGCGGTGACGGCAAATTGAGTGAACCGGTCCGTACGGCGCAATTCCTTGGGGGAAGGCAGGGCTGGACCGGGATCGAAGTTCTTTACTTCCGCCGCAATCTGGCAGTCGAAAGCGGAGGCGTCGAAGGCTGTGATGCGATCGACACCGCACTGGCCCGCCACGAGATTTTGCCAGAAAGACGCCACGTCATTACCCAGCGGGGTGACGGCCCCCAAACCGGTGATAACCACTCTTCGATCCACCCAATTATTTGCCATAGCTAAACGAAAAAGGCAGCGGCTGCTTTTTACACAAAGCCGTCACTGCCTTGGAAATCAAACTGCCGGACTAAGCTTGGTTCTCTTCGATGTACTTGATGACATCGCCAACGCTTTGGAGCTTCTCGGCTTCGTCATCGGGCACTTCAATGCCAAACTCTTCTTCCAAGGCCATGATCAGTTCCACCGTATCCAGCGAGTCCGCCCCCAGATCCTCAATGAACTTGGCTTCATTGGTGACCTGATCCGCGTTCACGCCGAGTTGATCGACAATGATATCTCTAACTTTCTGTTCTACCGTTTTTTCCGCCATGCTAATCTCCATTTCTGATTTTATTCTACGACAGGCGTGTCTAAACAACGCCTTTAAAAGCGTCAAGCCCCTATTCCATTTTTTTTCAAGCCCCGCGCAAAACCGGCCGGGGAGGGGACTGCGATTAGGCCATAGTAAACACGTTTAACGGGTTCGTGTTTAACGGCTTCCGGCACACGTGTCCAGCCTGAATTTCCATCCGCCGCCAGCGGGACGCGGCGAGGGGGCCATTCCGTTACATCGAGAGCCCGCCATCCACCGCCAGGACTTGGCCGGTGACATAGCGGGCGCCAGGGCTGGCCAGGAATAAGGCGGCCGCCGCCATGTCCTCCGGTTGGCCAAAAGCGTTCAAAGGGATTTTCTTGAGCACCTCACCCCGGATATCCTCGTTGAGCGCGGCGGTCATATCCGTGTCCGTAAAGCCGGGGGCGAGCACGTTGGCGGTGATGCCCCGGGTGGCTAGTTCCCGGGCGATGGATTTGGTGAACCCGATCAGCCCTGCCTTGCTGGCTGCGTAATTGGCCTGGCCGGCATTGCCGATGATGCCGGCAATGGAGGCCACGTTGATGATCCGTCCCGAGCGTTGCTTCATAAACGAGCGGACCAAGGCTTTGGTGAACAGGAAGGCGCCCTTCAAGTTGGTATCCACCACGGTGTCCCAATCCGCTTCGCTCATCCGCATAATCAGCCCGTCCCGGGTGACCCCGGCGTTGTTGACCAGGATATCCACCTTGCCCGCCTCCGCCAAAATTTTTTCCGCCGCTTCCGTCACCGCCCTGGCATCCGCCACATCCACCGCGTGGGCCCAGCTTTTGCGGCCCAGGGCCGAGATTTCGGCGCTGACCCGGCCAGCGTTGTCCGCAGTTCGCGAAACGCACACCACGTCCGCGCCCTCCTCGGCGAATTTCAGCGCGATAGCCCGGCCAATGCCGCGTCCAGCGCCCGTCACCACCGCCACCTGATTGGCAAGAATGTTCATATTCTGCGCCCATTTGCCGCAAACATCCGGGGATGTCAATCCAGGAAAGAAATGGAAAGAAATGGCGGGGCGGTGCCGGGCGGACCGCAAAGGAACATTGACGCCCCTCCGGCGGGGTTGGATGATGTGCCAATGATTGGATTTGCGCATTGGGGATCCGGAAAGATGGCGGGCCAAGGCCGCCTCCTTTCCGTGTGCCTTTGGATCGGGCTGGGGGTGGTGGCGGCCATGGCTGCCCCGGTGCGGGAAATTGTGGTGACCAACGATTTTGCGCTGGAGCCAGGTGTCACCGTTTCCGCGCGGTTGGTGGTTCGTGCCAGCCACGTGACGATTGATGGGCGAAACGCCATTCTGGCTGGCCCCGGGCAGATTGGGGATGCGGAATCCTGCGCCGCTGCGGGCATTGGCATCCTCGTGGAGGGAGGTACGGGCGTGGTGGTGAAAAACATCCAGGCCCACGGTTTTGCCACCGGCCTGGTTTTGCGGGACGTGCGGGCGGCTTCCGTGACGGGCTGCGATTTTTCCGATAATTACCACAATCCCAAACACGGTTGGGGGGAATTGCCTCCGCGCGGGGGCATTTTATGCGAGCGGGTGAAGCAGTGCGTGTTTCAGCATAACCGGGCGAACCGGGTTTGGGACGGGCTGCACCTGGTGGAAGCCGAGGACAACCTGGTGGACCACAATGATTTTTCCCACTGCTCCAACACGTGTGCCAAGCTTTGGAAATCCTCCCGCAACCGTTTTCTGAACAACAATCTCTCCTACGGCTTGCGCATTGACCGCGCCGCCGGGGAGGTGCATGCCCGTGATTCAACCTGTGTGCTGATTGAGACCGGTTCCGACGACAATTATTGGTTTGGCAACGATATCACCCACGGCGGGGATGGCATTTTTATCCGGCCGCTGAACCGCTGGGTTTCACGGGGCAATGTGTTCATCGAAAACGACACCTCGTTTGCCAATAACAACTGTGTGGAATCGTGGAGCCCGGGCAATACTTTCATCCGCAACCGGGCCAATCATGGGAGCTATGGATTTTGGCTGGGTGGCAGCGACCACACCGTCCTGATTGGCAATGAAGCGGCCTTCAATGGATTAACCAACGGTTTCCATAATGCGCCCGAGGCCGGGTTCGGGCATGGCGGACTGGTGATCGTGGGCGGGCCTGCCAGCCACACCATCATCGACGGCAATAACCTCCACGATAATAACGGGGCGGGCCTGGCCTTTCGGGGGGATGTCCAGTCCCAGGGGCGAAGCTGGCGAACGGAGCACTGGATTGTTCAGCGCAACCGGATGGCCAACAACCGGTTTGGAATTTGGGGGCGCTGGGGAGATTCCATCTGTCTGGCCGCAAATGAAATAACGAACAATTCTGCGGGCAACTTTCTGGTCGACAATACACGCTGGGTGGAATTGACCCCGGCGCCGGGACTGGCCATCGCCCCGGTCGCCAAAATCTCCGGGCCGGAGGTGATTTTTGCGGGTCAGCCGGGCCGGTTCGACGCTTCCGCAAGCCGCGACCACGGCGGGCAACCACTTCGTTTTCGATGGTGCCTGGATACCCAGGCCGGGGAGTCCCCGGTTTTTGAGCGGACATTCGATCAGCCCGGTTTTTACCGCCTGGGGCTGACGGTGGACAATGGCGCTCTGGCGGATCTGGCCTGGCGCGACTTGCTGGTGGTGAAGCCCGTGGCTGAAGAATTGGGCACGGAGGGCCAGGCCAATCTGTGGGGGTATGAGCTGGAATTGAATGAGCAGGGCCGGGGCCGGGTGAGTTTCGCAGACGAGGCTCCCGGGCTGATCGGCAATCGCTGTCTGCGTTTCACCCCGGACCCTTACCCGGGTGCTTATGCCACGATCGTCTATCCCGCCTCCCGCAAGGCGGGCTGGCGCTGGGGCGGCCGCAAGGAGATCCGTTTTTGGATCAAAGCCCAAAACCCCAATTTGCCCGGTTTTCAAAATGCGGGCCCCGTATTGCGGCTGATGGGGCCGGCCGGCCAGCTGGAGTTCAAGCCGGCCAAAGATGCCAACTTGCTGAATGATCCTCCCCACAGCGAAGCCCGCTGGCACTGGATGCCGGTGGTCATTCCGCTGGCCGGCAGCCCGGCTTGGACGGTCACCAAAAGCGGCCAGGCAGATCTGGACCGCATCGATGCCTTGAGCTTGTCCCTGGATTCCTGGGGCGGAGATCCTTTCAATATCTGGCTGGATGGGTTGGCCGTGGAGTAAATCAGAAAACCGGATTTGAAGGCCCGTCCAGCCGCGCGAACGGGCGGACGGAGTGGTCCGGCGGCCTGGCGCAGCGCTAATCTTCCGGGCTCAGCGAATTCAAGAGCTGGTAGGAATCATGGTATCGTTTGGTGATGGTCCGCAGGCGGCCGACGATCGTTTTACCAAGGCCGGCCAGAAAGGCCAGGGCCAGTTCCGGCTTGGTGTTTTTCAAGCGCTGGAAGGATTCAGCCGTCAGTTTCAGGAGCACACATTTTTCGTTGGAAATCACATCCGCTGAGCGCGGGCCTTCATTGAGGAGCGACACCTCCCCGAAAAAACCACCGGCGCCAATGGTCGCCACCGAGGTCTCCTGGCCATCCAGCAGGAGCCGGGCTCGCACTTCGCCCTCGAGCACCAGGAATAGAGAATCGCCATGCTCCCCCTTGCGGATGATATACACATGGGGCGTGCAGGTAACCACCTCCATACACTCCACCAGATCCTCGATTTGGCGGTCCTCCAAATCGGCGAATATTTTGATCCGGCGCAAGAATCCCGGTTTCACGGCGGCCAGACGTTCCAAAACCGAAACGGTGTAGGCGCTCAGTTCCGCTTGGGCGGTGGTTTCGGCGTAGAAAAAGTCTTTCAGTTCGGGAATGCTCGCAGCCTTCTGCCAGGCGCCGGTTTGCTCCGAGAAAATCCAGGTATCCGCCAGCACGCGCTGTTGCTTGATCCAATCCGCCACCTCGGCCAGTTGAGCGGGACCATAAGGTTGCAGGTCGAGACCCCAGATCCGGTAAGTATGGGCATTGGCTTGGCTTGCAGGCATGGATTACTTATCACCTTAATTTGGAATAAATGCAAGGCATATTCCCTGCTTTGGAGGGGCGCAACGAGTCCGCTCCGATTTGCCGTTGGACCTGGGTTTAATCATTGTCAGGCACGGGTGGGTTTTATTATGGTGTACGTTTAGATGATGATAACCAGAGGATGAGCAGATGGCAGAGCTAGACAACCAGGCTTCAGGATCTCCACAGCCGGCGTTTTTGCGGTTTCAGCTGATGCCGGGCTGCGGGCTCCAGCGGCTGTGCCTTTCGGCCGCCGAGGAAGCGCAATGGCAGCTGCTCAGGTCGTGGTTGATGGCGCTTGCCTTGGCCGAGGTGGCCCGGCGGGTGGGCGTGGAAAAGGTGGCGGCTCCTTCGCTGGACCATCCCTTCGTGCGGCGCTGGTTGCAGGTGGGGCCAAGCCTGCCGCCCACCGGCAATGCCAATGTGCCTGCCGTGTCCGAAATCGACGCGGCGGAAGTTTTGTTGCCGGAATGGTTCCTGGCCGTGGTTCCGGCCGATTTTTCCGTGGCCGAAATCCTGACCGTGGTCAAACACGAATGGGGGCGGGTGGTGGAGCGGGTCAAGGAACGCCATAAACCTCACGCGGGATCAGCGGACCTCCCTCGCCTGGCTGGGGAGGTGCTTTTGCCCTTTGAACAACAGGTGTCCGTGCGCTGGCACCTGCTGCCTTGGGAAGCCGTGAAAGGTGGCCAGGCTGGAGATCTGCGGCCTCCCCCAGCCGCCCGGCCGGATGCTCTGCCAGAGGATGGGGCACGCTGGCAAGCGGCTTGCCGGGCCTCCCAGCGAGGGCACGCCGCCCGGCTGGCTACCCATGATTTCCACGGCCAGGCCACGGACCATCCAGCTCCCGGACAGCCCCCGGCGGAGGAAGCCGGCCAGTGGATCATCCGCCATTGGATGGAGGCTTATTTGAAACCGGTTTGGAACCTCAAAATCCAGGGCTTTGGAATTTCCAGCCAATCATCCCAAGGCCAGGCTTCCGATCCGGTGGGCCGGGGTGGTCAGGCCGTGTTGCTGCTGGCGGTGGATGATCCGGACTGGTGGTGGGATGGTTCCTTCAGCGGGACGAATCAGCCGCCTCTGGCCGCCGCCAGGCGGGTCAGCCAGGCGCTCGCGAATTTCCACGGCCATTGTGCGGGGCCGATCCTCCACCATTATGGCGGACGCCTGGTATCCGGCGGTGGAGACCGTCTCATGGCTTGTCTGCCAGCTGAAGCAGCCGTGGAATGTGCCTGCTACTTGGATGCCTCTTTTCGCAATCTTCCCGCCTCCGGGGAGGCGTTTTCCGCCAGCCCTTGGCGAACCGGTACCGCCCCGGGCACCGTCCAGATCTCCCCCCGTTCTCCTTTGCCTAAAGACCTTGGAGCCTGGTGTTCAGCGCCTGAGCGCGGAATGAGTTGCAGCCTGGGGATCGCCCTGGGGCCCTGCCAGGCGCCATTCGCGCTTCTGAGATCCGCCGCGGAGGCTGCGCTGGCCCTGGCGCAAGGCAATCCCAACCGATTTGTGGCCGCCGGCGCCACCGGCGTGATGCGCCGGCGCCAGCAGGTGGGGTGGGGCGGGCAGGCGCTGGCGGTGACCTTTTTGCGTGCCGGACAGGAGCCGGTCCGTTGGGGGGCTAAACTGGGATCCGGTGGAGTGGAACTGCTCCGCGAGCTGATGGCGGGAAACGGGCTGCGGGTCCAGGATTCCCCAAAATCCCTGGCTGCCGCGGTCAAACTGCAAATCCGCCAATGGGCATTTTACGACTTGGACGAACTGATGGATTCCGATTGGCGGGAGTTGCTAAAAGCGGATCTGCTCCCCTGGCTGTCCCGGCACGGCAGCGCGGGCGACAGCCTGGCCCGGAACTGCCACCAATATTTGCGTGAGTTGCACGAGTATCCGGGCTGGCCGGAAACCGCCGGGGAAACGGTCGTGCCACGCCAACCACGGCCGGTGCGGGAATTCCACAATCTGTTGGTTTTGGCCAGCTATCTCGATGGCCTGCGCGAAATGTACGTTTCTGACGCTGGCGCTGGCCAATCGTCCGGGGTGGAGGGGGCTGTTCCGCCGTCCGGGAAACTGGCGCCCCACTAAAGACCATGCCTGCTTATCGATTAATGCCTCAGGATGTGGTGGTGCTGCCACTGGGAAGTGAGGATTTGAGTGGCGCCGAATCCGCCCGCGGTTGGCCGGTGCCCGCGCTCGTTTTTGATGCCATCCACGCCGCCTTGCACCGCTCCTTCGGGCAGGTGGATATTTGGGAACATACGCATGCTACCCTCGGCAGCGGTGCGCGCGACACCGGCGGCAAAAACCAACGGTTTGGTTCGCTGGCCACGGCCGGCCCCTTTCCCTGCGAGGAATCGGATGACCAGATCCGGTGGTTTTTCCCCCGGCCGGAAGATTGCCATGCCGCTGGCGAGGGCATTGGCCGGCTACGTCCCCTGAAGCCCCAGCCCGGATGTTCCAACCTGCCGGCTCCCCTGGTCTATGCCTTGGTGGGCGGCCCGGAGGATGGCCAGAACCCGCTGCCGGGCTGGTGGTCTAAACTGGCGATCGAGAGTTACCTGCGGGGTGAAAGCCCGGAGCGGCAGGAGTTGGGGGCGGGGAGCCAGCTATACCATTTGTCCCCCTTCTGGGGGGGGGCGAGAGGCCGGGCCAGCAAGGCGCCCAAACTGGAATTGCGATTGCGGGAGGGGGTGGCCTTGGGCATTGCCGCCACCATGCCTTTGCAAGAATTAAACCGTTCGGAAGGTTTGGAGGGCCTGTTCGCGCCCGACAATGTGCCGCTGATCCTGGGCGGCCAGCAACGCATCTGCCGCGTGGCGGCCATGCCGAATCAAACCTTGGATCAACTTTTGCCCCTCAGCCAGCCGGTCGCCGAAGACCGGGTGCAATGGCTGCTGCTGTCGCCCGCCATTTTCCCGGCGATCCAGGGCGATCCGGGGCAAGGGATCGAAGCCCATCCCGGTGGCTGGTTGCCCAACTGGGTTTGCCCGCGCACCGGCCGGGTGCTGCTCAAAAAAGGGGCGGCTCCCCGAGCCTCTGAAAGCCGGGAGGAATGGCGTCGCCGGGTGCGGGGATTGCCCGCCTGGGATTGCCGGTTGGTGGCGGCGCGGGTGAAGCCGCCCATCACCGTGAGCGGTTGGAGTGAGCGGCGCCATTTGCGGGCCGTGCAACCATCTGTGCAGCCCGGCCCCAAGCCCACGCGGCTGGCGGTTCCGGCGGGTTCGGTTTACTATTTCGAGGGGCCTGATGCGTCCGGGTTGGCCGGGGCGCTGGCCTGGCACGGATCCACCTCCACCACCGCACCCGACGCCGTGGTGCATCGGAGGAGCGGCATCCTGGGCGAAAAAGGTTTTGGGCTTGGCGTTTGCGGGCCGTGGAAGTTTAGCGAGGACTTATGAATACCAAACTGCTTTTTATTTTAACGCGCACCCCGCTGCACGTCGGCGCGGGTGTGATCGGGGGATTGGTGGATCGCCCGGTGCTGCGGGAACGCCACACCGGCCACCCGGTGATTCCCGGCACAACCTTGAAGGGCGTTTTCGCCACCGAATGGAGTGCCGCCGCGGGCGAAACTGGAACTGCGCGGAATCCGGAGGGAGCCTGGTTGTTTGGAACCAGCACCGCCGGTGAAGAATCGGGAGTGGCGGGCGCCATGCAGTTCACGGAAGCCAGGCTGCTGGCGTTCCCGATCCGGTCGGCCCGCGGCAGCTTTGCCTGGATCACGAGCCCGCTGATCCTGCGGCGGTTCGCCCGGGATGGGGGCCTGAAGGGGGTGAAGGGGGATGGGACGGTGGACTTCGATTACCTGCCCCGGCTGGAGCCGCGCGAATCGCAGGCGGTGTTCGCCAAGGCGGGGCCGCTGGCCTTGGGCGAGAAGGCAGTTTTGGAGGATTATGCTTTCACCCACCTGGGAGAGTTGCCAGGGGGGCTCCTTGAATGCCTGAAGGCCATCCTGCCGCTGGATCCGGTTTGGAGCGAGATTGGGCAGCGGCTGGTCATTGTCAGCGACGGGATGCTGGCTTTCTTCGCGCAATCGGCCTGCGAATTCACCCATCGCGCCACCGTGGACGATCTGCGCGGCGTGGTGGCTCCGGGGCGGACTTTCAGCCAGGAAAACGTGCCTGCCGAAACCATGTTCTACGCCTGCCTTAACTTTTTTCCCGAACGAAGCCGGACGAAGCCGAAAGGGGAAAACCGGGCTGCGGAGGCGGTTTTTGCGCAGAAGCTGGAAGAACGGCGGGGAGTATTCCAGTTCGGCGCCGACGCATCCACCGGCCTGGGGTATTGTTCAGTGGCCTTGAAAGATCCAGTGAGCTAAACCTATGAAAAACCTGGATCAATTACGCGCCGGCAACGCACTGAAATTCTGGGCCTCCGACCCCGTCCGCCAGCTTTCCCCCGCCGAGGCGGGGGCGGCAGTCGAGCAGTTGGCCCATCAAGTTTTGCGGAGTGGGCTGCTGGCGGCCATGGCCTTGGGGCGTTACAAGGGCCGGGGCTGGGAAATGCTGGTCCGGGAGATCGGCCAGTTTTTATCGCCCGGCAGGATGGCGGTTTTGCCGGTGGCGACGGTTTCGGCCGAAGCCTTCCTGAACGTGCTGACCCACGAGAAAAGCGATTCGTTGCTCCTGCAGCGGGCCACCGCCGAAGCCTTGGAATACTTGGTTTACCTGCGGCGCCTGGCACCCCGGGTGAAAGATGCCGCCGGGCCCGCAACCCATCAGTAATTATGCCTTTGATGATGGCCCAGGACACCCGCCTGGCGCTCGGCGACCAGGGCGCCCGGTGCGAGAGCCGCTCGCTGCTGCTGAACCATTTCAGCGAGGCGGATGACCGTCCGCCAGCCCAGTTGGCGTACTTGGAGCAGGTGGCAGCCATCCCGCCCCTGCCGCACAAGCAGACGGCCTGGTGGGAGTTTTTGTTGCACGGGCTGGCGCCGGCGGCGGAGTGGCTTTTGTTTGGCCAGCTCAAGGCCCGCCTGATGATCCATGATGGCCCGGCCAGCCGGCAATATGCGCCCCTGGCGATGGATCACCTGACGGGACTGCCCATCATCCCGGGTTCCACCCTCAAGGGATGCGCCCGGCGCCTGGCTTTGCAGGAACTGCGCGAGGTGGCGGATCCCGCCGCACGGATGGCCCAGCTTTGCGACCTGGCGATGGTATTCGGTTGGATCGAAGCGGACTGGCTGGTCCGTCCCGCCAGCTGGAATGACGGGCAGTGGCTGGCCCAGCGGCCGGATCTGGCTTGGGCCTGCGGCGAAGCGGATTGGGAGTCGATCGGGCGGCAGGCCCGGGAGGAGCTCCACCGCCGGCTCGGCCTGGCCTGGTCGGAAACAAACGCGTTTTCCTTTGGCGGGCTGGTGAATTTTTTGCCGGGATACCCATTACCGGAGGCGTTCTGGCCGATGCCCCATCCGGACTTGGAGGTCGAAGTGGCGTTGAACCACCATCCGGCAGCTTATCGGGAACGAGCCCTTCATCGCCACGAGGCAGCGGGGCTGGATGCTCCGAATAGGGCCATCCCCGATCTTGAAGATCCCCGCCGCGACCTTTCCCTGGCCGTGGCTCCCGGGCTTTTGTTCGTTTTCCCATTGCTTCCGGCCGCCCAAGGCGCCGAATGGGCCGCCCGCAAAGCGCAAGCTTGGTTGCGGTCCGGGCTTGAGGTGCTCGGCTTGGGGGCCCGGACCCAGGCGGGATATGGCTGGTTCGATTGCGCCGATGCGCTCCAACACAAGTGCCGTGAACAGTATGCGGCGACCGGGGAGCGGGAACGAGAACAGCGGCGGTTGGAAATCGAGGTGGAAGCCCGGCGCCGGAAAGAGGAGGAACAAAAGCGCCAGGCCTTGGAGCGCCAGCAAATGCTGGAGCAAATGAATGAAACGCAGCAGGAAGATTTCCATTTGAGCCTCCTGACGGAGGACCAGTTCCGCAGCCGGGTGGAGAACTTCAATCGCAGCTTGAACAAGAAAGAGCAATTGGCGGTCATCCGCGCCTTGCGCGGCCCCCGGCTGCAATTCTGGGAGGATCTGAAGGTCAAGTGCCAGAAAGGCGGCCACTGGGCCCAGGTGGAGCAGGCAGTGCGAGCCATGGCCAAAAAAGCCAACTTCGGTAAAATGCCATGATGCTCCAAACCTACCCCTTGGATTTGATCACCCCGGGCATCTGCGGCGGGGTCCGGCCGGAAAAGCAGGCGGAGATCCGCGCCAGTTCCATCCGGGGCGTGATGCGCTGGTGGTTCCGCGCCTTGGGCGGCTTCAAATCCCTGGCGCCGGCCACCTTGGCGGAGCAGGAGATCCTGATCTTTGGTTGCTCCGGGGGGGGCGTGGCGCAGGCTGGCCGGATGTTGTTGCGCGTAAAATGCGCCAATCCCGACCGGTTGCGCAGTGCGTCGAGCCGGAACGCCGGGCAACTGAAAGCGTTCCCCGGCACCGAACGCGAATATTTGTTGTTTCCGTTGATCCAACGCAGCCGTGCGGTATTTGACGCCGGCCGGTTGCCCGGCTTTGAACTGGAGATCGGCTGGCGGGGCAGGAGCGGGCTTTGGCCCGACATCCAGGCTTTGGCCGCGGTATTCGGGCACTTGGGTGCCTTGGGATTCCGTTCCCGCCGGGCGATGGGCGCGCTGGCTTTCCGGGGAACCGCCCCCGATCTCAGCCAGGCCTTGGCCGCCTTCTCCGGAGCCGGGCAATTGACCGTCAAAGCCTTGCCGGCGCAGGATGCGGCCCAGGCCATCTCGGTGCTGGCCAAATGGTTGAGGAAGTGGCGTTCCAGCGAGCGAAACCGCCGGGCTGAGGGGGGCTCCCTGGGCCGCCAGGATCACGATGCCGGCCTGAACCAACACCAGGGACCGGTTTACCGGCCTGCCCTTGGCCTGCCGATCGACCAATTCTTCTCCCATAGCCAGCGCACCGTTTACTGGGATGAATCATACCATCCCAAACAGCAAACCGGCTCGGGGCGCTTTGCTTCACCGGTCCTCCTCCGGCCCTACCGGCAGGCGGGCAGCCGCTGGCAAGCCCTGGTGATCTTTGCGGACGCCCACCGCTGGCCCCAGGATAAAAAGGTGTTTATCAACGGCCGGCCGCGGGCGGTGGCGCTGGACCTTTATGAGGCCATGAAAAACGATCCGCAATTGATCCCGTTCCAGCCATGAACGAACCGCTGGCGCCGTTGAATCTCATCGTGCTGGTGGCCACCGTCCTTTTTTCCTGGCAGGGATTCAAAAGCGAGCGCTTCCTGGAGCAGCACCTGTTCAGCACCACGCAGATACTGCGCGGCCGGGAATACCTGCGGCTGATCACCAGCGGATTCCTCCATGCCGATTGGATCCACCTGGTGTTCAACATGATGAGCCTGTTCGCCTTCGGCGCCGCCTTGGAGGCAGCCTGCGGGGCCATCACCTATGGCGCGATCTATTTCGCCTCCATCGTGGGGGGCGGCTTGTTGTCCCTGGTCATCCACCGCCATCATGATTACCGGGCCTTGGGGGCTTCCGGCGGGGTGTGCGGGATCATTTTCGCGGCGATTTTCCTGGTTCATACCAGGGGGATTTACATATTCCCCTTGCCGTTTGCGATCCCGGCCTGGCTTTATGCCATTTTTTTCATTCTGTTCTCCTATTATGGGATCCGGAGCAGCCTGGGCAATGTGGGCCATGATGCCCACCTGGGCGGCGCGCTGGTGGGTTTGCTCACGGCCGCGATCCTCCATCCCATGGCCATCCGGGCACACCTGGGATTGTTCGCCGCCATTGTGATCCTCAGCGTGGCCCTCCTGATCCATACCTGCCTCAATCCGCTGCATTTGCCGGCCGCCAATCCATTCACGCACGCAGGGAGATTGGCGCTGATCGCCCGCTGGCGGGCGTGGCGGAGCACGCGTTACGAACGCCAAAGGCAGACGGCGCTGGAGGAGGATGAGCAATCTCTGGATGCCTTGCTGGACAAGATTTCCCGCCAGGGCATCAACCGCTTGAGCGCCTCCGAAAAAAGGCGGTTGGATGCGTTGTCCAAACGCCGGAGATCGCAGTGATCGTGTGGAATGGCGTGGGAAATTCCCCGCCTCAAACCATCCCGGCCAAACATGAAACCGATGAAAATGAAATTGCTGACAATAGTGGGTTTGTTGATGCCTCTGATGCTCCAGGCGGGCTTGATGCCGGACTTGGTCATGCCCGAGGGGGTGGGGGTGAATATCCATTTCAACCGGGGCCATGAAAAAGATCTCGATCTGATCGCGGCGGGTGGGTTCAAGTTCATCCGCATGGATTTGGGGTGGGCCGGCATCGAACGACGGAAGGGTGAGTATGATTGGACGGCCTACGATGAATTGACCGCCAACCTGGAGAAGCGCGGTTTGAAAGCCATCTACATCCTGGATTACTCCAATCCGCTATACGAGGAAATGGTGGCTTCAAAGAATCCGGTATTCGGCGGGGAGCAAAAGGATACCGCCTCACCGCAGCATCCCGGGAGCGTGGCGGCCTTCGCCCAGTGGTCGGCGGCGGCCGCCCTCCATTTCCGGGGCAGGCCGGTGATCTGGGAGATATGGAACGAGCCGAACATCTCCTTTTGGAAACCCAAGCCAGACGTGGCCCAGTATAATACGTTGGCCCTGGCCACCTGCCGGGCCATCCGTGCGGCGGTGCCGGAGGCCGTGATCGTGGGGCCTGCCACCTCTGAATTCCCGTGGGCCTTCCTGGAAAGTTTCCTGGCCTCGGGAATCCTGAATTACCTGGATGCGGTGAGCGTACACCCCTACCGCTCCTACGCCAAGGGGCCGGAGACCGCGGGCGAAGATTACCAGAAGTTGCGCGACCTGATCGCCAGGAATTCGCCGAAGCCGCTGCCTATCATCAGCGGTGAATGGGGATATGCCGCGCACACGAAAGGTGTTTCAGCCGAAATCCAGGCGGCGTTCCTGGTCCGCCAGCAACTGGCCAACCTGCATTTCGGGATTCCCATTTCGATCTGGTACGATTGGAAAAATGACGGCGACAATCCCGCAGAGCGGGAAGATAACTTCGGCACGGTGATGCCTGATTTGCGACCCAAACCGGCCTACCAGGCCATCCAGACCGTGACGCGGCAACTGGCCGGATTCCGGATCCAAAAGCGCCTGGACTTGGGCAGCGCGAAAGACTGGGCGTTGGTGTGGGTCAACCTGCAGGGACAGCGGAAATTATCCGCCTGGACCACCGGCGATCCGCATCCCTGTAAACTGGAACCCGCCATGGCTGCGGTGGCGCGCAAACCAGCCACGACGCTCCAAGGCAAGGAGGTCGCCTATGAAACCGAAGGCCCGGCGGCCGTGCTGAATTTGACCGGCAGTCCGCTGATTCTCGAGCTGGAATAACCCGGCGTCCTGCAGTGCGTCGGCTGGAATCGTCAGGGGCGCATCCGTGCCGCCCTTGGTTGTTTATCCTTGCGGGAGGATTCCTGCCCCGGTTCATTCGGCTGCCTGCTGCGCCGCCACCGATTCCGCGGTGGCCTCGGCCAGCACCGACAGCCCCTCCTCCAATGCCTCGCGGGAAATCGTCAAGGGCGGGGCGATTTTGACCGTCTGGCCCCAGGCGCCGACGGGCGCGAACATGAGCAGGCCTTTGTGAAAACAACGTTCGATGATGGCGTGGGCCAGGTCGTGATCAGGCTCCTTCCGGCCGGATTTGACGAGCTGCATCCCGCCCACCAAGCCCCGGGCAGTGACGTTGCCGATCACCCCGGGATGGCTCGCTTGGAGCGTTTTCAGGCCCGCCAGCAAAATCGGTTCCAACCGCGCGGCGTTGCCGGTGAGGTCTTCTTTCACGATTTTCCGGACGCTGGCCAGCGCGGCGGCGCAGCAAACCGGATTGCCGGTGTGGGTGCTGGTCATGGAGCCCGGGGGGAATTGGTCCATGATGTCGGTGCGCCCGATGACGGCGGAGATCGGCAGCGAACTACTGATGCCTTTGCCGCATCAGATGAGGTCAGGGATCACCCCGTAGTGTTCGAAAGCCCAGAATTTGCCGGTGCGGCCGAAGCCGGCCTGGACTTCGTCGAACGCGAGCACGATCCCATGCTGGCGGCACCAGGCGGCTAATTGCTGCACATATTCCACCGGGGCGAAATCGGGGCCCACTCCCTGGTAGCTTTCCATCAGCACTCCCGCGATGTCCTCGGGGGCCAGCCCGCGCTGGTGAATGGTGCCCAGAAAGGTTTCAAACCGGGTGTCGGTTTGCCAGTATCCATCCGGGAATGGGGCGTTGAGGATCGCGGGATCCTCGTTGACGATCCATGACTTCTGGGCGGCCATGCCCCCCGCCTGCTGCGCGCCCAGGGTACGCCCGTGGAACCCGCGCTGGAAGCCGATGATGCCGATTTTGCGGCACCCGCCGGTTTTGAGGCCGTAGGAACGGGAGAGCTTGATGGCGCACTCCGTGGCTTCCGAGCCGGTGGTGAGGAGGAAAACTTTATTCAGGGGCGGGGGCGCCACGCTGGCGAGCGCTTCCACCAGGGCGGCGCGTTCCTCGCTGGGGAAGACGTAATTATGCAGGAGTCCGCTTTGGACCTGCTCCAGGATGGCCTGGCGGATTTCCGGAGCGCCATGCCCGGCGTTGGTCACCAGCACGCCGCTGGACCAGTCGATCCACTGGTTGCCGTATTTGTCATACACGAAAATATCCTCCGCGCGGTCCCAGACGATGGGTGGCTGGCCGCGCATGGATTGCGGCTCGAATTGCCTTAGCGTATGGAGCGCCGCCACCGAGTCCGGGTGGGGCAGGGGAGTGGTGATGCGGCGGTATTTGGTTTCCACCCGGGGGACATCCCGCGGGATGATGCTGAATTCTTTGCCCATAATAATAAATCAGGAATTGCGCGGGGCCACGTGGCGCCGCGGTTCGTAACGGATGTCCACCCAGGCCCCGTCGTTGACGATGGAAAGACGGCCCGCCTCCACCACCAGTTCATTGATGAAACTGTTGGCGGGAGTGGCCAGCAGCCCCTGCTGGTCGATTGCCGCCAGGAGTTCGCGGCGCCGGATCAGTGCGGGTTCCCCGGCCAGGCCGGCGGTTTCCTGCTCGATATTCAGCATGGCTTCCAGGTTGGCGGCAATGGATTCGTAGCCGTAGCCCACTGGTTTGAAGCCCGGCCCCGGCCAGGGCACCAGGCGGTAAAAATCGGGGCTGACATAGTTATACCGGGAGCCGCCGCACCCGATGCCATCGAGGTAGGAATAACGGACGCCGCGGTCGTTGTCGCGGTGTTCGATCATCCCGTTGCGGTTGGGGCCTTCGCAATACAGGAGCAGGCCCTGGTCGTTGCTGCCCGCCGCATCGTCCGGATAGCCAAGGCCATCGGTGACTGAAAGCAGGGCGCCGTTTTCGTAACGGATCCGGGCGTTGGACCACAGGTAGCCTTCCTTGCCATTGGGGAAACGGCCTTTCACTCCCGAGACTGAGAGCCCCTCGGGCCGCAGGCCGGTGATGAAATAAACCAGGTCCACATAGTGGCAGCCCACATAAACGAAGGGATCCGTTTGGTCGCACGTGAACCAGTTCTGGAAATTGGAATGCCGGTAGTAGTATGGCTCAATCAGCTTGGCCTCGCCCATGACGAACTGGCCGAACTGGCCCAGGCCATACTGGCGCCTGGCCATGAGCGACCGGCGATCAAACCGCTTGTGGTATTCCACGCCCACGAACAGCCCCTTTTCGCGTGCCAGTTCCTCGATTTCGTGGGCGTGGGCACAAGTCAGCACGAGCGGTTTAACGCAAAGCACATGCTGATGGTGCCGGAGGGCTTCCATGACCACCGGGTAATGAAACTGGTCGGGCACCGCGACGATCACCGCCTGCCGGGGCGCCAGGCGGGCCAGGGCCACCCGGTACAATTCCGGGAACAGTCGTTCGGGATTTTCCTCCAATGCGGGCAGGGCATGGAAATCCTGCCCGGGAAAAGCCTGGAGCAATTCCGGGCTTTCCTTGAGCGCGCGCAGGGGGGGGGTATTGAGGGCGCAGACCGTGATCCGGCCGGCACATCCGAGGCGCTGTAAATGATAAAGCGAAGGCAGGATCAGGTCGTGGGTGATCATCCCACCGCCGATCACCACCACCTCCAGGCTGGAGTTATTAGGCATGGGTGGCATGAGGTTCAGGTTTCCATAACCAAGTCCGGGTATGGGCTGGGGCCACCGTGCTGGATCCGGCCGGCATCCCTATGCCCAGGCACTCCGATTTCAGTGTTTGGCCAAATTATCATGGGGCCAGTATAGGCGAGCGCACTAAAGTTACGCCATAATATTCAGCGGATTGCCGCCGGGCGGAGGGAATTATTCCTTGGTGGGATAGGCCAGCGTGTTACAATATTGCGCGTGGGCAAACTGATGGAATATTTCAATTTTGCGGTGGATGTGATGGATCGCTGGGCGGCCAGCCAGCCGCAGGGTTTAGCCCTGTGGTGTCTGGATCCAGCGACGGGCAGCCAGACGAAATTCAACTTCCGGCAACTCTCCCGGCTTTCGCACCAGGCCGCGAATTTTTTCCAGGCCCACGGCGTCCGCCAAGGCATGGCGGTGCTGGTCCTGCTGCACCGGGTGCCGGAGTGGTGGATCTGCATGTTGGGGCTGATCCGGCTCGGGGCGGTGCCCATTCCGGGAACCACCCAACTGACCACCCGGGATCTGAAATACCGGATCGAAACCGCCCGGGTGGGAGCCCTGGTAACGGATGCCGATGGGGCCGTCAAAACGCAAGATTTCCCGGGGCTGCGTTTCGCGGTGAGTGGGGGAGTGGAAGGCTGGATCGATTTTCGTGATTATGAGCAGGCTGAAACCGTTTTTTCCGGCCCCACCACCCTGGCCGACGATCCCGGGATCGTTTACTTTACCAGTGCCACCACGGGCGAGCCGAAGATGGTTTTACACTCCCAGGCAAGCTATGGCTTGGGGCACGAAGTGACCGGCAAATTGTGGCTCGATCTGCAGCCGGGCGATGTGCTCTGGAATGTTTCCGATGTGGGCTGGGCCAAGGCGGCCTGGTCGTCCTTGTTCGGTCCCTGGCATGGGGGAGCTTGCGTGTTTGCGGTCAATTCCCGGGGGCGTTTCGAGCCGGTTGCGATCTTGAAAATCCTGGCCGAATACCCCATCAGCGTTTGGTGCGCGCCGCCCACGGCGCTGAGGTTGATCATCCGCGAGGATCTTGGCCGCTGGCGATTCCCTTACCTGCGCCACTGTGTCACGGCTGGGGAACCGTTGAATCCCGAGGTCTTTCGCGCCTGGAAAAAGGCGACCGGGTTGACCATCCACGAGGGATATGGGCAATCCGAGACGGTGGTGCTGGTGGGCAATTTCCGATCCCTTGGACAATCCGTAAAACCGGGTTCCATGGGGAAAGCCACCCCTGGCTATCCCGTGGTTTTGGTGGATGAAAACCTGCGGGAAGTGGGTGGCGGCGAGGAGGGGGAGATTGCCTTGCGGCTGGAGCCGGAACGTCCACTGGGGCTGTTTCGGGAATATCTGGAGAATCCGCCGGCCAATGCGGCCCATTTTCAGCGTGGCTACTACCTGACCGGAGATCGGGCCACCCGCGATGCGGACGGGTATTTCTGGTTTGTGGGCCGCAAGGACGACATCATCAAGTGTGCCGGGTACCGCATTGGTCCCGGCGAGGTGGAGAATGCGCTGCTGGAACACCCCGAGGTGCTGGAGGTGTCGGTCATCGGCAAACCGGACCCCATCCGGGGGCAGATCGTCAAAGCGTTTGTCATTCTAAGGTCCGGGTCATTGCCCTGCCAGAATCTGGAGCATGAACTGCAACAGCATTGCAAGGCGCTGATTGCCCCCTACAAATACCCGCGCGAAATCGAATTTGTGGACGAGTTGCCCAAAACAATCAGCGGTAAAACCCGGCGCCATATCCTCAGGTCAAAATCCTGAAGCGCCTCCCTGAAAACGCAAACGGACACTCGGTAAGGAGTGTCCGTCAGGAATCAGGAGCGCGGTTAACCGCGGCCAAGGGATGGGCTATTTCCGTCCCTGGATCGCCACGGTCGCCTGGAACTTAACCAAATCCCCCGTGGTATCAACGGTGGCAGTTCTGGCGGCCGCATCCAGGTTCTGTTCTTTGCTGAGAGTGCGCCAATGCCAGATTTCCGAGTGGCCATCAGCAAAAGACAGTTCTCCCGCTTGCGCATGGCGGACTGTGGGAGAGTTCTGCCAGATCATGGTGCCCGGCGCTTTGACGGCAAAATACCCATCATCGATGGTCAGATAACTCTCTTCGACAAACACCATGGCTTGAGCCGGTGCGGGAGCGGTGATCTGGGAGAATTTTTTGCGCATGGGATATTCCGAACCCAAGACCCAGCCGGTTTCGGCATCGTCGCCCCCCATGCGTCCTTCCAGAGTATAACTCCGGGTGCGGCGCTGCTTTTGCGTATTGAGGCCGGGTGGCAACAGGGTGTCGGTGGGGCACCGGTAAATCGCCAACGATTTGTTATAAGGATAAAGCCGGCCATTCATAATGAAGGTGACATTGGTGGCGTTGGGCATCGAGACAATGTCCCCGGAGAGCCAGGAATCATTGCCATTGCCTAATATGCACGGCACCAACTTATCATTATAATCGTGCGCATAAGTGCTCCAAGCCAGCGTTAATTGCTTCAGATTATTCAGGCAATTGATGCTTTGAGCCTTGGCCTTGGCCTTGCTCAAGGAAGGCAGTAGCATTCCTGCCAGGATGGCGATAATCGCGATTACCACCAACAACTCGATCAAGGTAAAACCAGAACTCTTGGACACGCGCCCAGTCCAAGGCGCCTTTGTAATTATTCTAACGGCTGATTTCATACCGAAAAAAATAATTGAGCCTGCGCAGAATGCAACACCATTTTCACGGCCCGATTTTATTGGGCATGGCTGAACCCATTTGGCGGAAGCGGCCGTAACCGTGTCCCACGTTTAATCGGGGATGTCCTGGAACACCAACCGGCGCTGAACCCAATTCAAGTCAGCTTTATCCTGGGTGTTGGCCGGGTTGATCGTCACAAAACCGCCCGTATTATTGAATTTGCGGGTGCTTGCCCCAACCCAACGGTGAATTTCGGAATGGCCATCGGCGAAAGACATGTCCCCCCCACCGCCGTGGCGGCTGGAAGGATAGTTCTGCCAGGTGTTTGGGCTGAAGGCATCCACGATAAAATAACCGTCATCGATGACGTACTCACTTTCATCAATAAAGACCATGGCGACGGATGGCCTGGGATTGACGATCTCGGTATCTTTGGACCAAGCTTTGTGACTATAACTGCCACTGGTCAGGCTATCGAACAAATCGCTTGGCCCCCCCATCCTGCCTTGGATCGAAAAACTGCGGTTCCGGCGCATCTTAACCTTGGCCCGCGGAGGCCAAGGCGGGTCGGCAGGGCAGGTATAGATTTCCAGGGACGTGTTGTACTTCCACAATTTGCCGTTTTTGATGATGTTTAAATTGGTGGCGTCGGCCGACATGGTGGTGAGGTCGGCGCTCAAAATCCAGGCGGGATCAATCCAGGAGTTGTTGTCGAAGGTGTTGGGAACGATGCGGCTGTTGAAATCGCCGCAATAAAGTGTCCATGCCACTTGCAATTGTTTGGCGTTGCTCATGCATTTAAGGCCTTGGGCCTTGGTCTTGGCCTTGCCCAAGGC
>CAIMWS010000171.1 GCA_903845125.1 uncultured Verrucomicrobiota bacterium
CGTGGGAGCAGCCGTGATCCTGGCCGACCCCATTTTCCAGGGCCTGGCCATCTCGCTCATGGCGGGAGAAATCGCCTCGCTGCTCATCAGCCGCATGGCCGTGCCCGTGCTCTATTACATGGCTTACGCCAGGAAACGGCAGGCGCCGTGACACCCGTCATAAAAGCAACCGCGGGACTGGCCTTGGTGCTCCTGCTGGCTGGCTGGCGAACTGGCGAACCGCCAAAACCAGCTGCGGATCCGCCCGGGAGCGGGCCAGCCGGGTCCCGGGCATTCCGCATGGGCTTCACCGGTTTCCCGTATGATCTGACCGCGGAGGCGGTGGCCGCCTCCCGCCAATTCGTCCGCACGCACGGCGACATCATCGCCCACCACATCGAAGGGGTGCCATGGGAGGAAACGCTGCGCGGACTGCCGTTTCCGAAAGCGATGCTCGAAGAATGGGAGGGCAAAAAACTGGCAACACCACCCGGCGGCAAGGTTTACCTGGCCATCTCACCCGGACGCGGCGATCTCAAGCTGGCTGAAAAAGCCCTGCCCCTGCCGAAGGAATTGGCGGGCAAAAGCTATGACGATCCGCTGGTCAAACAAACCTTCCTCAGCTACTGCCAGCGCAGCATCGCTTTCTTTCAGCCGGATTACCTGGCCATCGGCATTGAGGTGAACGAAATTTACAGCGCCGGAACGGGCAAGTGGCGGGCCTACACGGAACTCCACCGCCATGTTTACCAGGAGCTGAAGCGGGAGTTCGCGCACCTGCCCATCTTCGCCTCCTTCACCCTGCACAACCTGTTCAAAAACCAGGGCGGGATGCTCGCGGAATTCAAAAAGCTCATGCCGTATAACGATTTGGTGGCCGTGAGCTATTATCCCTTCTTCGTGGGCGATGCCGAACGACTTTCGGCACTGGATTGGATGACCGCGTCCTTCGCGCAATTCCAAAAACCAATGGCCATGGTGGAAACCAACGATGAAGCCGAGCGTTTGCAGTTCCCGCAGTCCAAAATCGTGATCGATGGCAGTCCGGCCAAACAACGGGCCTATTACGAGAAACTGCTGGCGCTGGCGCGGGAGCGGAAATTCCGGTTTGTCATCAGCTTCATCCACCGGGACTACGATGCGCTTTGGGAGAAGATCAAGGGCCATTCGCCCGAACTGTTCATCGCCTGGCGCGACTGCGGCCTGCTGGACGAGACGGGCAAACCACGGCCGGCCTGCCGGGTCTGGCAGAGCTATTTCGAGCTGCCCCTGAAGGATTGAGACCCAGGGATGGTCACTCCTCGTGGCCGCCCGGGGTGGGCAGCGAAAAGAAGAAGGTGGAGCCCCTTCCGGGCTGGCTCTCCAGCCAGACCTTGCCGCCATGGGATAGCACGATGTGTTTGACGATCGCCAGGCCCAAGCCGGTGCCGCCCTGATCGCGGGAACGGGCACGGTCCACGCGGAAGAATCGTTCAAAAACCCGGGACTGGGCCTCGGCGGGAATGCCCGGGCCGGAATCGGCCACCCACATCTCCACTCCGCCCTTGGGTGAGAGGCGGCCGCCGGCACGCACTTCGCCCTGCGCATCGCCATATTTAATGGCGTTATCGAGCAAGTTCACCAATACCTGCAGCAGGCGGTCGGGATCGGCCTGGATGGCCAAACCGGCGGGCACTTCATTGAGCAGGCGCACCTGCCGTTCCGCGGCCCGGGCGGCCAGATCCTCAAAAGCGCGGGATACCAGGCCACTCAAGGAAACCTCCTGAATGTTCAACGCCACCTTGCCCAATTCCAGCCGGGAGATGGTCAGCAAATCGTCGATGAGCCAGGCGAGGCGGTTGGCGTGCTTGAGGATGCCCCGCAGGAAGCGCTCAGAAACTGCGGGATCGTCCTTGGCGCCATCGAGCAAGGTTTCGACATTGCCCTTGATGATGCTGAGCGGGGTGCGCAGCTCATGGCTCACGTTGGCCACAAATTCCTGGCGGGTTTTTTCCAACTCCTTGAGCCGGGTGACATCGTGGAAAGTCAGCACGTAGCCTTGCGGCTGCTGGTTTTCATCGCGCAGCACGGTGGCATTGACCTGGAAGCGGCGGGCCACACGGCCGGGCAAATCCAGCTCGTAAGCCAGCACCTGCCCCTCCACTTTGGCGCGGGCCACGAGGTCGAGGAGCTCGTGCAAGCGGAAGACTTCCATCAGCGAGCGACCAGGATACGCGGGGTCCAAATTGAAGGCCTTTTCCAGGGAGCGGCTCATGCGGAGGACCAGGCCATTTTCATCCAGCAAAAGCAGGCCCTCAACCAGGCTGTTCAAAAAGGCTTCCTGCCGGGCGGCCTCGCGGTTGAGCGATTGGATGGATTGCTGCCCGGCCTGGGTGGCGGCCTGGCGGACCCGCTCCAGCTCGAGCCGCGAGTTCCGGTCTTTCCGCCAGAGGGCATAGAAAACCGCCGCCAGCACCGCCAGCTGCAGGATTGAAATCAAGGGCCAGTTCATGCCATCACAGCCGGGGATACATGCGTTGCGCAGGAATTTCCCACCTCCCCAGGGCGGTTCACTCGCCCCGAAAACGGTAGCCCACATTCCGGATGGTTTCGAGGTGTTCGGCAGCGGCGCCCAGTTTCTCCCGCAGCCGGCGCATGTGGGTATCGACGGTGCGGGTATCGACCACCCGCTCATAATCCCACACATCGCGCAGCAATTGGTCCCGCGTCTGCACCCGCCCGCGCCTCTGCATCAGGACATGGAGCAGCTTGAACTCAGTGGCCGTCAACTCCACGGCCTCGCCCCTCAAGAAAACCTGGTGCCGGGGAATATCCAGGAGCAGATCCCCGGCCTGCAGGCGATCCCCTTTGGCGGGCGCCGGCTCATGGCGGTTCAGCAGCTTTTTCACCCGCAGGACCAGTTCGCGGGGGCTGAACGGCTTGGTCAGGTAATCGTCGGCGCCGATTTCCAGACCCACAATCCGGTCGATCTCGGATGCCTTGGCGGTCAGCATCAGGATCGGGATGCCTGCGGTGGCGGGATCCCGGCGCAGGATTTTGCACACCTCCATGCCATCGATTCCAGGGAGCATCAGGTCCAGCACGATCAGCGCCGGCTGCTGGGCACGAGCTTTTTGCAGGCCCTCGGCGCCATCGGCGGCGGTGAGAATCTGCAACCCGGCAGCCCTGAAATTGAATTCCACCAGCTCGAGGATTTCCGGTTCATCATCCACGACCAGCACCTTGGTATTCATGGGGCAAATAAATTCAGCCACTGGGATCAAGCCGGGCGGCCGCTTTGGTTGGCGTGCCGGATATCCCGGGCCTCATAAAGATAAACCACCTCCTCGGCAATGTTCGCGGCGTGGTCGGCGATCCGTTCCAGGCTCTTGCTGACCACCATCAAGTTGAGGGCCCGGTTGATGTTGCCCGGGTCGGCGAGCATCAGATCGTTCAGTTCCCGATGCACTTGTTTGTTGAGCGCGTCCACCGCTTTATCGCGCGGGATGAGATCCCGGGCCTTTGGCGTATTGCCATGCACAAAGGCGTCCAGCGCATCCTTGAGCATGTCATTGGCCATCCCGCTCATCCGCAGGAAATCCGGGGAGATGGCCAGCGGCGCCTCCCGGTTCAGCGTCAAAGCCCGCCGGGCGATCTTGGTGGCCTCGTCCCCCACCCGCTCCAGGTTTTGGGTGATTTTCATAGCCACCGCGATCAGCCGCAGGTCCGAGGCCACCGGGCTGCGCAACGCCAGCAGGTCGATGCACAGCTCGTCCAGCTCCAGCTCGAATTGGTCGATCACGGAATCCTGCCGCTCCACTTCCTGGGCCAGACCATCATCCTGTTCCAGCAGGGATTTGACGGCGTTCACCAAGGCCGATTCCGCATGGCTCGCCATGGTGAGCAGCTTGTCTTTCAAGGCACCCAATTCCTGGTCAAAATGTCGTTGCATAGGCATCCACTGTTTTCTTGCTAATGTAATTCAAACTATCCATATCATCGTTCTTTGACCAGCCACAATAAAGCACGTTCGCTACGAATCCATGACCACCAGGTTACAATCAGGTTACGAATGCGGCGGAATGGCACCTTCCGGCCATGGCTCCTTGAATGATTGGCGCCGGGGAATTTCATGTTGGGAGCCGGAAGTGATCAACTGGCCGCCAGGAAGCAGCGCGGAAAGCGTAACACAATTGTAACCTGGATGTCATTTGAATGCCATGTTGCTAGGTGATAGTGGCCGGCGAGAGAATGAAACAAGAAGGACGAAAAACATGCAAATGAACCATAGCAAAAAACGGGGAAACAGAAGGTGGGCAGGAGCCGCGTGGCTGCTGGCGGCCAGCGCCAGTTTGTGGCTCACGGGCTGCGGATCCAAGAGTGACGCTCCCGGCAAGGCGGAAAAGAAAACCGTCATCCAAAATACCGGCTCGGACACCATCGTCAACCTGGCCCAAGCCTGGGCGGAGGAATACGCCATACAGGAGCCCAGCGTGTCGGTGGAGGTGTCGGGAGGAGGCTCCGGAACGGGCATCGCAGCCTTGATCAATGGCACGGTGGATATCGCCAACTGCAGCCGGAAGATGGAGCCGGAGGAAATCCAGAAGGCCAAGGCCAACACCGGCAAGGAGCCCCGGGAATACATGGTCGGGTATGACGCATTGGCGGTTTACGTCAGCAAAGAAAACCCCCTGGAGGAAATCACCCTGGAACAGCTGGCCCAGATTTATGGCGAAGGTGGCAAAACCGCCAAGTGGTCTGAACTGGGCGTCAAGATGCCCGGCAACACGCCGGATGAGATCATCCGGGTCAGCCGGCAGTCCAATTCAGGCACCTACCAGTATTTCCGGGAGGCGATCCTGGGCAAGGGCAAGGATTTCAAGCTGGGCTCGCGCGATCTGCATGGGTCGAAGGATGTGGTGGAGCTGATCAGCAAGACCCCCGGGGCCATCGGCTACAGCGGCATGGGTTACGCCATCCCGCAGGTGAAGCAGTTGCGGGTGGCCAAAAAAACGGGCGATAAAGCCTATCCGCCCAACATCGAGAACACGCTGAACAACTCCTATCCCATTTCACGCCCGCTCTATATGTACACCCTGGGCGAGCCAGCCGGCGCGATCAAGAAATACCTGGAGTGGATCCACACCGAGGCCGGCCAGAAAATTGTGCAGGAAAGCGGGTATGTGCCCTTGCCTAAAGAGAAACGATAAGCCTTAATCCCCGGGGAACGCTCCGCAACCGGGCACTGTATCAAACCATGAGGCCACGCTGGGAAACCGCCCTGGAATGGGCAATTGAATGGATCATCCGCCTGTGCGGGGTGAGCGCCATCCTGTTTGTCCTGGGGATCTTTTTCTTCGTATTCCGGGAAGGATCAGGTTACCTGTTCCACGGGTTCAACCCCGTGCAGTTCTTCACCAGCATCGAGTGGTATCCCACCTCCCAGAGCAACGTCCGCTACGGGGTCCTGGCGCTGATCGCCGGGACCGCCAGCGTGACGCTGCTGGCGATGGCCATCGCCGTGCCCTTCGGCCTCGGGGCCGCCATTTTCATTTCCGAATTCTGCACCGGCAAATGGCGGGAGTCGATCAAGGTGGTCATCGAGCTGCTGGCGGCCATACCCTCCGTGGTCTGGGGATTCATCGGGCTGACGGTGATGAATCCCCTGATCATCAAAATCTTCAACGCCCCCATTGGCCTTAACGTGCTTAATGGCGGGATCATCCTGGCCCTGATGAGCGTGCCGATCATCGTCTCCATCGGTGAGGACGCGCTCAAGGCGGTGCCCGATTCGTACCGGGAGGCGGCCCTGGCCCTGGGCGCCACCCGCTGGCAGCTGGTGTATCGCGTGCTGCTCCCGGCCGCCAAAAACGGGCTGCTCGCGGCGGTACTGCTGGGGGTGGGCCGGGCAGTGGGGGAAACCATGGCCGTGCTGATGGCCACCGGCCACGCCATCAAAATCCCCACCAGCCCGCTGGATTCGGTGCGCACGCTCACCGCCACCATCGCGGCCGAGCTGGGGGAGGCGCCGGTGCATTCCCAGCATTACCAGGTACTGTTCATCATCGGGATCCTGCTGTTTATAATCACCTTCGCGGTAAACCTGCTGGCCGATCTGGCGGTGAAAGGGATCAAAGGCAAATGACCTTCGGGGAAACCAAACTGGGCCGCAAAAAGCGGCGGAACGAGGCGATCGCCAAGGTTGTCTTCCTCGGCATGGCTTTGAGCATGATCCTGCCGCTGGTGCTGATTGTGGGCTACCTGTTCCACCAAGCCTGGCCCATTCTCTCCCTGGATTTCCTGACCGCCATGCCCCGGCGCGGCATGCGGGATGGGGGCATTTGGCCTGCGCTGCTGGGCACCTTTTACCTGGTGACCATTTCGCTGGTGATCGCCACACCCATCGGGGTGGCGGCGGCCATCTACCTGAACGAGTATTCGCGGGATAACTGGTTCACCCGGCTGATCCACCTCGCCGTGGTCAACCTGGCGGGCGTGCCCAGCATCGTGCATGCGCTGTTCGGGCTGGGGGCCTTTGTGATGTTCGCCCACCTGGGGCGGTCGATCCTGGCCGCCTCGCTCACGCTGGCCATCATGACCCTGCCGGTGATCATCGCCAGCACCAAGGAGGCGCTGGCCTCGGTGCCGATGGCCTTCCGGGAGGCCTGCTGGAGCGTGGGCGCCACCCGCTGGCAGACCATCCGGGGCATCGTGCTACCCAACTCGATCAGCGGCATTCTCACGGGCATCATCCTGCAGGTTTCGCGGGCGGCCGGGGAGACGGCGCCCATCATGTTTACCGGGGCGGTTTTTTACAAAGCCATCCCGGAGGGGAGGCTGTTCGCCTACGGCTTATTCGATCAGTGCATGGCCCTGTCCATGCACCTGTTCACGATTTCCACCCAGGTGCCGGAGGTGCCGCCCGCCCTGCCGTTCGGCACAGCCGTGGTCCTGGTAATGACAGTCCTGCTCGTAAATGCCGCTTCCATCGCCCTCCGGGCCTGGCTGCGGTCGAGGAAAAAATGGTAATGCAAAAAGCAGTTGAAATCAGGGATCTCACCGTGCGCTATGGTGCCACCACCGCCCTCAAGGGGGTGAGCCTGGACATTCCGCGCCACGAAATCTTCGGCATCATCGGCCCGGCCCAATCCGGCAAGAGCACGCTGCTGAAGGTCATCAACCGCACCCTGGAAATGAAGCCGGACGCCACCCTGGAAGGCCAGGTGCTGGTCGAGGGCAAAAACATCCACCAGATCAAGGATGTCACCCAGCTGCGCCGCCTGGTCGGCATGGTGGCGCCGCTGCCGGTGGGCCTGCCGCTCTCGATCTACGAAAACGTGGCCTTCGCCCCGCGCAAAGCCGGCCTGCGCGACCGCGCTAAACTGGACCAGCGGGTGGAAAAATGCCTGCGCCAGGCGGCGTTGTGGGACGAGGTCAAAGACCGGCTGGACTCCCTCGGCACCAAGCTCTCCGGCGGCCAGCAGCAGCGCCTGACGATCGCGCGGGCGCTGTCGCACGAGCCGCGGATCCTGTGCCTGGACGAGTTCTCCATCGCCATCGACCCGGTGACCACCATGCGCATCGAGGAAGTGCTCAAGGAATTGCGCTCGCAAGTCACGATCATCCTGGTCACCAACCTGGTGCAGCAGGCCCGGCGGCTGGCCAGCCAGACGGCGTTCCTGCTGAATGGCGAGCTGGTGGAGTTCGGCCCCACGGACCAGCTGTTCTCGGAACAGCCGGCCAGCCGCAAAACCTACGAATACGTGCGGGGGATCTTCGGATGAGCGCGCCCGGCGAATTCAGCGTCACCACGCGCCAGCTAAACCTGTGGTATGGCAGGTTCCAGGCGCTCAAGGAGGTGAGCGTCAGCATCCGCCACGGCCTGGTCACCAGCCTGATCGGCCCTTCCGGCTGCGGCAAGACCACTCTGCTCCGCTGTTTTAACCGGGTCAACGAACGCTACGGCAACGTCACCACCACCGGGGAAATCAAGATCCTCGGCAAAAACATCTATGACGCGGACGTCTCCTTGATCGAGCTGCGCAAGTGCGTGGGCATGGTATTCCAGCGGCCCAATCCCCTGCCCATCTCGGTCTATGAGAATGTCCTCTTCGGCCTGCGCATCCACCATGAATCCGGCAGCTTCCCCAAGGCCCAGGCGGATGCCATCGTGGAGCAGGCGCTGCGCGAGGTGAACCTCTGGGAGGACCTGAAGGACCAACTCCAGGCGCGGGCCACCACCCTGCAGCTGGAGCAGCAGCAAAAGCTCTGCATCGCCCGGCTGCTGCCGCTCAAGCCGGAGGTGATCCTCATGGATGAGCCGTGTTCGGCCCTGGATGCCAAGGCCACCCACCGCATCGAAGAGCTGGTCATGGGCCTGCAGGAGCGCTACACTTTCGTGGTGGTGACCCACAACATGGCCCAGGCGCGGCGCATCAGCCAGGAGTGCATTTTTATGCTCCTCGGCGAGGTCATCGAACACAGCGCCACCAAAGACCTCTTCCTGCACCCGCGGCAGGAGCGGACGTCGGAATACATCGAAGGCCGCTATGGCTGAACCATTCAAGCCGGCCGATTGACCCCATGGCTAACGAACCAAAAATCGTCATTGAGCATTTCCACGCCAGTTTCGATGGCAAGCCCGTCCTCCGCGGCCTGAACCTCCAGGTGTTCCCCCGCGAGCGCCTGGCGCTCATCGGGCCGGCGGGCGGCGGGAAGTCCACCCTCCTGCGCAGCCTCAACCGCATGAACGACCTGGCCGCGGATTTTGCGCGCCAGGGCCGGATCCTGGTGGACGGCGTGGATATCCTCGGACCGCACATCGACATCGCGCTCCTCCGGCGCCGGCTCGGGATGGTCACCCCCATGCCCAACCCCCTGCCCTGCTCGGTGGAGGAAAACATCACCCTGACCTTGAAGATGGCCGGCATCCGGGATGCCCACCGCGTGGTGGAACGCCTGGAAACCGGCCTTAAAAACGTTCACCTGTGGGAGGAGGTGAAAGACCGCCTCGCCCAGCCCGCCCTGCACCTCAACAACCGCCAGCAGCAACTGCTCTGCCTGGCCCGGGTGCTCGCCCTGGAGCCTGAAGTGCTCCTTTTGGACAAACCGTGCTCCGGGCTGGACCCGGTGGCGGCCAACCGCTTTGAGGACGTCCTGGCCGACCTGAAGAGCCGTTACACCATCATCCTGGCCACCAACGACTCCAAGCAGGCCGCCCGCGCCTCCGACCGCACGGCCTTGATCATGGCGGGGGAACTCGTGGAATGGGGTTCCACCCACGATCTCTTTTTCAACCCCGCCAATGCCGCCACCAAGGCCTACATCACCGGACGTTTCTGAGCCGTCCTTGCCTCCGGCTGCATAGTGAGGAAGGCGGAGGGCAGGCAAATCCCTTGCCTGTTTTTGGCCCCCCCGGCATCGCGGATTATCCGGGTCGCGGGCCGCAAGCGGTGGTTTTTCGGCGGTCGCGGTTTTTCGGCTTTGCACGCCGCGGGATGTGGAGTAAAAGATCCCTTCCGCTAAGGCGGGCTTTATGAAACCAGAAGTTGAAGTATATGACACAACCCTGAGGGATGGCAGCCAGGGTGAAGGAATCAGCTTTACCGTATCGGACAAGATGCGCATTGCCGAGCGGCTGGATGCCTTCGGCGTGCATTATGTGGAAGGCGGCTGGCCGGGATCGAATCCGAAGGACATCGAATTCTTCGACCTGGCGGCGCGCAAACGCTTCAAACAGACCAAGCTGGCCGCGTTCGGCTCCACGCGGCGGAAAAACGCCAGGCCGGACGAGGACGAGCAGGTGCAATTGCTGCTGAAGGCGGAGACGCCGGTGGTGACGATTTTCGGGAAGACCTGGCTCCTGCACGTGCGCGAGGTGCTGCGCACCACGGCGGAGGAGAACCTGGCGATGATCGCCGACACGATCCGCTACCTGAAAAGCCACGGCCGGATGGTCATTTACGACGCGGAGCACGCCTTTGACGGTTTCAAGGACAACGCCGATTATGCCGTGGCCACCTGGAAGGCCGCCCGCGAAGCCGGCGCGGATATCGTGACCTTGTGCGACACCAACGGCGGCGCCCTGCCGAGCGAGATCACCCGGATCGTGCAGACGATGGGCAGCCAGGTGGGCGGGAACCTTGGGATCCACACCCACAACGACATCGGCCTGGGAGTGGCCAACGCGCTGGCGGCGGTGGAGGCGGGCGCCATGCATGTGCAGGGGACCATCAACGGCTATGGCGAGCGCACCGGCAACTGTAACCTGACCAGCGTGATCCCCAACCTGGCTTTCAAGATGCGCAAACGCTGCGTGCCGGAAGCTTCCCTGGGCAAGCTCAAGGAGCTGTCGCAATTTGTGGATGAGATTGCCAACCTGCGCCACGACCCCCACCAGCCCTGGGTGGGTGCCACCGCCTTTGCCCACAAGGGCGGCATGCACGTGAATGCCGTCCAGAAACTGGCCCGCACCTTCGAACACATCGACCCCACCCTCGTGGGCAACAGCCGGCGGGTGCTGGTAAGCGACCTGGCGGGCCGCAGCAACATCGTCATGAAAGCCCAGGAGCTGGGCTTCGCGGTGGACAACGACACCCCCGAACTCAAAGCAATCCTGAACCGGGTGAAGGAGCTGGAGCATCAAGGCTGCGAATTCGAAGCGGCCGAAGGCTCCCTGAGCGTGCTGATCCGCCGCTGCCTGCAGCAGGTGCAGCCCGCCTTCAAGGTGGACGCCTACCATGTATCCATGCGGCGCGACGGTCCCAACTCCATCTGCGAGGCCACCATCCGCGTGCGGGTGCAGGAGGAGACGGCCCACACCGTGGCCGAGGGGGATGGCCCCGTCAACGCCCTGGACTCCGCGCTGCGGGCCGCCCTGGTGAAATTTTATCCCGAGCTGAAAGAGGTCAAGCTGACCGATTATAAAGTCCGCATCCTGGACAGCGCCTCCGGCACCGCCGCGCTCACCCGCGTCCTGATCGAATCCAGCGACGGCAAGGAGGAATGGGGCACCGTGGGCGTCAGCGGGAACATCATCGAGGCCAGCTTGCAGGCTTTGACCGACAGCATGGAATACCGGCTTATGAAGCGCGGCAAAAAGTAATCCCAACCCCGAATCTATCATGGCAGAAATACCCAAAGCATACGAACCGCAGGAAGTTGAAAAGAAATGGTACCAGTTCTGGCTCCAGAACCGCTGTTTTGTGGCCGATCCCAACTCCGGCAAACCGCCCTATTCCATCGTCATACCGCCGCCCAATGTCACGGGGATCCTCCACCTGGGCCATGTGCTGAATAACACCATCCAGGACATCTTCGCCCGCAAGTCCCGCATGGAGGGCCGGGAAGTGCTCTGGCTCCCGGGGACCGACCATGCCGGCATCGCCACCCAGGTGGTAGTGGAGAAACGGCTGCGGAAAGAGGAGAAGATCACCCGCCACGACCTGGGCCGTGAGCGGTTCGTGGAGCGGGTCTGGCAGTGGAAGGAAAAGCACGGCGGCATCATCATTGACCAGCTCAAGAAGCTGGGCTGCTCGTGCGACTGGACCCGGGAGCGCTTCACCATGGACGGGGATTACTCCCGGCGGGTGGCCCAAACGTTTGTGGATCTATACCACAAGGGCCTGATCTACCGCGGCAAACGCATGGTGAACTGGTGCCCCGTGTCCCAGACGGCCCTCTCGGACGAGGAAGTTATCATGAAGCCGCAGAAAGGCTTCCTCTATTTCTTCAAAGTGGAGGTGGCCGAGGAACCGGGCACCTTCCTGACCATCGCCACCACCCGCCCGGAAACCATCCCGGGCGACTCCGCGCTGGCCGTGAACCCCAAGGATCCCCGCTACGCCCGGTTCATCGGCAAGCACGGTCTCCGGCCGCTGCCGGTGGAACTGCCGCGCGAGGCGAAAATGATCCCGATTGTGGGGGACGAACTGGTGGATTTCGAGTTTGGCACCGGCGTGCTGAAGGTGACCCCCGCCCACGACAAGGCGGACTTTGACATCGGCCAGCGGCACAAGCTGCGATTCATCGAGGTGATCGAGGCGGACGGCACCATGAGCGAAGCGGCGGGCCGGGATCTGGCGGGCAAGGACCGTGTCGCCGCCCGGGAAAAAGCGCTCCAACTACTCGAGGAAGTGGGCGCCCGGGTGAAAGAGGAACCTTACGAGAACAACGTGGGCTTCAGCGAACGGGCCGATGTGCCAATCGAGCCGCGCCTGTCCGAGCAATGGTTTTTGAAATACCCGTCCGCCACCCCCGCCCGCGAGGCAGCCGCCTCGGGCGAGCTCCAGTTTTACCCCGACCGCTGGGCCAAGGTTTACGACCACTGGATGGCCAACATCCAGGATTGGTGCATCAGCCGCCAGCTCTGGTGGGGGCACCGCATCCCGGTGTGGTACCGCGGCCCGGAAATCAAGTGCCAGGTCGATTCCCCCGGTGCGGATTGGACCCAGGAAACCGACGTGCTGGACACCTGGTTCTCCTCGTGGCTGTGGCCCTTCGCCACCATGGACGAGCCGACCCTGGCCAAGTTTTATCCCACCACCCTGCTGGTCACCGCGCCGGAAATCCTCTTTTTCTGGGTGGCCCGCATGATCATGGCCGGGCTGGAATACACCGGCCAGAAACCGTTCCGCGACGTTTACCTCACCGGCATCGTGCGCGACAAGCAGGGCCGGAAAATGTCCAAGAGCCTCGGCAACTCGCCGGATCCGTTGGACCTCATCGCCAAGTTCGGCGCGGACGCCCTCCGGTTCGGGGTCATGCGCTCCGCCCCGCTCGGGCAGGATCTGCTGTTCGACGAGCAGCACGTGGAATTGGGCCGCAACTTCTGCAACAAGCTCTGGAATGCCTGCCGCTTTCGCCAGATGCAATCCGGGGAAGTCGAGGGCGAAATCAATCCCGCCCTGCTCACCAGCGACGACAAGTGGATCCTCCTCCGGCTCGATGCCGCCATTTCGGAAATCAACGTGGCCTTCGAGCAATACCGCATCAATGAGGCCACCCAGGTGCTCTACCGTTTCTTCTGGAGCGAGTATTGCGACTGGTATGTGGAAGCCTGCAAGGCCGTCCTCTACGGGCAGGATGCCGCCCAAAAAGCCAACGTGCTGGCGGTGATCGATTTTGTGCTGTCCCATATCCTGCGCCTGTTCCACCCCTTCCTGCCGTTCATCACCGAGGAGCTTTGGCAGGGCATGGGCTACCACACCGACCTGCCCGCCGGCCAGGGTGGCTTTACCATCATGAACGCGCCCTGGCCCAAACCGCTGGGCGCCGATTTCAAGGAACATTACGGGCTGACGCCCGAGGCCGGGCGGTTCGTGAGCGACAAATACGAACTCGTCACCCAGGGCCGCAACCTGCGCCGCGAGGGCAACATCGCCTCCAGCAAGCGGGTGAAATTCGTCTTCAAGCCGGCGCTTCCCTGGGCCGCCCACGAATTGGACGTGCTAAAGATATTGCTCAACGCCGATCCCCTGGAGGTGGTGGAGAGCTTTGCCCCGCCCAAAGGCACCCCCACCCTGCATTCGCCGCTGGGCGAACTATACCTGCCGCTCGAGGGGTTGATCGATGTCGCGGCCGAGAAGTCCCGGCTGGAAAAACTGCTGGCGAAGATCGAAACCGAAATCGAACGCGCCGGGCAACGCTTGAACAACCCGGCCTTCGCGCAGAAAGCCCCGCCCCAGGTGCTGGAGGAAAGCCGCCAGCGGCTGGCGGAATGGAAAACCAAGCAAGCCCAGACCCAGGCGGCGCTGGAAGCGTTGAAATAGAAGCCGAAAGACGCGCTTATGAATCACTCAGGCAAACAGATCATCCAGGCGCCCCAGGCGCCGGCGGCCGTGGGACCCTACCGCCAAGCCGTCCGCTCCGGCCAATGGCTCTTCTGCTCCGGCCAGATCCCGCTCGATCCCGCCACTGGCAGCCTGGTGGCCTCGGACGACATCCAGGCCCAAACCCGGCAGGTGCTGGAGAATATCAAAACCATCCTGGCCCACCAAAAGCTGGGCTTGGTGGATGTGGTGAAAACCACCGTGTTCATGGTCAATCTCGGCGAGTTCGCCGCCATGAACGAAGTTTACGGCCAATACTTCCAAGGCGGCTTCCCGGCCCGGTCCACCGTCCAGGTGGCCGCCCTGCCCAAAGGCGCCAAAGTGGAGATCGAGGCCATCGCCGTTTACCCGTGAACTGAGTTCACCAGCGGGGCAGCCGAATAAAATTCCGCAGGCAAGCGCCGGGACCATGGCCCGGCGCTTTCCGTTATGACTTCACCCAAAGGTCCATGAAGATGTTGACTGGGGTGCTGTCCAATTGCCCGGGATTCTGGCACAGCCGCAGGATTGCTTCGGCCTGGGACGCCGGGAATTGGGTGGCCAGGGCGTCCTGGAATTTGCGCACCAGCAGCGGCAGGCCCTCCGCCCGGCGGCGGCGGTGACCGATGGGATACTCAACCGTCACGCGCGGCGTGGCGCTGCCATCCTTGAAAAAGACCTGGACCGCGTTGCCGATGGCGCGTTTGGCGGGATCGTAATAATCCTGGGTGAACTGCGGATCCTCGGCGATCGTCATCCTGCCACGCAAGGCGTCCAGGCGCGGATCCCCGGCAAATTCGTCCTCGTAACACTCGGCGGTGAGCAACCCGTGGAGCAGCGGCACCGCCACCATGTACTGGATGCAGTGGTCGCGGTCGGCGGGATTGTGGAGCGGGCCGGTTTTGCTGATGATGCGGATGGCTGGCTCCTGGGTCCGCAATTCGATACGGTCGATCTGGTCGACCCGGCCTTTGACGAGCGGGTGCAGCTGCATCGCGCATTCGACCGCGGTTTGGGCGTGGAATTCAGCGGGGAAGGAGATCTTGAAAAGGATGTGCTCCATCACGTAAGAGCCGTAGGGGCGCTGGAACTTAAAAGAGTTCCCCTTGAACAGCACATCGTAGAAGCCCCACTTGGGCGCCGTCAACGCGCTGGGCAGCCCGGGCTCGCCGTTGAGCACCATCAGCGCCAGGCGCACCGCGCGGCTGGTGGCGTCGCCTGCGGCCCAGCTTTTGCGCGAGCTGGTGTTGGGCGCGTGCCGGTAGGTGCGGAGGCTTTGGCCATCGGCCCAGGCTTGGGAGAGGGCGTCGGTGATTTGCTGCTCGGTGCCACCCAGCATGTGGGTGACGACGGCGGTGCTGGCGGCTTTCACCAGGACAACGTGGTCCAGGCCGACGCGGTTGAAACTGTTTTCCAGCGCGAGCACGCCCTGAATCTCGTGCGCCTTGATCATCGCCGTCAGCACGTCGCGCATGACCAGCGGTTCCGCACCGTTCAGGAGGTTTTTACGGCTGATGAAGTCGGCGGCGGCGAGGATGCCGCCCAGGTTGTCGGAGGGATGCCCCCATTCGGCGGCGAGCCAGGTGTCGTTGAAATCCAGCCAGCGGACCATCGC